>NZ_DBHIRJ010000004.1:0-228154 GCF_057275535.1 Abiotrophia sp.
GATGGTAGTTGGACCTTTGGTCCTGTGAGAGTAGGTCGTTGCCATGCTGGGTGAGAGTTTTCAAGCGTCCCTTAGGGGACGCTTTTTTTGTGTGGGAGGAAGGCCAGGGGTTAAGCCTACTAAGTTAGAAATTAGGCTAGCTAATAAGTAAAGTACTTTTATAGCTCTCGATATAATGAAATACCAATCTAAATTATCACAGTAATTAGCTTCAAATCCCTATAATATAGGATATCTAGCGTATAAGCACGGTAAGGAATATGAGTTTTATATTGTTTTCATTATAGAGTTGATGGTATACTATAGGAATAATAAGTCAGACCCTCCTCTTATTTTGAAAGAAGATTGGCAAGCCAAGACTTAGTCAGCTCAGACTAGCTTGCTAGCTCTTTCAAGGGGGACGAGGTCTAAGTAGCGAATGCGGAGGCTGGGGGGACCTAGCTTCTTTTTGTATATCAATCATTATATCGTCTCCTCAAGGAGACGGACGACTAGCTGCTTTTCATGCGGCCAGTTTGGTTCTTATATTAGTTCAAAGGAATGACGCAACATGTCCATGATTCTCTCTCTTTATCTGACCCTTATGCCAGTCATATTGTCAGGTATTGCCAATATGATATTTTGTAAATCTTCCCTATTAGACTCAGTCAATCAACCCATTGATGCTGGACGTCTACTAGGGGACGGTCGTCGTCTTTTTGGGGCCAATAAGACTTGGAAGGGATTCTGGGGGATGGTGGCCTGGGGCTTACTTGCTCAATTAGTTTGGTCCTATTTTCTGGCGAGTCAGCCGGATTTAGAGAAACTTCATTTAATTTATGCTCATTATCCGAATAAGCTAGCGACTAACCTTCCGCTGGGGATACTCTTGGGCTTGGCCTATGTGCTTTTTGAATTACCTAATTCTTATCTCAAGCGTCGCCTAGATATTTCGCCAGGTAAGACCGCTAAGGATGCTTGGAAGTATCCCTTTATTTTACTGGATCAGATTGATTCCTTAATCGGGATTCTCTTGGTCCTACACCTTTATATTTCGTTAGATTGGGCACAAGTCATTGGACTATTGCTTGTAGGGACATTGACCCACTTAGGAGTTAATCGTCTATTGTATCTAGCGAAACTGAGACAAAATCGATTATAGGAGTAATAAGATGGATACACTCTATCAAGCCAAACAGACCCCAAGCTATGGGGGGAAAATTAATCATCTTTTGGATCTTAGGCAGCTCAATCTCCCAGTACCAAATGGGCTTATTCTATCAGCCGAGCAAGTTATGACTTGGCTAGCTGATTGCTGGCCAGAATTAGCAGCCCCAAGACTAGACTGGGGTAAGTGGCTCAAGTTAGATCGAAAAGTGGTGCAAGACCGGTTAGAAAGTCAGAATCTGCCTGCTAAATTGGAGGAAGCTCTAGGAAATTTTATAGAGGACGGTAAGACCTATATTGTTCGCAGTAGTGCTCTCTTGGAGGACCAGGCGACTACTTCTTTTGCCGGTCAATATGACTCGATAGCAGATTGCCAGACGATGTCATCAATTGCAGCTGGGATTAAGGCTTGCATCTTGTCATTACTTAAACCTCAAGCCCTTGCTTATTGGCATCGCCAAGGGCAATCCTGGCAGGACTTTGGCTTAGCCATTTTAATCCAGGAGCAATGTCAGCCTGATTATAGTGGAGTCTACTTCACCTTGAACCCTGAATCTAATCAAGACCAAGAGATGCTGATTGAGTATGTAGCGGGAGCGGGAGAGCAGTTAGTCAGTGGTCGCGTGAATCCAAAGCGACTAAGCTTAGCCTGGTATGAGCCGGATTTGAAGCTAGTTGCAGCCAGTGGTCTATCTCAAGCCCTACTGGCCAGACTTCATGAACAAGCCATGCTTATTAGCGCCCACTTTGGTCGCCCTATGGATGTCGAGTGGTGTGCATGCGGTGACCAAGTCTATCTAGTTCAGGCTCGCCCTATGACGACGCTGCCTACTCGAGTCAGCCAAGGACGGTGGACGACAGCTAATTTTCGCGATGGCGGTGTGGCAGCTCAATCCTGCCCTAATCTCATGTGGAGTCTCTACTTTGATGCTTGGCAAGAGTCCTTGTCGAGCTTCTTGGAGGTCATTGACTTAGCCCCTAGTGGTCCTATGCCGGACTTGATGCGTCGGCATCATGCTCGTCCCTACTGGAATTTAGGGGTAGTCAAAGCAGCCATGCAGCAAATTCCTGGTTACATTGAACGGGATTTCGATGATGAGCTAGGGGTTAATAAGGATTACGAGGGTAGAGGATACCGAAGTCAGTTAAGTTTGGGTCTTCTGACACGCTTCATCAAGGTGGCTTGGAAGACGCAAAGCCTTACCAAAAAGTTCATGAAAGCAGCCCCTGATAACTTAACTAATTTACAGGACAACTTTAAGCAGCTAGAGTCCGAGATTGCAAGCCTAAGTTACGAAACGCCCTTGGAACAAGTTGAGACCCTCTGGCGTCAAGTCATCTTAAACTGCTACAGAAAAACGGAGCAGACTTATTTCTGGCAAGCCTACATCAATACGGTCCAGCTCTCCATGCAAAAGACACGGCTACTCAAATGCTTAAGCCAAGACCAGTTCTTTCAATTGATTGCAGACCTAGGTAATATTTCCCATACCCAGCCTTTAGAAGAAATGCTAGCCTTAGCTAGTATGATTCGAAATCGGCCCCTGATAAAAGACGATTGGACGCAGCAAACATTACCAGGTTTAGTAGAACTTGCTCAGCAAGAAGGGCAGCGGGATGATTTTAAGGCCTTGGCTGATTTTATGGTTAAGTTTGGTCATCATTCAAGGCGGGAACTGGACTTGAGGGTACCAAGTTACATGGAAGAACCTGAACAAATTTTAGCGCTAATCCAACGCCTAGTGCTTGACGATGCTTATTATGATAAGGCGCAAAAGTCTCTGGTCAGTCAGCACAAGGAACAAGGGCTACCTAGTGGCTTGACAGGACGTCAAAGCCGCAAGATTAAGAAGATTGCGACCTCCTTGCGTCACTTATTGTGGTGGCGAGAAGAATTTAAGGATTGCTCAACTCATGCCTACCACCTGATTCGGCAAGTCAGCCTGGCTTTGGGTCGAGCCTATCTTAAACAAGGCTACCTAGAGCAAGTGGAGGATATCTTCTATCTGACCAAATGGGATCTCTTAGCCTTCATGAATGACAAAGATAGAAGTATTGACATACAGCAACTAGTCAAGCAGGATCGCCATTATTGCCAGTCCTATGATAAATGTCAGGCGCTAGGAGACTTAACAGAAGGTAATTTCCAACCGCTCCCACAAGGCAGTCGGGAAGCTTACTTGAGTGGTATGCCTGCTAGCAGTGGTCAGGTCACGGGGCGAGTGCGCGTGATTTTAGACTTGGCAGATATAGCTAGCATTCAACCGGGTGAGATTTTAGTGACAGCTTATACCGATACGGGTTGGAGCTATGTCTTTGGCATCTTAGGAGGCCTGATTACGGAGACGGGCGGGGTACTCTGTCATGCCTCCATTGTGGCCCGTGAATGTGGTATTCCGGCTCTGGTTTGTGTCCAAGAAGCAAGCAAGAGGCTCAAAACGGGCATGCTAGTCACGCTAGACGCAGAGAAAGGAAAGATTCATCTACATGAAGATTAAAAACTATTTGATTGGAGAGTATGATAAGTCGGTCATACTTACTTACTTGGGAGCGGCCTTTGCCTTAGTAGCTATCTATTGGACCTTACAAGGGCAGGTCCGGCTAGCCATGATGGCCTTTATCCTTAGTGGAATTTGTGATCTCTTCGACGGTGTAGTGGCTAGACGCTTACCACGGACACCAGAACAGGAACGTTTTGGCATTGAAATTGATTCACTCTGCGATATGATTAGCTTTGCTACCTTGCCAGCTTTTCTCCTCATGTCCCAGCTAGCGCTTGGACCTGCCAATCTCTTGCCTGCTATTATCTATGTGCTAGCAGCGGTGACGCGCTTGGGGCACTTTAATCGCTTGGCCAAGCATGATGAGGGGAGTGGGCAATATTTTGTCGGGGTTCCCGTTACTTATGGTGCCTTGTGCTTTCCCTTAAGCTATCTATTAGGTCAGTGGCTGGCTCCTGGATTCTATACTTGGCTGTGGTTGGGATTAGCCATACTCTTAAGTGGCCTATTCGTCTGGAACCAGCCCGTCCCTAAGCCTAACAAGAAGGCTTATCTGGCTTTTGCCTTATTAGCAATTCTTAGTCTAATCGGGCTTTGGGTCTTGCCTTATGGTTAAGGTCTACCAGCGTCAAAGTGGTCAGGTCATAGAGCCTGCAGTCTATCAAGAAGGCTTGGTTAATCGCCTCTATCAGACTAGATGGGGGCGGTGGCTCCTCCCTCTCTTGACACGGCCTAGCATCTCCTATTTGCTGACCCTAAGTGATTACTTGCCCTGGTCAAAAGCTAAGGTAAGAAAGTTCCTAGAGACCTATGACCTGTCTCTGGCTGACTACCAAGAGGGGACCTATCCCCACTTTGCAGCCTTTTTCCAGCGAAAAATTCAGCCAGATTTACGCCCTGTCTGTCCAGAAGGGCAAGTATTAGCCGTAGCCGATGCCAAATTACAAGTTTTTGATATTCATGAAGACTTAAGTTTGGTCTTAAAGGGTCAAAGCTATGATTTGGCAGAGTTATTGGAAGATGACCAACTAGCGCAGGCCTTCCAAGGTGGGCTAGCCTTAGTATTTCGTTTAGGGGTCGAAGATTTGCATCGTTATTTAGCCATTGAATCTGGGGTAATTGTCCATCAGAAAAGCATCAAGGGCAAGTTGCATAGTGTAAGGGAAGTAGCCCAAGCCCAGCGATTGATTTATCGTGAGAATAGCCGGCATTACTGTCTGATTGAGACAGAAGAGGGGCCAGTTCTCCAGATGGAAATTGGTGCACTGCTAGTCGGTCGAATTTATAACCATCATCAATCTTACCTAGTCAGAGGCCAGGAGAAGGGCTATTTTGGCTTAGGTGGGTCCACTATCGTCGTACTATATCCAGCCAATCGTATTGAGCTGGACCAAGATATTAGATATTACTCAGACTTAGGTATCGAAAGCCAGGTCAGAATGGGTGAAAGGATAGGTGTTAAACATGTTTAAGCGTTTAGCGATTTATTATAAGGAAATGTTTCCGCTGGGGTCGCGTTTTATCGTGGCAGCCATTATGTTTTTCGAGATTTACTTTGTCCTCTTGTTAAATGACGGGGTGACCAGCTTTAATTTCAACCATCAAGAATTGATTGGGATTTTCACCATTTTTGTATTCTTAATGATTTTACGTATTGCAGATGACTTCAAGGACTATGAGACCGATCAACGACTCTTCCCCCATCGGGCTTTACCGTCAGGTCGGGTCAAGAAGAAGGATTTAGCTATCGCCTTAGCCTTTATCGTCACGGTCTCTGTTATGTTGAATATCTTCTTCATGAATAATATCTTTTGGTTCCTCTTCCTCTATATCTACGGAACCTTGATGTCTTTCTGGTTCTTTAAGCGAGATAAAATTCAAAATTCATTGCCTTTAGCCTTGGTGACCCATAATCCGGTCATGATGATTCTGAATCTCTATACTATTTCCTTCGTATGCTATAAGTATAATCTGCCCCTATTGTCAGTTCCGACCGTTCTCTTGGCCTTCACCATGTACTTCCCAAGCTTGATTTGGGAAGTCTGTCGTAAGATTCGAGCACCAAAAGATGAGACAGAATATGTAACTTATTCCAAGCTCTTCGGTTATAAGAAGGCTACCCGTTTCATCGAAGTAGTCACCATTCTAGATATTATGACCAACTTCCTTCTGCTCTGGAATATTTCCCATGTAGGGGTCGTGGTCTTGGTGCTTAATGTTATCTGGATGACGGTTCAGTTCGAGCAATTCATTAAGGATCCAACGCTCTTCAATATTCGGGAAAGAGTTGAGCGTTATACCTATATTACTGAGACCACCATGGTCGTCTCAGTAGCTGTCTACCTTTTGATGGGAGTCTTCTAATGAAACAAGTCTATGATCTCCAGAAAGTGGGGGGGAAAGCCTACCACCTCATGGAAATGACCAAAGCGGGGTTACCAGTACCTAGTTTTGCGGTCTTTGCCTTTGACTGTTTTGATCGAGCGGACAGCATGGATTTTCTAGCTAGTCAGGAAGCAGCCTATCAGGCGGGGAATCTAAGTTTGGATCAGCTGAGTCAAGAACTACTGGCTTGGGCTAAAGAGAGTTTTGCTAAGGAAGATTTAAGTCCTGTGCTGAGCTGGGTCAAGCAAACTTTTCCATCTGGTCAGGTGCGTTTGGCAGTTCGTTCATCTGCTAACATTGAAGATGGTGCCGTCTCGTCCTTTGCCGGACAATTTGAAAGCCAGCTAGATGTCCCAATCGACCACTTACCCCAGTCTCTAGAGCATACTTTCTTGTCCCTCTATCAGGTATCCGCTCTGGCCTATCTCTTCAAGCAAGGGATTAGCCTGCCAGAAGCTCAGATGAACTGTCTGGTTCAAGTCATGATTAAGGGGGATTTATCAGGTGTTTATTTTACAGCCAACCCTAAGGGAATTCTTAATGAACACATTGTGGTTGTGGGACAGGGATTAGGTGATCAAATTGTAGAAGATAAGGTGCCTACTAGCATGGTGACTTATCATCCGGCAGATCAGCTATCCTATACGGAACAAGAGCCAGGCGCCCCAAGTTTAACGACTAGTCAACTAGGGGAGCTAGAATCCTTAGCCCAGCAAGCCATGACGCTTTTTGGCCCCTATCTGGATTTGGAGTTTACCTTCCAAGGAGACCGGCTCTACATCTTACAGGCTCGTCCCATTACTACCTTGCCACAAGGCAAGCAAATCATTCTGGATAATAGTAATATTGTGGAGAGCTATCCAGGTCTCTCCACACCCTTAACTATCAGTTTTATTCAAGAAGCCTATGCGAGTATATTCCGTGGCTTGGCTCAAAGATTGGTGGGGAAGGGGGCAGCTGAACTGGCTGCCTATGAGCCGACCTTCCAGAATATGCTCTGTCCAGTCAATAGTCGAGTCTACTATCAAATTCAAAGTTGGTACCAGCTTCTGCAATTGTTGCCTTTCTCTAAAAAAATTATTCCTATCTGGCAGGTTATGCTGGGAGTGAGGGAGACGGAAGTACCGGCCATGCCGGTCCATCTCTCGCCTTGGAAGCGACTTAAGATTATGGGCCGAATTATGCGCGAGTTTTTCACTGCGCCTAAGCAAATGGCCCAGCTAGAACAGGAATTCATCCGGATTCAAGCAGTATTTCAAGAGCGCTTCTCGCCAGATGCGGATTTGGAGCAGTTGACAGCTCTAGTCGGACAGCTTAAGGATGAGATTCTAGCGCATTGGGACATTACCTTGATTAATGATCTTTATGCCTTCGTCTATACGGGTTTATTGAAAAAGTCGCGTCAAGGGCAAGATGTTCAGGCAGAAATTGCCGGTATTGAACAGATTGAAAGTATGCGGCCGGCTCTAGCCCTTCAGGACTTAGTTGGGGAGCTCAAGGATCCCAAGAACCATGCTCTTCGTCAGGCAATAGAAAATGAAGATGCAGCAGACTTTTTAAGTCGACAAGATCCCTTAGTAACCAAGATTCGGGATTTTATCCAAGAATTTGGTGACCGAGCACCCGAAGAACTGAAACTAGAAACACCGACCTTCCGTACCCATCCACAAGGCCTCTTATCCTTGTTAGTTCAAATGTGCCAGCAAGAAGCCCCTGACCTAAAAGCCTCAAATGCTGCAAGCAATCAACCAAGGAGTTGGTGGACGGGCTTTTTACGCCGTCGCGCGATGACTGGCGTGAAGTACCGAGAAAGCTCAAGACTAAATCGGACACGGATTTATGGGATGATGCGGATGATTTTTCGAGCCATTGGGGCGCAACTTGCCAAGCAAGGCTATTTAGAGACAGAAGAAGACATCTTCTATCTGACCAAGGAAGAAATCTTTGAATTGGCCAGACAGCCACACTCAGTATCGGACCTGATTGCAGAAAGACGTGCTAAGCTAGCGGGTGACAAGACCTTACCTAACTTCAGTCGCTATGTCTTCTTGGGTCAAGTATTTGAGAAGTATGTGCGATTTTCAGGGCAGTCACGTAGCCAGTTGAGTCGGGCAGAACACCTGCAAGGGATTGGTTGCTCGCCTGGTCGGGTTAAGGGCCAAGTGCTAGTAGTGGACGATGTTCAAGCCATTGAATCTGCTCAGGGTAAGATTATGGTAACCAGAATGACAGATCCAGGGTGGGTCTATCTCTTAACTCAAGCCCAAGGGGTCATCGCTGAGCAGGGATCCCTCCTGTCTCATACAGCCATTATTTCGCGTGAGCTAGGCATTCCATCAGTTGTGAATGTGCGGGGTGCTACGCAATTGCTGAAAAGTGGGGATTGGATTGAGATGGATGGCTTAAGCGGCCAAGTAACCATTTTGGAGGAGGCGGACCATGCTGACTATTAAAGCTGTGCAGCCTCATTCGCCGGAGCTAGTCGACTTTCTAGCCTTGCCGCAGAAACTTTACGGCAAGGGGCACTTAATGCAGACACCTGAAGAGGAAGCAAGTCTGATTAGTGGGACCCATCCACTTAGCCCGGAAATAGAAGTGAGAGCCTTTGTCGGTTACCAAGATCAGCAAGTTCAGATTCGGGGTTTGCTGACTTATTATCCAGTCGATGGCACTTGCTTCTTAGGCTATTTTGAGTCCCTAGATGATGTGGACACGGCCAAGCAGTTTATAGCTTACATAGCAAATCAGGCCCGTAACTTAGGGGCCGAAAAACTCATTGGTCCTGTTCAGGCTAGTTTTTGGTTAGGCTATCGCATGCAGCTATCTGGCCACGAGGACTTACCTTTTACTGGCGAGCCCCATCAGCCGGCTTATTACCCCAAACTCTGGGAGGCAGCGGGATTCAAATTGACCGAAAGCTATCTGTCTAATTTCTATCCTAAGGTAAGTCCCACTACCCAGGAAGCAAAACTAGCTAAGCGTTATGAGGCTGCCTTAGCAGCGGGGATTACCATTCGATCTCCCCACAAGTCGGATTGGACTGAGGTGTCCTTACAAGTGTTTGAACTCTTGAATCGACTTTACCGAGATTTTCCTATTTACCGTTCCTTGCAAGGGGCACAATTTAGTGCTATTTTTGAGAAGTATCGTTATATTTTGGATTTTTCTATGGTTAAGTTGGCCTATCAGGAGGATAAGCTAGTGGGTTTTTTGATTACCATGCCAGACTATGGAGTCTTGGTTTATCAAAAGTTAAATTTATTTACTTTAGCCAAATTATTTTGGACTAAGCATCGAGCCAAACGCTACATCATACTCTACCTAGGAGTAGATCCGCAGTATTTGGGTTTGGGGTCAGCATTGAGCTATTCAATTTTTAAGCAAGCTCAAGCCAGAGGGGCTTCTGCCGTTGGCGCCTTAATACATCAGCATACCCTGACACGTCACTATGCTGCTGACTTACAGGGAACTAGCCATACTTATGGGCTCTATCAACTCTTACTATAAAAAAGCTCGCACTTGGGATAAGTGCGAGCTTTTTACTTGGTTTTAAATAGAGGGACTAGGATTTCTGAGATTTAAGGCTTTTCGTCACTAACCGCATCAATTGATGGGCCAAAGCCAGGTTCACCACCATGAAAATTAGCCCTAGCAAGGTCCAGATTAGGAGGCTTAGGAGGCTATAGTTCGTTTGATCGATTACTTGCTTGATAATCAAGATGCTGGGTGGAAGCAGCACTAGGCTGCTAGCTAGGGCAGGAATATATTTTCTGATCAGGATGCTTTGGATCAGGTGGATGAGGAGATGCAGGCTGAAGGCTATGAAGGCCCCTAGCCAGACCAGATAGTTAGCAAAATACAGGCTAGCGCCGGTGATGATAATCACCACTAGATACTCCTCTAAGACTGCCAGAGCAAAGCCTGAAGGGGAAAAGTGATCATAAGCAACAGCAATTCTAGGGTACTTGTCTAAAATCGCTTGATTTTTGTCCAGCCATGGACCAAAGCCAATGATTTCTTCCATCTCATGTAGCATAAAAATGACGGGAAATAACCATAAGAGATTTTCCATAATTTGCTTCCTCTCCTTGTTTTTTTACTTTTGTATTGTAGCGCTTCAAGACCAGCATTTCAATCATACTGCATGTATAAAATAGACAGCTAGATGAGACTTTGGGTTATAAGATGAGAATCCTATAAGATTAGTTGTTTTCTCACTGTATTTAAGCTAAAATGTAAGGCTAAAGACTTGTTTCTGAGCACCGTTTACGGTACACTAGGCGTGAGAATACGTATACATAGAAAGAGAGAGAAATACTGTGACAGATTTAAATCCAAATCAGGCGGTGGGATTGGCTACCAAAGCAGTCAGAACGGTTGATTTTGATCAAGAATTTGCCTATGACGGACCTTTAGGTGCCTTTTATACACCTCAATCAACTCGTTTTATCGTTTGGGCACCAACGGCTAAGAGCGTGACCGTTGAACTTTATGAATCCAACCAACCGGATAGTGACTTGGCTAGCGTCCATGTTATGCAACGTGGTGAACGCGGTACTTGGGTCACTGAAATTTTAGGGGACTTGCATCTAACAGCCTATACTTATTTATTAGACCATGGTTCATTAGGCCTTAAGCGCAGCCAGGATCCTTATGCCATTGCGGCGGTAGTCAATGGTGACCGCAGTGTGGTGGTCAACCCAGCAGCCACTCAAGTGGAGGGCTTTGACCGTATGCCGTCTTTTGGCAAGGCGACCGATGCTATTATCTACGAACTTAATGTCCGCGACTTCTCAGTAGCGGAAGATTCTGGCATTTCAGCCAAAGGTAAGTTCTTAGGTCTTGCCGAAGCAGGCACTCATACCTCTAAAGGCCAAGTAACTGGTTTAGACTATCTTAAGTCGCTGGGCTTTACCCATTTGCAATTATTACCAATTTATGATTATGCGACAGTAGATGAGACAGAAGCCAAGCCATCAGCCTACAACTGGGGCTATGATCCTAAGAACTACAATGTGCCAGAAGGCTCCTACGCGACGGATCCTTATGATCCGCTTAGCCGGATTTTAGAGCTCAAGCAAACTATTAAGACCCTTCACGACAATGGTCTGCGCGTCATTATGGACGTGGTCTATAACCACGTTTATCAGTTTGACTTGCAAGCCTTCCAGAAGATTGTGCCAGGTTATTACTTCCGTTATGACCAGGCAGGTAACTTGTCTAATGGGACTGGGGTCGGTAACGATACTGCTTCTGAACGCTATATGATGCGCCGCTATATCTTGGATTCCATCCTTTACTGGACACGAGAATTCAAATTAGATGGCTTCCGCTTCGACTTAATGGGGATTCATGACGTTGAAACCATGTTGGCCGTACGTCAAGCCCTGAATGAAATTGATCCTTCCATTATCGTTTTAGGCGAGGGTTGGAACCTAGGGACTATGTTGCCTTATGAAGATAAGGCTGCCCAACACAATGCCTACCGTATGCCAGGAGTGGCTCATTTCAACGATTCCATTCGTAATGCCCTCAAAGGTGGTAACTTCAACAAGCAAGAAGGCGGCTATGTCAATGGACGTCCTGATTTAGAAAAGTTAGTGGCTCAGAACCTCTTAGTAGGGATTCCTAACTCGGCCTATGCTAGTCCGGACCAAGTCGTCCACTATGTTGAGGCCCACGATGACTTAACCCTTTATGACAAGTTGTGTTACACTCATCCGCATGATTCTGAAGAAGTTCGTGTTCATCGAGCCTTAATGGCGACCAGTTTGGTCCTCTTGGCGCAAGGGATTCCCTTCATTCATGCTGGTCAAGAATTCTTAAGAACCAAGAGACTGATAGAGAATACCTACAATGCACCGGATGAAATCAACCAATTTGACTGGAACCGAGTAGCGGATCATCAAGACACGGTGGATTATGTCCGCGGCTTAATCAAGTTACGTAAGAGCTCACCACTTTTCCGCCAAAACTCTTATGATGAAATTCTCAACTCTCTGGCTGTTTACCAGTTACATGACGGTGTCATTGCCTACCAATTAGAGGATGAGAATTCAGCATATTTCGTTATGATTAATGCTAATGATTGGCGCATGCCGATCACCTATCTGCCACATGGCCTCTACCGCAAGGTAATTGTCGACTATACGGCACCATTGGAAGAAGGCCAAGTCTTCGACCTTAATGGTCACTACGAAATGCCAGGCCTGTCTGTGACCGTCTTGGAACGCGTTGAGAAGGCAGAATAAGTACACAAATCAATCCGACCACTCAAGTGGTCGGATTTTTGTCTTTCAGCATGCAAAAAAAGAGCCACCAGAGCGACTCTTTGACTTCTCGATTCTCCTTAGCCTTCTACGGGGAAGAGGTCTAGAATTTGACCGGTGTAAATATCGCAGACGAATTGGTAGTGAACCAGTTGTTCCCCTTCATAGCGACTAATGCCCCCAATATAAACTTGAGGTTGGCTTTCTAATTCAGGGTATTCAACCGGAACATAGTGAATCCAAGAACCTTCAATCGGTCCTTGTTTAGCAAATTCAGCCTTAACTTCGGCTAGGACCCGGCTCGGGCGTTTAGGTTGGGATTCCAAGTAAAAGAGGGTCCCAGCCACGCCGACAATGGCGCCGGTTAAGAGCAGGAGGCCACCGACGAGGCCTTTACGTGGAGTAGATGACATAGTATTTATCCTTCTTTCATAGGTATGGTGCGCGCTCTATCGAGGAGCGGTAGGTGGGGGCGCACAGGCTTGTGCTCCGTACTCTTAGTGTAACACAAATTCGAGTACAATTCATTGATTTTACTAAGCGCTCGTGAGATAATAAAAAGAGTAAAATCTACCTATTTATAATGGCGAAGGAGGTAGCGGTGCGACCGCGACAGGCATGACATTACAAGGCTTTGACTTAATCAAACATCTGACCGAATTACAAGGGATTTCGGGCAATGAAGGGCAGGTTCGTCGCTTCTTGCAGGAAGAGTTGACACCCCTAGTTGATAAGATCGAAGTATCTGGGATTGGTAACCTCTATGGGATTAAGTATGCCAAGGAACCAGAAGCACCACGTCTCATGCTGGCAGCTCATATGGATGAAGTGGGCTTTATGGTCCGTCAGATTACCTCGAATGGTCTCTTAACGGTGACACCTATTGGGGGCTGGAACCCTTATAGCATCTCAGCTCAACGCTACACCCTTCAAACTCGCAAGGGAGATTATGTCTGCATTTCATCATCTGTGGCTCCTCACTTATTACGGGGCAAGGATGGGGCGGCTAAGTCAGTGGCGCCTGAAGATATCCTATTTGATGCGGGCTTTATTTCCCGCGAAGAAGCCTTGGAATATGGTGTGCGTCCTGGCGATTCCATTGTACCTAAGACAGAAACTGTCTGGACAGCCAACAAGCAAGCCCTAATCGGCAAGGCTTGGGATAACCGCTATGGCTGCGCCGTGATGTTAGAAGCCATGCGGGCAGTCAAGGATAAGAAGCTAGCGGCCACCATTATTGCGGGGGCTAACGCTCAGGAAGAAGTCGGTTTGCGTGGAGCAAAAGGGGCCGTTCATCGCTACCAACCAGATGCCTTTATTGCCGTAGACTGTTCGCCAGCCGATGATACGGATGGCAACAAGGATAAGTTTGGACAGTTAGGGGGTGGCTTCCTCTTACGGGTGCAAGACCCAGGCCACATCACCCACCGCGGTATGCGTGAGTTCTTGCTGGATACAGCAGAAACCCACAAGATTCCATACCAATACTTCTTCTCCAAAGGTGGAACCGACGCGGGTGCCGCTCATGTCAGCAATGATGGGGTGCCTTCAGCTGTTATTGGAGTCTGCGCCCGTTACATTCACGGTCACCAAACCCTTTTCCGTATGGATGATTATGAGGCAGCCAAGGAAATGGTCATCAAAGTCCTAGAGACTTTCGACAAGACAAGCTTAGCGACCATTCGCGCCAATGTCTAAGGACAGACTAAACAAACTAGAAATTTCAGACAAGTAGACGAAAGGAAGACAAGAAATCATATGTGGTTAGCATTCTATAATCCTGGAGGCGTCGGTGACGTGCTCCTTCTCACTAGTGGTCCCGTTTCTTCACACGAGATTGACCCAGATAGCAAAGGTCAGGTAACCGCCCTGCGCCATCATCAATCTCAAGCCATTGTGGGCTATAACCTCTTCGGAGTGGCTGACTTGAACTTAACTGGAGAGGGTCCTGTGACCTTGACTGCCGAGCAAGTGGCTCAAGTCAATGCCCGTATTCAAGCGGCGGGCTTCGATCAAGCGGTTAGCTTTGATGCTTCACCACGCTTGGTCGTTGGTTATGTGGAAGAATGTGTTGACCACCCAGATAGTGACCACTTACATATTACGCAAACACGTGTAGCGGCTGACACTGTCCTACAAATCGTCTGTGGGGCAGCCAATATTGAAGCCGGCCAAAAGGTCTTAGTGGCTCAACCAGGTGCCGTTATGCCAGATGGCTTAATCATTTGGCCAGGCCAATTACGTGGCGTTGACAGCAATGGTATGATTTGTTCTACACGCGAACTAGGTTTGGATGCCATTGAAAATAAACCAGGTATCTGGGTATTGAAAGATGACTTAGCAGTCGGTACACCACTTGAGCAAGTCATCGCCCACTATCAAGGCTAGTTAGCCATTTAGGTGATCAAACTAGCAGCATCAAGCAAGACCAGAAGATGAAAGGACGGTGGCTTATGAAGGACTACCAAGGACCCGCTTACCAGAAGCGGAATGTAAATTACGACAACCGACGTTTTAACCGGGAATCCCAATCGCCTTCAAGCAAGGGCGCCCCTTACAAATTCAAGTCTGCGCTAGAAGAAAAGCAAGAGACCAGCCGGGGCCATCGTCCTGTCTATCATCACGAGCAACCTTGGCGGGATCAACCGCAAAAGATGATTGATGCCAGTCAGACACCACCGCCAGCTACGACAGAGGAGCCATTGGAAGAGGCTGACTATCGGGTAGCCTACCGTGAGCGCCGCAACAGCAATCCAAACCAGCGCTTCAATTCCGATTTGGTGCGGGAACGCATGATGTCAGAGCCAATCGAAGAGGAAAGTCCCGCGCCTAGCTATCGACCGGGTGAGGAGCTAAGATTGCCACAAACCCATTCTGACCGTTTGGATCGTGCCCACGTAGCACCAGCCGAGCGGCGACCTCAAAATGACTGGCCCAAGCCAGGCCAAGCTAGCCGTCGACAGCAAGACCGCCAGGTTCTGGATGAATTTTTAGAAGCGCCGACTTCTCAGCAATCACGCCAAGCTTGGCAAGCTAGCGCCCAAAGAGAGCGGGAGCATCATGAGGCCAGCAGCCAACGTCAAGTCTCGGATGCCCAGGCTAAGTTCCAGTCTATTTTAGAGAATGGGCGAGATAGCCAGGAAGTGGCAAGACAGGCAAGGGCAGAACGTTTCCAACCTAAGGAACTACCTAAACCTTATCAGCCACCGCAATCGCAAGCTGTGACGGAAGTCGGGGTCTCTCGTGAGATTTTGGCCCGTATGCGTAAAGACAAGGACAGTTATTTATTATTTGAAGACTAGAAATTAATTGAGTGAAAGGACGTGTGTAGGTTGATTATGGACAAAGCAACAACCTATCATTTTGTGGGAATCAAAGGTTCAGGCATGAGTGCTCTCGCGCTTATCCTGGTAGGAGAAGGCTATAAGGTACAGGGGAGTGACGTAGGGAAGTACTTCTTCACCCAACAAGGCTTAGAAGCTGCGGGTGTGCCTATGATGGAATTCTCGGCTGACAATATTCAACCTGGCCTGACCATTATTGCAGGCAATGCCTTCGGCGATGACCATGAAGAATTGGTACGGGCGCGCGAATTGGGCTTGCCAATCTACCGCTACCACCATTTCTTAGGTAAATTGATTAAGGGTTATACTAGCATTGCTGTTTCGGGCTGCCATGGTAAGACCTCAACCACAGGTCTTTTGGCGCATACCCTCAAGCACTTAGCCCCTCTATCTTACTTGATTGGGGACGGGACCGGTTATGGTCAGGAATCTGCCAAGTACTTTGGTCTAGAAGCCTGCGAGTATCGCCGCCACTTCCTGTCCTATGCACCAGATTATGCTATTATTACCAACGTGGATTTTGACCATCCTGATTATTTCACTTCTATTGATGATGTCTTCTCAGCCTTCACTAGTTTTGCGGGCCAAACCACGAAAGCTGTAATTGCCTGTGGGGAGGATGCTTATCTACGCCAATTAAAAGCGCCAGTCCCTGTCTACTACTATGGCTTTGACAGCAATTCAACTGTCTATGCAACCAATGTTGAACGGGCTCAAGATGGGTCTTCCTTCGATGTGACCTTTGAAGGCAAGTTCTTAGGACGTTTCCATGTGCCGACCTATGGTAAGCACAATATCTTGAACGCCTTGGCGGTCATTACGGTCTTGACCTTGGAAGGTTTTCCGGCAGATGCCATTGCCCAAAACCTAGCGACCTTCACTGGTGTCAAACGTCGTTTCAGCGTTAAGACAGTGGGGGATTTAACCATCATTGACGATTATGCCCACCACCCAAGCGAAATCAAGGCGACCATTGATGCAACCAAGCAACGCTATCCAGACAAACGCTGTATCGCGGTCTTCCAACCTCATACCTTTAGCCGGACAGTGGCCCTGCTCAATGAATTTGCTGAAGCACTTAACCTAGCAGACCAAGTCTATCTCTGCGACATCTTCAACTCTGCCCGTGAGCAAAGTGGGGAAGTCACCATCCAAGACTTGGCGGCCTTAATTGACCAAGAGGTGGAGATTATTTCTAGCGAGCACCTGTCTCCGCTTATGCAATACAAGGACGATGTCATTGTATTTATGGGCGCAGGTGACGTAGATAAGATTGCCCAACGCTTTGAAAAAGAATATGCCCGCCTACATCCAAATGTCCTCTAAGACTGATTTGGCGGCTAAGACCTAACACTTAATACAAGTCATCACGATCAGCCATTCTTAGCGGCTTGTCCTAAGGGATGCTGCTGGATTGGCTGATTTACTTTGCTTCTGGCTATTAGAGTCTAGGAGCTTATCATTAACACTTAAGGAGGCGCCCCATGACCCAGCGCAAAATTTTACTGATTGATGGAAGTAGTTTGGCCTATCGGGCCTTCTTCTCCATTTTGGATATTGAACGATTTAAGAATAAGGCAGGTTTACATACCAATGCCTTGTTTAGCTTTAACCGCATGCTGGATGGGGTTTTAGACCAATTTAAGCCTACCCATGTCTTGGTGGCTTTCGACAAATCAGGTCATACCTTCCGGACGGAACAATACCCAGAATATAAGGCAGGACGCCAAAAAACACCGGGCGAGTTCCGCGAACAGCTACCCTATTTCCGGGTGCTCTTGGATGCCTATGGCATTAAGTACTACGAATTACTCCACTACGAAGCGGACGATATTTTAGGTACCTTAGCTAAGGCGGCAGACCCAGACGACCAGGTCATGATTGTGTCGGGGGATAAGGACTTGACCCAATTAGCCAGCGACCAGGTGACAGTCTATATCACCAAAAAAGGCGTAAGTGAGCTAGAGCCTTACACGCCTGCCAGCATTTGGGATAAGTACCAGCTGACGCCCCAACAGATTATCGACCTCAAGGGTCTAATGGGCGATAGCTCGGATAATTATCCGGGCATTGAACGGGTAGGGGAGAAGACCGCCCTCAAGTTGCTCCATCAATTTGGAACGGTCGAAGGCCTCTATCAAGGTTTGGATCAACTCAAGCCTTCCAAGATGAAGGAAAACATTATTCGGGACGAAGCCAATGCCCGCCTCAGCAAGTCACTAGCTCGCATTGTCCAGGATGCGCCACTAGAAATCACCCTCGACGATTGCCAACTAGGACAGCGTGACCTAGCTCAGTTAAGTGAATTTTATGTCCAAATGGATTTCCGTAGCTTCCTAGCCCAACTGCATCAAGGGGCGGAAGTCGTCGCTAGTCAAGAGACCACTCGCTATCCCGTGACCTGGTTGGAGTCAATTGAAGATGACCATGTCAAGGCAGCTGGTGCCTTCTATCTGGAGACGCTCAGCGAGAATTATCATTTTGCGCCAGTCCTGGCGGTAGCATGGACCCAAGGCGACCAGGCTTATGCCACAAGTGGCCAAGTTGCCTTTGCTAGCTCAGCCTTCAGAAAATGGCTAGAAGATGGGTCTCTTCCTAAAATCAGCGCAGACCTCAAGCGAGACAGCATCTTGTTGGACCATCAAGGACTGACACTGGCGGGTGTGACCTTCGATGTGGGCTTGGCGGCTTATTTGGTTGATGTCGAGAAGATTAAGGATCTGACTAGCCTGGCCACCTATCTAGACTTGGGCATCCAAGTCCAGCTGGATGAAGTAGTCTATGGCAAGGGTGTTAAACAAGCTCTGCCAGAAAATGAGCGTTTGGCCCAACACTTGGCCGACAAGGTTTCACTTTTGGACCAGGCCGTAGCCCCCTTGACCCAACAGCTAGATGATCTGGGCATGACTCAGCTCTACCAAGACATGGAATTCCCCCTAGCTCAAGTCTTGACGGACATGGAGAAAAGAGGGGTAGCGGTCGATGTGGCCACACTGGATCAGATGAATGACTTGCTCTTAGCACGTTTAGAAGAATTAGAGGCCGAAATTCAAGCATTAGCAGGACAAGCCTTCAATCCTAATTCGCCTAAACAATTGGGTGAAATCCTCTTCGAACGCCTAGGCTTGCCGGTCATTAAGAAGACCAAGACTGGCTACTCGACGGCAGCCGATGTCCTAGAAAAACTCAAGGATGCCCATCCCATTGTGGCAGCTCTACTGACCTATCGCCAGCTAGCTAAGCTTCAGGGAACCTATTTGGCTGGTTTACCTAAGTTTATTCAAGCCGATGGCAAGATTCACACCCGCTTCGTCCAAACCCTGACCCAGACCGGTCGCTTATCCAGTGCGGATCCTAACTTGCAGAATATCCCCATTCGGATGGAAGAAGGTCGCAAGATTCGTCAGGCCTTTGTGCCGTCTGAACCAGGCTGGCAACTCTTTGGTGCCGACTATTCGCAAATCGAGTTGCGGGTGCTGGCACATATTTCAGGTGATCCTCATATGAAACAGGCCTTCTTGGAGGGGCAAGACATCCATGCGGCGACCGCACGACGGGTCTTTGGCCTTTCGGATGATGCGGTGGTGGACAGTGACATGCGACGCCAAGCCAAGGCGGTTAACTTTGGGATTGTCTATGGTATTAGTGACTACGGCCTGTCCCAGAACTTGGACATGCCGCGTAAGGAAGCCAAGGCCTTTATCGACCGCTACTTGGCCGAATATCCAGGCATCTCAACCTTTATGCAGCAAGTTGTGGCTCAAGCCAAGAAAGACGGCTATGTCAGCACCTTGTGGGGTCGGCGACGTGCCTTACCGGATATCTATTCCAGCAACTTTAACTTGCGTTCCTTTGCAGAGCGGACGGCTATGAATACGCCAATTCAAGGGACGGCTGCCGATATTATTAAGGTAGCCATGGTGGCCTTAGATCAGGCCATTCGTCAACGCGGCCTCCAGGCTCGTCTGCTCTTACAGGTGCACGATGAGTTGATTTTAGAAGCACCTCAAGAAGAAATCACCATTTTAGAAGACTTGGTGCCGGAAGTTATGGAGGGCGCTGTTAGCCTATCAGTACCACTCAAGGTAGAAGCAGCCAGTGGCAACAACTGGTATCAATTAAAATAAGGTTCAGGCTCCTTAGCGAGCCCGACCTAGAAAGGAAGTGACTTATGCCAGAATTACCCGAAGTAGAAACGGTACGGCGTGGCCTGACTAGTCTGATTGAGGGCAAGACCATTGCGGAGGTTCAAGTTTTCTGGCCTAAGCTAATTGACTTAAAGCCCCAAGAGACATTGGCTCAGTGGCAAGACTACTTGTGTGGCCAGACCATCCAAGCGGTGGGGCGGCGGGGCAAGTACTTATGGCTGGATTTTGGTTCTCAGGTGCTAGTTTTTCATTTGCGAATGGAAGGTAAGTGCCATGTCTACCCACCAGGTCAGGAGCCTAAGACCAAGCCCAAGCATGTGCATCTAATCATGACTTTTAAGGACGGTAGCCACTTCCATTATGAAGATGTCCGCAAGTTTGGACGTTTCTCTTATATGGCTAAGGACCAATTAGAAAGCTATTTTGCCAGCAAGAAGTTAGGACCTGAGCCCACCCAGGAAACCTTTGACTTATCCCATTTTCGAGCTCAGTTAGCGTCTTCTAAACGGGCGCTTAAGCCCCTCTTGCTGGACCAGACCTTGGTGGCTGGTTTAGGCAATATTTATGTAGATGAAGTCTGCTTTAAGGCGCGGATTCATCCGCAAAGACCGGCCTGCGACCTTACTGTCCATGAGGTCAAACGCCTGCATGCCACTATTATTGAGATTTTGGCGGCGGCTGTGCAGGCGGGTGGTTCTACCATTCGGACCTATCGCAATTCCTTGGGAGCCGCGGGAACCTATCAGGAGTCCTTGGCTGTCTATGGCCGAGTAGATGAGCCCTGTGAACGTTGTGGTCGCCTGATCCATAAGGTTCAATTAGGTGGGCGAGGGACCCATTTCTGTCCGCATTGTCAATCCTCTCGCCTCAAGCATCCGCTAGGAGGGAAAGGCCATGCTTAGAATTGGTTTAACAGGGGGGATTGCCACGGGTAAATCCACTGTATCTAACTATTTAAAGGAACTTACCTATCCATTGATTGATGCGGATGTAATTGCCCGTCAGCTAGTGGAACCTGGCCAAGAGGGCCTGGAGCGTTTGGTGGCGCGATTTGGTAGGGGAATTCTGGATGAGTCAGGTGCCCTTAACCGCCAAGTCTTTGGTCAGCGTCTCTTCGGAGATGCCCGGTTGCGCCAGGAGGTGGATCAGCTTTTGCATCCACTCATTTATGAGGCCTTGGAGGCGGAGAGTCAGCGTCTGGCCCAGGCGGGAGCACAGCTTGCCTTTTTCGATATTCCCTTACTCTATGAGACAGGCTATGACCAAAAAATGGATCAGGTCTGGGTGGTTTATCTGCCCCATGACTTGCAAGTTGAACGGCTAATGGCCCGTAATGGCTGGAGCCAGGACCAAGCGGAGGCAGCCATTGCTAGCCAAGCATCTATTGAAGCCAAGCGTCAGCGGGCAGATCTAGTCATTGATAATCAGGGAACCTTAGCGGCGACCTTTGCCCAGGTAGATCAGGCTTTAAGCCGTCTCTAGCTTGTTCCTCTGACAAGAATTCGTTATAATAGAAAGGAAAAGCGCCCTCTGGCGCCAGAAGATAAGGAGGGAACCCTATGGAATGTCCAAAATGCCATCACCAAAACTCCAAAGTTAATGACTCCCGGCCTGCTGATGGTGGGGCGGCAATCCGGCGGCGGCGGGAATGCCTCAACTGCAAACATCGTTTCTCTACCTATGAACGTATTGAACAGATTCCTTTGCTAGTCATTAAGCGTGACGGTACCCGAGAAGAATTCAGCCAAGAGAAGCTACTGCGCGGCATTGTGCGTTCAGCTGAAAAACGGCCCATTACCATGGAACAAATGCAGGCATTGGCCCAACAAGTAGAAAACAAGATTCGCGAAATCACTGACCAGGAAATTGAATCAGAACAAATTGGAGAATTTGTGATTCCGCTCTTGATGGAATTAGATGAAGTGGCCTATATTCGCTTTGCCAGTGTCTATCGCCAATTTCACTCGCGTGAGAGTTTCTTAAAAGAACTCCAAGCCCTACAAGATCGTTTAAGTGAGAAAAACGATAAGAAATAATGACTTGACTCAAGTCAAATTTAGAAAGGAGGTCCCACCATGTTAAGTCCCTTACAGCCCTTTCGGGTTCGGCAGCAAGCGCCCTTGTCCCAGCTACAGCAGGTGACCCTGCGCCAATGCTATCAGCCTGTCATCGGCACGGTGGGGCTAGCCTTCTATCTGTCTTTAACGGATTACGCGGGAGCGGACGGGGCCTGGAGCCCAGCGGTCATGCATGCTAGTCTGATTGATCAACTGCAAGTTTCGCCGGCCGACTTAAATCAAGCCCGCGGATACTTGGAGGCCTTGGGCTTACTCAAGTCCTATCAACCTAAGAAGGTCCAGGGCAATGCCCAGACTCAATTAGTGTCCTATGAAGTCATAGCGCCACTTGAGGTGGGGAGCTTCTTGCAGCACCCCCTTTATGCGGCTCTGCTGATGAATAAGATTGGGGATCAAGCCTTCTATCGCTTGATGCGCCGCTTTGAATGGGAAGAGATGGATGCTAGCGAATATGTGGAAGTGACCCAGTCCTTCAGTCAGGTCTTCGACTATCCATCAGACCAAGCTATCAAAGATGCTCAGAACCAGGATGCTTTATCTGGCTCCTACCGTCAGCAGACCGCCCCTAATCCAGCAGAAGCCAGCTTGGACCAAGAGAGTCAGGATAGTTTCCGTTATGGTCAGGTTCTGGATATACTAGAAGCGGCCCAAGTCAATAGCCGACTCTTCACGCGGGAACTGCGCCAGCAAATGGCCAGTCTCCATCAAGTCTATGGCTTTGACGAGGAGCAAGTGGCGACAGTCATTAAATTGGCCTACCAAGACCAGACGGAACAAATTGCCATGGATCAATTACCGAGTTTGGCTAAGCGCTATAAGGCTAGCCTAAGCAGCAAGGAATCGGCTTCTAGCCAGGCGGGCCAGCTCAAAGACCAGATTCAAGCCCGGGCCCAAACCTTGCGGGAACAAGGCCACTATAGCAAGAATCAGGCACAAATTATTGCTACGGCGGAGATTTTGCCACCGCTGGCCTTTCTCAAGCAAGTCAAACAGGCCAAGGGTGGCATCCGGAGTGACCAAGAGGGCTACAACCTAGAAGCTGCCTTGGAAAAGGTCAAACTATCGCCTGCCATTGTTAACCTAGCAGTCTATTACCTCTTGGTCATGGAAGGGCGCGACCACCTTTACAAGTCTAATTTTGAAAAATTACTGGATGAGTGGCAGCAAAAGGGGATTAAAGAAGTCCACCAAGTCTTCCGCTATATCGAAGACAAGCGCCAGGCCCAAGCCAAGAAGGATAGCCAGGAGTCAGGACGACCTTATGGTCGGACTCACAAGGGAGCCGGGCCCCATCAGCGCCAAGAAGTGGTGCCTTCATGGTTAGCCAAGCAACGTCAAGAAGGCCAGGATTCAGGTCAGGCATCAAGCCAAGCCAAGCCTGAGGCTAGCCCAGCTGCTAGTCAAGCCACCCAGACCTTCGTCAATCCATTTAAGAAAGGGTCAGCCCAGGAGCTAGACCACTAGAGGAGGAATCTTATGGAGACAATCCAAGACGTCATGCGTCAGATTATGAACCAGCCCCATCTGCAAGAAATTTATGAGCAGGCAGTGGCCTTGGTCCGCCAGGATGAAGCCATTCAAGCCTTCCTCCGAGAACATCAAGCAGAATTAAGTGGGGAAATGATTCAAAATTCCCTTTCAAAACTCAATGAGTTTCGCCTAGAACGTCGGGCGATTGAAGCAGGACAGGCAGGGACTAACCCAGGCTACCAGCCAGAATTATTCATTAACCATAATTTTATTGATGTCCGCTACAAGCCAACCACCGATTACTTAGCTAGCCTCAAGGCCCGTCGCCAAGCCGCTAATTTGGATAACCGCATGATGGCAGATGATGTCCGCCAGGCTCATTTGGCTGATTACATTATTGATTCGCCAGAACGCCAGGCCTTAATTAATGCGGTGACGCAATTTATGCAGACCTATCACCAAGA
This sequence comes from Abiotrophia sp., assembly GCF_057275535.1. Classification (NCBI taxonomy): domain Bacteria; kingdom Bacillati; phylum Bacillota; class Bacilli; order Lactobacillales; family Aerococcaceae; genus Abiotrophia; species Abiotrophia sp. The sequence goes on from NZ_DBHIRJ010000004.1 coordinate 23,806, forward strand.
CCCTAAATCAGCGCAGGGTCTCTACATTACGGGCCCTTACGGGGTAGGCAAGACCTATTTATTGGGGGCTTTAGCCAATCATTTGGTGGAAGAAGAGGGGGCGACGGTGACTTTCTTACACTTCCCAACCTTTGCTTCTGATATGCGGGCTTCTATTCGGGACAATAGCACCCAAGCCAACTTGGATAAGGTCAAGCAGGTGGATGTCTTAATGCTAGATGACATGGGCGCCGAGTCTGATCCATCGGGCTGGGTTCGAGACGAAGTCTTGGCCATTATTCTAGAATATCGTATGCGGGAATCGTTACCGACTTTCTTCACTTCCAACTTTTCTCTAAAAGAATATGAAGAAGTCCTAACCTATAATCAAAAAGGCATTAGCCTAGCCAAGGCAGGCCGTATCATGGAGCGGGTTCGTTACCTAGCTCGTGAGATCACCCTCGATGGGCCAAACCGCCGCCAACTCAAACGGCAAGGATAAGGAGTAATAGAATGAATCAACCAGAACCTAATGAACTGATCAAGCGTTATCGGATGACTCGTTTTCTCATGGTCATCGTCTTGGCTGTCCAACTATTCGTCCTGGCAGCCTACTACTTCAAGGAAAAGCAAACGGTCTTAGCCTTTCCTATGATTGTTAATAGCCTTTTCTTGGCTTTGGCCTTGACCCATTTGCGACATATTAAGCCTCGCGATTAAACCAATCAATCCTATTAGCCTCGTTCTATTGGAACGAGGCTTTTTCTTATGATTAGGGGCTTGTCGGATGGGCGCTCGTTACATACAATAGAAGTAAGAAAAAGCAAGGAGTGGATGTCAGATGAAGGTCTTGGTGACAGGACATGGGGGCTTCGCCTTAGGCATGGCGGAAGCCAGTAGGATGATTGTAGGTGACCAGGAGCTTATCGACTGGTTGCCTTTTGAGGAAGGCACTAACCTTAGTGACTACCAAGCTCAAGTCGCTGCTAGAGTCGAGACGGATGGGGAAAAAGGGCTCTTGATTCTAACAGATTTTAAGGGGGGCACCCCCTTTAATGTTAGCATGCTGCTGTCTCAGGGGCATCCACAAGTCGCTGTTCTGGCAGGAACGAATTTGGCCATGATTATAGAAGCCATTGATCAGGCTCCCACAGCGAGTTCAGTGACTGACCTGGCGGATCACTTAGTGGTCATAGGACGCCAAGGTCTGCTTAAGGGAGTTTTGCAAGCGCGGAACTAGGCTTCCTTATCATGCGCGGCTTTTAGCTTCTAAATTTATTTCCTAGTAAATTCAAAGTAATTTCCTAAAAAAATACCTGCTTTTAGTCGCAAGAGCAGGTTATTTTAGTGTATAATAGGAAAGAATACACTGGCAAATCGATGGAGAGGAGTGGACATTATGGCAACGCTGAAAGACGTGGCCAAGAAGGCTAATGTCTCTAAAATGACGGTCTCTCGAGTAATCAATCACCCCCAACTGGTGACGGATGAGCTCAAGCAATTGGTCTATCAGGCCATGGAAGAACTCAATTATCGACCTAATATGGCGGCCAAGGCCCTAGCCCAGAACCGGACCCTAATTGTTAAGGTCTTAATTCTGGAAGAAATGGATGCGACTGAACCTTATTATATGAACCTCTTATCTGGAATTGCCAAAGGTTTAGATAAGTACCAATACTCCCTCCAACTCATGACGGAGAATACCATTGATACAGGGAATAGTGATGGTTATATTATTACGGGCATGCGAGAATCCGACTATGAATGGATTCGTAAAATTGACAAGCCCTTGATTCTCTACGGCGAGAATACCTACGGGGTGCCCTTTGTCGATTCAGATAACCGGCAGGCTGAATTTAAGGCCACTGAGTATGCCTTTAAGAAAGGCTATGACCACATTATCTTTGTTGGGATTGACGTACCAGAATACTTCGAACGCCAACGGGAGCAAGGCTATCAAGATGCTATGGCGCAACATCCAGATCACACGTCGCAAATTCACCGCATTCGGAATTCCTCGACTGCGGCAGCAGAATTGGTTGAGCGTCTGGACGCACATTTGGAACCTAACACATGCTTCGTCTGTGCCTCAGACCGCATTGCCTTAGGCATTCAGCGGGGGCTCAAGTCACTGGGCAGAACCATGCCGGACGATGTTGGGGTTATTGGCTTTGATGGGGTCTTTTTAGACCAGATTGCTAGCCCGCAGCTGACGACTGTGAAGCAGAAAGTCTTGGACATGGGAATTGCCTGTGTGGAACAGCTCATGCGCTTAATTGAGGGAGAAAGCCTCAAGGAAAGGGCCTGCTACTTTGAAGCAGATTTGGTGGAACGAGGTTCGACACGAGCCTAGGTTCTTTTACTACCTATTTAGACGGGGACATGGTAAACTAAGAATGATAAGTACCTAGAGGGGGATATAGAATATGACGGAAGAACGGCTGACGCGGACAGAGCGCATGCGTCAAGAGAAAAAGCGGGGTAAGAAGCCGACCAAGGCTGAAAAACCAGCTAAAGAAGCAAAAGTAAAGAAAGAGAAGCCGCAAAAACAAGGTAAGAAGAAGCGTAAGGGTGGCTTCTCTTGGCGGATTTTCCTAGCTGTCCTGCTCTTCTTAGCAGCAGCGGTACTCTTCTTATTGGATCCAATTAAGAACTACTTAGTGCGTCAAGGTCAAGAAACCAACGCTGTGACGGAATTAAACCGTGATAAGCGGGCTGAAATTGAGTCTAACGAGAAGAAGGAAGTAAGCTATGACTTTGGCGTTATCAAACCGCTAAACCCATATGATGTGATTTCTAGCGGCGTTAATCCTAAGGACCTACCAACAGTCGGTGGGGTAGCCATGCCAGATGTTGGCATGAACTTGCCAATTTACAAGGGTGTGACTAACGAAGGTATGTACCTAGGTGCAGGGACCTTGATGCCTAATCAGAAGATGGGGGAATCTAACTACGCCATTGCCAGTCACCACTCCATCCACAAGGGATTGTTGTTTGAACCTTTAATGCATGCCAAGGTAGGTCAAGCAGTCTACCTAACAGACTTGGATAAAGTCTATAAATATGAAATCAACTATATCGATGAAGTAGACCCAAGCCGAGTTGACTTGATTGAGCCAACTGCCAACCCAATTTTGACCATGGTGACCTGTGATTCTTCACTAACCATGCGGGTAGTGGTACAAGCTAAATTAGTGGATACTAAACCGATTGAAGAAGCAACTTCTGAAATGGTCAAAGCCTTCGAAGCTAAACAAACCATTCCAACTAATAACTAAACAATAAGAAACCCCAGACAGGATGTCTGGGGTTTCTTATCTTATATCCTAGCTAGAATGATGATGGTGGCATTGGCAGGCACCAGGTGGGCACTGGCATGCGACTGTTTGAGGAGCGGATTTGACTTGTTCTTGGAGCTGGGCAATTAAGGCCTGACAGTCAGATTGGCTGAGAGGGTTAGTGGCTAGTAAGTGGGCTAGATAGTGGGCCCGTGTTTTTGTGCAGATTGGGTCTAAGGCAGCCTGAAGGCGACCCAGTGCAGCCTCTTCTTGACTAATAGTAGCATGAAACTGGAAGGGGCTTGTGTCCTGGGCTTTATCTAGGTAGCCCTTTTGGATTAAGCGTGAGAGTAGGGACTTAATGGTTCCCACCTTCCAGTCGGTGCTGGCAGACAGGGTATCGATAAGCTGGCGGCTGGTAATACCAGGTTGCGTCCAAACGACACGCATGAGGCGCCATTCAGCTTCACTAATGTGAGGATGACCTAGCTTGGCTTGAGTGAATGTATCCGTCATAGGCGGGCTCCTTTCCGTAAATAAATTACACTTGTCATCTACTAGTCTAGAGGGTGGTTATTGGCTTGTCAAGCAAGGAGCACAAGATATAGCGCTGGGCCAAATCGCTAGGCTTGAATTAGCCTGATTTAACTAGGGTAGACAGGCTTTTCACCACTACATCTTGTGTTGTCTAGAGGAATCGTGCACTAAATGTTGGGGCTTAAGGCTTGTTTTTCGCCCCAAATATGGTAAGATAGAACATGTTGAAAAATCTATTCAGGGAGGTGTTGAAATTGCTAGTAGTCTACTTATCCATCACAGGTCAAACCCGCAAGTTTGTCAATAAATTAGACTATCCCTTGTTGGAGATTACTCCAGACTCCGTCTTCACTGAAGTCCAGGAACCCTATATTGTGGTCGTGCCGACTTATGAGAAGGAAGCAACCGAGATCGTCAATGAATTTATTGAAGTGGGCAATAACCGCCATTATTTTAAGGGCGTTGCCGGTGGTGGTAACCGCAATTTTAATACCTTATTTGGTTTTACAGCCAAGGATTTGGCCCGAGACTATCAAGTGCCTCTCTTGCACTTGTTCGAATTTCAGGGGTCCGAAAATGATGTTAATAAATTGAAAGAGAAGGTGGAACAACTTGGATAAACCAGTCTTAAAGAGTCGTCCGACTGAAGTCACTTACTTCAAACTCAATAATGAATTAAACCGTCCCGTTGATGGTAAAATCCCTCTCAACAAGGACCGGGAAGCCGTGCGTGCTTATTTCCTAGAGCACGTTAACCCTAACACGGTCTTCTTCTATTCTTTGGAAGAGAAGATTAACTACTTGGTAGATAACGACTTTATCGAACGGGAATTCATTGAGAAATACCCAATGGAGTTCATTAAGGAGCTGATTTCTAGCACCTATAAGATGAAGTTCCGCTTCAAGTCCTTCATGTCTGCCTTCAAATTCTATACCCAATATGCCTTACGGACCAACGATGGGGCCCGCTACTTAGAGCGCTATGAAGACCGTATTGCTTTTTGTGCCCTCTTCTTAGCGGACGGAGACCAGGAATTAGCAGTCCGTTTGCGGGATGAAATGATCAGCCAACGCTATCAACCCGCAACCCCAACCTTCCTCAACTCAGGGCGTAAGCGCCGTGGGGAGTTGGTTTCTTGCTTCTTAATTCAAATTTCTGACGATATGAACTCAATTGGTCGGGCTATCAACTCTGCCCTACAACTGTCTCGAATTGGTGGTGGGGTAGGGGTTAACCTGTCCAACCTACGAGCTGCTGGTGACCCGATTAAGAAGATCGAGAACGCCTCTAGTGGTGTGGTGCCGGTGATGAAGCTCTTGGAAGATAGCTTTAGCTATTCCAACCAATTAGGCCAACGTAACGGAGCCGGGGCAGTCTACCTCAATGTCTTCCACCCAGATATTGTCTCCTTCCTATCAACCAAGAAGGAAAATGCGGATGAGAAGGTGCGGGTTAAGACCCTGTCTTTAGGGGTCGTGGTACCAGATAAATTCTACGAATTAGCCGCCAAAGATGAGCCTATGTACCTCTTCAGTCCATACGATGTGGAACGCATCTATGGCCGTCCATTTGCCTATGTGGATATTACGCAAGAATACGACAACTTGGTTAACAACCCTGAAATCCGCAAATCTAAGATTTCAGCACGTGACTTGGAAAATGAGATTTCTAAGCTCCAACAAGAATCGGGCTACCCATATATCGTCAACATCGACACGGCTAACCGGACCAACCCAATTGATGGGACCATTACCATGTCCAACCTCTGTTCTGAAATCCTTCAAGTTCAACGGCCAAGCCATATTAACAACCGTCAAGAGTTTGAGGTGCTAGGGACCGACATTAGCTGTAACTTGGGTTCAACTAACATTCCAAACATGATTGAATCGCCTGACTTTGCCTCATCTGTGGAGACTGCGGTTCGGGCCTTGACCTATGTCACCGACCACTCTAACATTGAAGCAGTGCCAACGGTTAAGCACGGCAATGATTTGGCCCATACTATTGGTTTGGGCGGCATGGGCTTGCATACCCTCTTCGCCATCAACCAAATGGAATATGGCTCACCAGAATCAGTTGAATTGACTGAAGCCTACTTCTATGCCCTCAACTACTACACCTTAGTAGCTAGCAACAAGATTGCTAAGGAACGTGGCAAGAGTTTTGACAACTTCGAGAATTCTAAGTACGCGACAGGTGAGTACTTCGATGCTTATATCCAAGCACCATTCCAAGTAACTTCTGAAAAAGTGGCAGCTATCATGAGTAAGGTGGCCTTGCCAACAGCAGATGACTGGCGTGCCCTCAAGGAAGCAGTAGCGGCTCATGGCCTCTACCACCAAAACCGTCTAGCCATTGCCCCAACCGGCTCTATCTCCTATGTCAACGAGACCAGTGCTAGCTTGCACCCAATTACGCGTCTGATTGAAGAACGTCAAGAGAAGAAGACAGGGAAGACCTATTATCCAGCGCCAATGCTGTCTAACGAGACCTTACCTTACTATAAATCTGCCTATGATACCGATATGCGTAAGGTGATTGATGTCTATGCGGCGGCCCAAAAACACATCGACCAAGGCATGTCCTTAACCCTCTTCATGCGTTCAGAATTGCCAGAAGGCATGTATGAATGGAAAGAAGGCCGGACCAATAAGATGACGACACGTGACCTTAACATCTTACGTCACTATGCTTGGAAGAAGGGCATCAAGTCCATCTACTATGTACGGACCTTTACGGAAAATAACGACGAAGTCGGCAGCAACGAATGCGAAAGCTGCTCGATCTAGGAGGCGTCAGACATGACAGACAAACAATACTTTAACCAAATTCTTTCCCAGAAGAACAACATGCCAGTAGCTTACTATAAGGCCATCGACTGGAACAAGGTCGAAGACATGATTGATAAGTTAACCTGGGAAAAACTAACCGAGCAATTCTGGTTGGATACCCGGATTCCGGTTTCTAATGACTTGGATGACTGGCGGACCTTGTCCATGGCCGAGCGCGACGTAGTGGCCAAAGCCTTCGGCGGCTTGACCCTCCTGGATACCCTTCAATCTGAAGAAGGGGCGGCGCTCATGAAGGATTTTGTCCGGACCCAACACGAAGAAGCGGTCTGGAACAATATCCAGTTCATGGAATCTGTTCACGCTAAGTCTTACTCCACCATCTTCTCTACCTTAAATACCAAGGCCGAAATCGAGGAGATCTTCGAATGGACTAACACCAACGAGCAGCTCCAGTATAAGGCTAAGAAGATTAACGAAATCTACCAATCTGGCCATGGCCTCAAGATTAAGGCAGCCTCTACCATGTTAGAGACCTTCCTCTTCTACTCAGGTTTCTTCACGCCACTTTATTACTTAGGTAACAACAAGTTGGCCAACGTAGCAGAAATCATCAAGCTCATTATCCGTGACGAGTCAGTCCACGGGACCTATACAGGTTATAAATTCCAATTGGGCTACAATGAATTGCCAGAAGATCAGCAAGCGGAACTCAAGATGTGGGTCTATGAACTCTGTATGGACCTCTACCAAAATGAAGCCAAATACACCCAGTCCCTCTATGACCAAGTAGGTTGGACTGAAAAAGTTAAGGTCTTCATTCGCTATAATGCCAATAAGGCGCTTCAAAACTTAGGTTTTGATCCACTCTTCCCGGATACAGCAGAAGATGTTGATCCAATCGTCATGAACGGGATTTCGACCGGAACATCCAACCATGACTTCTTCTCACAAGTAGGTAACGGCTACCTCTTGGGTGAAGTGGAAGCAATGGATGACGAAGACTATTCTAAATGGCTATAAAAAGAAAGCTAGGACTGCGGTCCTAGCTTTTTCTTTTGACTTAATTGGCTTAGAAATTCTCTCTTACATAGGCATCTAAGGCTAAAAGGGCATCGGCCACATCGCTAGCCGTGAATTTTTGGGCCATTTGATGAATGGTTTCGCCATCTTGAGTAGCTAGGGCGCCGACTTTGACTAGGTCTTCATAGGCCACACCAGCTAATTTCACTTCTTCCAAGGTAGTTGGGAGCCCCAAGGCTTGATAGAAGCGGATGTAGCGGTCTAATTCTTCTTTAGGACGATTTTCCAATACCAATTGGGTCAGGGTCCCATAGGCTACCTTTTCCCCGTGAGTTAGACTGTGAATATCGCCATGCAAGGCAGTAAAGCCATTGTGGATAGCGTGAGCAGCAGCCAGCCCACAAGATTCAAAACCAATCCCACTCAGTAAGGTGTTCGCTTCTACCACTGCTTCTAGGGCTGGCGTCACGACCTTAGCATGGGCTGCAGCAAGCGCTTGGAGGCCATTTTCAAAGAGGGTGGCTTCGCAGGAACGGGCGATGGCTTCAGCTGCAATACTTGGACTGCCACCGGCCATGGTTGCGCCATATGCTTCAATGACAGCACGACCTTCAACCCAGGTAGCTAGGGCATCGGCAATCCCAGAAGCTAGCAGGCGCACAGGTGCTTGGGCAATGACTTGGGTGTCTACTAGGACTAGTTCAGGGTTCTTGCTGTAGAAGAGGTAACGTTCGAAGACGCCTTCTTCTGAGTAAATCACAGAGAGAGCCGAAGTAGGCGCATCAGTCGAAGCGACCGTCGGCAAGATAGCCACCGGTACCTGCAGTTTGTCAGCAATGGCTTTGGCGGTATCAATGGTCTTACCACCACCTAAACCAAGGATGACTTGAATGTCTAGGTCACGACCTACTTGGCTAACGCGGTCAATTTCCACGTCTGAAGCTTCCCCATGGAAGGCTTCGTAGTGAACAAAGGCACTGTGAGCTTTGAGGTCTTCTTCTAACTGACGGCCGGCAATTTCATAAACAGTCGAGTCGGCTAGTAGGAGTGCGCGCTTACCTAGAGCGAGAATATGGTCTAAGCCAGACTTGAGCACGCCTTTACCTTGGACATAACGAGAAGGACTTGCAAATACTTTTTCCATCAAACATCACCTTTTCTTTCTAGATTTGTGGCTGGGCCACTATAACCTCAGTCTAGCACTGGAAGGCTTGTGAAGCAAGTGAAAGACCTTTCATCTTGTGTTGTGTCCCTCGTTCACAAATTTTCTAATTTTTGTCGGGGGAAGGTCCTTTTATGACTGAGGTATAGGCAATCTCTATCTAAGTATAAACTATATTCTTAAATTCAATAAAATACCATATTTTATATAATCGACTTTCAATCTGATAACAGGAGTGCTATACTTAAAGCATAGAATTCTATGACAAACCTAGAAAGAAGGATCTGATAACATGGACTTTACAGGTAAAAGAGCCATTGTCACAGGTGGTGCCAATGGGATCGGGAAAGAAGTCGTTCGCGGTATTGTCGAAGGCGGTGGTTCCGTCATTATCGCCGATATCAATGAGGTAGCAGCTCGGGCAACCATTGCCGAATTTGGTCCAGCCGTTGATTTTGTCCACATGGATTTAAGTGACCATGAGGCCATTGAGACCGCTATGCAAAGTATTCTGTCTAGACCTGAACGCGTGGATATTCTAGTCAACTGTGCTGGGGTCATTTCTGCTAAGCCATTTGATCAATTAAGCTATGAGGAATGGGAACGTACTATCCGGATTAATCTGACCGGTTGCTTCTCTACTATCAGCCAGATTTTCCCTTATTTCAAGGAAGCGGGCGGGGGTCGTATTGTCAACGTCTCCTCAGTAGCCGCTAAATTAGGGGGTGGCCTCTTAGGGACGGCCGCCTATGCCTCTTCTAAGGCGGGCTTGAATGGGCTGACCAAAGCAATTGCCAAGGAAGGTGGTAAATACGGTATCTACTGTAATGCAGTTTGCCCATCCTTCACCCGGACTGAAATGACGACCGTCCTATCTGAAGACGCTGAAAAGAGCCAACGTGTCATCAGCATGATTCCGCTAGGCAAGCGCGCCGAACCGGTTGAAATTGCCCAAATGATTCTCTTCTTCGCCAGCGATTTAGCAAGCTTCATCACTGGGGAAATTGGCGACTGCGACGGCGGCATTACCTTAGATGGTTGATGTCTAAAAGTCCATCTATCTGAAGGGAGCCAAGCAAGATGCAAAAAGCCAAAAAATTCAAAATCCCTGGGGACATTATTATTATCCCTATGTTTATCGGCTGTGCCATTAACAGCCTGCTACCACAGGTCCTAGAAATTGGGGGATTCACCACCCCAATTGTTAAGGGGGCCGGGCCTCTAGTCGGGGCCTTCCTCTTCTTCATTGGGGGGACCATTTCCTTAAAAAATACGCCTAAAGCGGTAGGCCGCGGGGCAGCTATCATCCTATCCAAGATTACCGTCTCCGTTGTCCTAGGGCTCTTAGTAGCCAAACTCCTAGGCGATAATTTCTTGGGCCTGTCAGCCCTCGCCATCATCGGGGCCATGTCTGTGGCCAATAATGCCATGTATGCCGGCATTGTCGATGTCTACGGTAATGAAATTGACGCCGGCGCAGTGGGCATTACTACCCTTAGTGTCGGGCCGATGGTGACCATGGCGGCCTTAGCTTCAGCGGGCTTGGCTAATATTTCCATTTGGAACTTGGTCGGGACGGTCTTGCCCCTGGTCCTAGGGATTGCCCTTGGGAATGCCTTTCCTTTTATGAAGAAAGCTCTATCCAATGGGGTGCCTGCCATTATTATGATTGTAGGTTTCTGCTTGGGGGCCAACATGAGCTTCGGCCAAATTCTTGAAGGTGGTCTGCCGGGTATCCTCTTAGGGATTCTGACCACCGCGCTTGGCGGGGCAGTTGCTATCTGGGTGGACCGGTCTACAGGCGGGTCCGGGATTGCTGGTGCAGCCATTTCTAGTACGGCAGCCAGTGCCATTGCGACCCCAGCAGCCTTGGCGGCTGTGGATGCTAGTTTTAAGGGACTGGAGTCAATCGCCACAACTCAAATTACGGCCTCCGTTATCGTGACGGCTATTTTAACGCCACTCTTGACCGCTTGGGTAGCCAAACGTAATCAGGAAAAGGGCATTGACAGCAAAGCAATCTAAAAAAGGGCCAGCAGAAGATGCTGGCCTTTTTTAGTGGGTTACTTGCTCAGTGGCTGACTTGCCTTGTGGTCGTCTGAATTTGAAAGTTGACGCTTTTAACTTATAAGTAAGTGGAGGAAAGTGACTTTTCAATATGAGGAAAAAACAAACTAAGTTTAATAATTATTTCTAAGATAAAAAGCGCGCCATAGAGACGCGCTTTTTTGACTTTTTAGGAGCCCCAGAGGATTTCGCAGTGGGGACCAACTGTGTCCTGGAAGGACTCAATAGGGGGCTGGTCAGTCACAATGTAATCCAAAGCAGAGTAGTTACTGAGCTTGAAATAGTGGCTGGTATTGAACTTGGAGTGGTCAGCCAGCAAGATGGACTTGTCGGCATTAGCAATCATCTGCTGTTTAAGCATAGCCTGATTGTGGTTGGCCTCGTAGGCAGCGTAGCGATCAAGCCCGCGGCAGGAGAAGAAGGCCAGGTCGGCATGAAAGTTATTGATGAACTGGGTGGCAAAGTCACCCAAGGCGGAGTTGGTACCAAAGTCGATATGGCCACCCGATAGGAAGAGAGTGACATTTTCGAAGTTGTTGAGTATGCGCGCCGCCTCAATCCCATTGGTAATGACGCGCAGATTCTGGTGGGGGGATAGATAGGGAATGAGACTGGCAGCAGTGGTAGAGCTGTCGATGAAGATGGAGAGATTATCGGTGATAAAGGTAGAGGCAATATCGGCGATAATTTCCTTGCTTCTTTGTTCCTCATGAGCACGCGCAGAATAGGTGTACTCAATGTTGTTGCTGTTGGCTAGGCGAACTTCCCCGTGACTGCGGAGAATCTTGCCGTCGCGCTCGAGCGCAATCAAGTCGCGTCTGAGAGTAGAAGTGGAGCAGTAGACGAGTGACTCAAGTTGCGTGGTGGAGATGACTTTCTTTTTGCCGAGAATATCCATAATACGGCTCATCCGTTCAAAAGAAACCATCCATTATCCCTCCTTGATGAACAAATTTGAACACTTCTGACTATATTATAGCATTATTTTTGACCATTTACCAATAGCGCTTTCATCTATTGTAAGCGATTTTACAACGAGGTATCATTATCTTAAAGAAAGGGATGATTGTATGAATCAAGAAGAACGTTTGGTCAGAGACCAAATTTGTGACGTGTGCCACAAAATGTGGCAACTAGGTTGGGTAGCCGCCAACGACGGGAATGTCTCAGTTCGCTTATCTGACGACACGATTATCGCGACCCCAACTGGCATGAGCAAGAGCTTTATTACACCTGAGAAGCTAGTCAAGCTTAATTTGCAAGGTGAGATTTTGGAAGCCAATGAAGGCTACCGTCCATCAAGTGAGATTAAGATGCACATTCGTTGCTACCAAGAGCGTGACGACGTCAAAGCAGTCGTTCATGCCCATCCACCAATTGCCACAGCCTTTGCCTTGGCTCACATTCCGCTAGACAGCTACTCACTGATCGAATCAGCCATTGTCATCGGTTCTATTCCAATCACACCATTCGGGGTGCCATCGACTATGGAAGTGCCAGATGCCATCACCCCATACCTACCAGAACATGATGTCATGCTCTTAGAAAACCATGGGGCTTTAACAGTAGGGAGTGACGTCATCACCGCTTACTACCGCATGGAAACACTAGAACTGGTTGCTAAGTCTACCTTCCATGCGCGTCTCTTAATCTCAACAAAGGGGATTGAAGAAGACGAAATCGCCCGGCCAACCCTAGAGCGACTTTTCGCTATGCGGGCTAACTATAAGGTAACCGGCCGCCATCCGGGCTATAAGAAATACAATGCGGATGGAACAGTTAGAGAATTGGAGGAATAATCATGAGTCAACATCCACGTATTGGGATTCGCCCTACAATTGACGGTCGTCGCCAAGGCGTAAGGGAATCCCTCGAAGTCCAAACCATGAACATGGCCAAGAGTGTGGCTGAGTTGATCAGCAGCACACTCAAGTATCCTGACGGCCAACCGGTTGAATGTGTTATCTCACCTTCAACGATTGGACGGGTGCCAGAAGCAGCCGCTTCTCACGAACTCTTCAAGAAATCCAATGTCTGTGCAACCCTTACCGTGACCCCTTGCTGGTGCTACGGGAGCGAGACGATGGATATGTCACCAGATATTCCACATGCCATCTGGGGCTTCAACGGGACTGAACGTCCGGGCGCTGTTTACTTAGCCGCTGTTTTAGCTTCTCATGCGCAAAAGGGGATCCCAGCCTTCGGTATTTACGGTCACGACGTACAAGAAGCCGATGATACTGAAATTCCTGCTGACGTTAAGGAAAAGATTCTACGTTATGCGCGGGCTGCTTTAGCAACCGGCCATATGCGCGACACGGCTTATCTGTCAATGGGGAGTGTCTCCATGGGGATTGGCGGGTCTATCGTCGACCCAGACTTCTTCCAAGAATACTTGGGTATGCGTAATGAATCGGTCGACATGACTGAATTCACCCGTCGGATTGACCGCGGTATCTATGATCCAGAAGAATTTGAACGTGCCATGACCTGGGTTAAAGCTCATATCAAAGAAGGCCAAGACCGCAACCGTCAAGACTTAGTTCTTTCACCAGAAGAAAAAGCCAAACAATGGGAATTCGTCGTTAAGATGTTCATGATTGGTCGCGACCTCATGCAAGGTAACCCTCGCTTAGCAGAACTAGGTTTTGAAGAAGAAGCGGTGGGCCACCACGCCCTAGTGGCTGGTTTCCAAGGTCAACGTCAATGGACTGACCACTTCCCTAACGGGGACTTCATGGAAACCTTCCTTAACACTCAATTTGACTGGAACGGTATCCGTAAGCCTTATATCTTCGCCACTGAAAATGATGCCCTCAACGGCGTGTCCATGCTCTTCAACTATCTCTTGACCAATACGCCACAAATCTTCGCTGACGTACGGACCTACTGGAGTCCTGAAGCAGTAGAACGGGTAACCGGTCATAAGTTAGAAGGTCATGCAGCGAATGGTTTCCTTCATTTGATTAACTCTGGCTCATGTACGCTCGATGGTACCGGCCAAGCAAGTCGTGATGGGCAAGCCGTGATTAAGCCATTCTGGGAATTGGAACAAAGCGAAGTCGATGCCATGTTGGCGAACACAGACTTCCCACCAGCTAACCGCGAATACTTCCGTGGCGGTGGCTTCTCAACTCGCTTCTTGACTAAGGGTGGCATGCCAGTGACCATGGTTCGCCTCAACCTCCTCAAGGGCGTGGGACCAGTCTTACAAATTGCGGAAGGTTACACCTTAGAATTGCCAGACCAAGTACACCACACCTTAGATAACCGGACCGATCCAGGCTGGCCAACCACTTGGTTCGCACCACGCTTGACCGGCAAGGGTGCCTTCACTTCTGTCTATGATGTCATGAATAACTGGGGCGCTAACCACGGGGCTATCTCTTACGGCCACATTGGGGCAGACCTGATCACCTTAGCATCCATGTTACGGATTCCAGTCAACATGCACAACGTAGCAGAAGAAGATATCTTCCGTCCTAAGAACTGGAGTCTCTTCGGTACAGAAGATTTGGAAGCAGCAGACTATCGCGCTTGCCAAACCTTAGGCCCAATTCATAAGTAGTTAAGCACTTGGCGTCAGCGGGGCTGGGTTTCAGCAAGCTAGCTCCCAGGACGCTGCTTTAAGAAAAGGAGGGTCACCATGACCAAAACGATTATCTTAGCCTGCGTGGGTGGGCTGACCACTTCAATGTTGGTTGAACGCATCAATGAAACCATCCACAAGGATCAACTGGACTACTCTTTCTATTCAGTTGGGATTACCGGGATTAACAACCTCAAGAATATTGATGTCTTACTCCTCAGCCCACAATTAGCCTATTTAGAAGAAAAAGCTAAGGCTAATCTATCTGTCCCTGTAGGGGTCATTTCAGATTCAGACTTCGAATTAATGCAAGGGGAAGCGGTGCTCCGTCAGGCCGAAACCTTGATGGGCGTCAGCCATGAGTGAGGAAGTCCAAGCAACAAGCCCAAGTCAAGCCTTGATGCAGCTGATTCTCAAATCCTCTAAGGCCACAGGTCAAGTCTTGGCCGCCATTCAGGCCGCCCAAGAGGGAGATGCAGCGGCTAGTCAAGACTTGTTGACTCAAGCCCAAGCCCTCAATATGGAGGCGCATAACCTTCAGACGGGTCTAATTCAATCGGAGCTTCAAGGCCAGGAAGCGCCTGTCAGCCTCTTAGCCGTTCATGCTCAGGATCACTTTATGAACAGCCACTTATTGGTGCAAGTTGCCGATATCCTGATTGGCCAAGCTCAGACCATCAAGACCCTAGAAGAAAAGTTAGAAAAATTGGAACAAAAAGTAGGTGAAATTGCATGAGTCATCCAGTCATATTAGAAATGAAAGGCATCGTCAAGAGCTTTGGTCCTGTCAAGGCGCTCAAGGGCGTCGATTTCGACTTACGGGCCGGCGAAGTGCATGCCTTAATGGGTGAAAATGGGGCTGGTAAGTCCACCCTCATGAAGGTCCTGACCGGGATATACGGTGCCAACGAAGGTACCATCCTCTACCAAGGTAAGCCGGTTGCCTTCACTCGTCCTATTGATGCCATGGATGCCGGGATTGTCATCGTCCACCAGGAATTGAATATGATGAACCACCTGAGTGTGGCCCAAAATATCTTCATCGGACGAGAAACGGTTAAGAACCACTTCTTCTTGGACGACGGTGCTAGCATTAAGAAGGCCAAGGAACTCTTTGACCTCTTGAAGCTAGATATTAACCCCTCAGAGAAAGTGGGCAACCTGACCGTTGGTAAGCAGCAAATGGTCGAAATTGCCAAGGCCCTATCCATGGAAGCCAAGGTCATTGTCTTCGACGAACCAACAGCTGCCCTGACCGAATCCGAAATCAATGAGCTCTTCGTCATTATTGATGATTTACGGGCCAAAGGTGTCGGCATTATCTATATTTCCCACCGGATGGATGAAATCGCGCGGATTACCGACCGCGTAACGGTCATGCGGGACGGGGAATATGTCGGAACCGTTAATACCAAAGACACGACCAAGGATGAAATTATCGCCATGATGGTTGGTCGGACTATTTATGAAGATCCAAAGGCTGCCTCGACGGTGGCACCGGACGCGCCAGTGGTGCTTGAAGTAGAACATCTCAATGCTGGCTCCAGTGTCAAAGACGTCAGCTTCAAGTTACACAAGGGTGAAATTCTTGGCTTCTCTGGCCTCATGGGGGCAGGGCGTACCGAAGTAGCGCGGCTCTTGTTTGGTGCAGACCAAAAAGACAGCGGTACCATCCGCATCAAGGGCAAGGAAGTGACCATCAAGTCACCACAAGATGCCATTGCCAATGGGATTGGCTATCTGTCAGAAGACCGCAAGCGTTATGGCTGTATCGTGGATATGACCATCGCCAACAATACGGTCATGACTAACCTAGATGCCTACATTCACTCGGGTCTCATCAACGATGGGGAAATCGTCAAAGCCAGCGACCGCTTCGTCGCTTCTCTTAAGACCAAGACCCCATCCTCCAAGCAGCTGGTTCGCAACCTATCCGGGGGGAACCAACAAAAAGTCGTTATCGCTAAGTGGTTGGAACAGAACAGTGACATCCTAATCTTCGACGAACCAACCCGTGGGATTGACGTCGGGGCTAAGAGTGAAATCTACCGTCTCATGAATGATTTGGTTGCCCAAGGCAAATCCATCATTATGATTTCTTCAGAATTAACCGAAGTTTTGCGGATGAGTGACCGAATTGTCGTCATGTGCGAAGGCAGAAAAACCGGTGAGCTCGACATCAGCCAGGCAACTCAAGAACGGATTCTGGCCTTGGCGACTGACCGCTAGACTAGCAGATAGAGGTGTATAAGCATGAAAGATCAACAGTCCTTATGGATGAAACTAGAAAAAACAGTTGGCTTACAAAAGCTGATTGCGCTGATTGCCCTGATTGTCATCTTTGGCTTCTTCGCAATTTCCAGCGAATCCTTCCGCTCGTTTGATACAGCGGTCAGCATCTTAGATGCGTCTTACTACATTGGGTTCCTAGCCATTGGGGTAACCTTCGTTATCATTACCTCAGGGATTGACTTATCAATTGGGACGGTGATGATGTGCTCGGCCATTATTGGTGGGGTCCTTCATACCAAACTAGGCTGGCCACTCTGGCTTTCACTTTTGGCAATCTTAGTGATAGGGGGTGTATTCGGTTTATTTAACGGGATTCTGATTGCCAAATTCGGTTTGCCACCATTTATTGCGACCTTAGGTACCATGATGATTTCACGGGGGCTTTCTTCCATCGTCTCCAACGTTCAGAGTGTGACCTTCCCATTACGGGGTACAGGCGAAGGCTGGTACAAGGACTTGTTCCGGACCAAGGAAAACTTCCCAACTGGTTTGATTGTCCTCATTATCATCGCCATCATCGCTGCCATTGTCCTTAATAAGACTAAGATTGGGCGTTATATCTTCGCCATCGGGTCTAACAAGGAAGCAACCCGCTTATCTGGGGTTAACGTCATTAAATGGGAAGCCATGGCTTATGTCATCAGTGGTCTCTTCGCAGGTCTAGCAGGGATTGCCTATGCAGCGACTTATTCTACTATCTTACCAGGTACCGGGAACGGGATGGAACTTGATGCCATCGCCGGTGTCGTGGTCGGGGGTACTTCCTTGGCCGGTGGGGTCGGGTCAGTACTTGGGACCATTATTGGGGTCTTCATTATGTCAGTCCTCAAGATTGGTTTGCCATATATCGACTTACAACCACACTACCAATTATTCATTACTGGTTTCGTCGTGATTATCGCAGTCTACTCCGATATCTTGATTCGTCAAAACAAGAAAAAATAGGATCAAGGGGTCAGATGGCTATGGCCTAGTCGTTATGAGGGATTAAGGTCATGGGTCACAACTCTAAAATACACAAAAAAAAGGAGCAACCTATTATGAAAAAGTCATTTAAACTTGCTATCGCAGCTTTTGCATCCTTATTAACCTTGGGTGGTGTCTCCAGCACTGGCTTCGTTGCACATGCTGAAGAAACCCGCGTAGAAGTTATCGCCAAAGGTTTCCAACATGACTTCTGGAAAGCTGTTAACAAAGGGGCTGAAAAAGCTGCTAGCGAATTAGGTGCTAAGATCAACTTCGTTGGGCCACAAAACGAAACAGCGATTGCAGAACAATTGGAACAATTGAACAACGCCATTAACAAGAACCCTAAAGCCATTGCTTTAGCAGCTTTGGATACAGAAGCTGAATTAGATGCTATCAACATGGCGCTCAGCAAAAACATTCCAATCATTGGGTTTGACTCTGGGGTTCCAGGGGCACCAGAAGGGGCGATTAAGGCAACTGCTTCAACTGACAACCACGCAGCAGGTGGGAATGCAGCTGAACACCTATTCCCAATGTTAGAAGGTAAGGTCAAAGACAAACCAGTTCGTATTGGGGTTATCTCTCAAGAAGCCAACTCACTCTCTATCACGCAACGTACTTCTGGTTTCATCGACAAGATGGTCGAACTCTTTGAGAAGAAGGGCGTTAAAGTAGCCGTTGTCGGTCACGATAAGTTCAAGAACGATGTAGCGGAAGCAGACGCCAAAGTCATTATCGAAGTACGGGTACCTGCTCAAGTAGACGATGCGGCTGGTAAGACAGAAGCTTCTACTGTCTTAGAAAAAGCAGATACTATTGCGATCTATGGTTCTAACGAATTTGCAGCCAAGGCCATCATCAACGCTAACGGTGGTTTCTCTGAATCCAAATTAGGAGCAGACAAGATCTTAGCAGTTGGTTTTGACTCTGGGGCACTCCAACAAGATGCTATCCGTAAAGGTATCTTCGTTGGTTCTGTTACCCAAGACCCAATCCAAATCGGTTACCAAGCAGTGAAATTAGCAGTTGAAGCAGCTCAAGGTAAAGAAGTCAAAGACGTGGATACTGGGTCCAAGTGGTATGACGCTAAGAACATCGACTCTGATGAAATCAAAGCCCTCTTATATGAATAAGAAAACCATGTAAACTCTAGTGGAGGCGAATGCCATGACGCGCATGAAACTTTTGGCCATTGACCTGGGGGCGAGCTCAGGTCGCGTAATGCAAGCCATTTATGATGGACAGACCCTCCAACTCACTGAGGTGCACCGGTTCGCTAACGAACCGGTCAGCCTCAATGATGGCTTGTACTGGAATATTTTACACTTACAAAACGAAATCAAACGCGGCATCAAGAAGGCGACTCAAGTCGATGATATTCCCATTCGTTCTATTTCGGTAGATACCTGGGGTGTCGACTATGCCTATTTGGATCAAGCGGGAGATATGATTTACCTGCCACACTGCTATCGTGATAACCGCATGGGTTCTTATGAAGCAGACTTCTATCAAGCTATGGCGCCAGAAAAGCTCTTTGACTTGACGGGGGTTCAGCCAGCGACCATCAACTCGGTCCTACAGCTCTATGCGGACTTGCAGGAAAAACCACATCTCAAGCAAATCGCCCAAAAGGTCCTCTTTATGCCGGATTTGATTAACTATCTACTCTGTGGGGTAGCGGCAACCGAATATACGATTGCCAGCACCTCAGGTTTGTTATCATCCAGTCACCCGGGGAGCTTCGAAGACAAGGTCTTAGACAGCTTCGGGATTCCAAAAGACTGGTTCGGGCAAGTGACCAAAGGCGGGCGCATCTTGCGCCAATTATCGCCACGCATTACTCAAGAGCTCAAGATTGAGCCTTTTGACGTGATCGCAGGGGCGGGCCATGATACAGCCGCGGCTGTGTTGGCTATCCCTTATGCCAGCGACCAACCAACGGCCTTTATCTCTTGCGGGACCTGGTCCTTGGTAGGCTTGGAGTCGGATCAACCGGTCTTGAGTGCAGCTGCTTATGAAGCTGGCTTAACCAATGAAGGCTGCTTCGACGGTCGCTATCGTCTGCTCAAGAACACCACTGGCCTGTGGATTCTGCAAGAATTGCAACGTGATTGGCGCTTGCAGGGTGAGGAACTATCCTTCGCTCAAATGGCCGAATTAGCTCAAGCAGTGACCGACAACCAAACCTGGATTAATCCAAATGATGCGATTTTTGCTTCGCCTCATGATATGGAAGCTAAGATTAAGGAACGTTGTCGTCTGACCAACCAAGCGGTTCCTCAAACCAAGGGACATGTGGTCAGAGTAGTCTTAGAAAGTTTGGCCCTTGCTTATCGGCAGACCTTGGATCAGTTGGAGCAACTGACTGGCCAAAGCATCGACGCCATTCATATGGTGGGCGGCGGGATTCAAAATCGCTTGCTCTGTCAGTTAACGGCTAACTTCTCCGGGCGTCCTGTCCGGACGGGGCCTATTGAGGGCAGTGCCCTGGGCAATATCTTAGCTCAACTCTTGACCTTGGGTGAGATTAAGACCCGCCATGAGGCCCAAACCTTAATTAAAAACAGTGAAACAACACATGATTATGAGGTAGCGGACTTGCCTAATCGTGACCAAATCTATGCTCGCTACCTAGAATTGACGAAAGGTGGTCAATAAATGCTTAAACATATACCAGCTATTTTGAGTCCAGACTTAGTCAAATATTTGATGGAAATGGGTCATGGAGACGAATTAGTCATTGCGGACGCCAACTTCCCGGCTCATCGCTTGGGCCAGCGTGTCATTCGCGCTGATGGTCATGGGGTTCCAGAACTCTTGGACGCCATTCTGACCCTCCTGCCTTTGGATCCTTACAGTGATTACCAAGCAGGTCTAATGCAGGTGGTGCCAGGGGACCCAACGGTTCCGGTCATCTGGGAGGACTACAAGGCCATCCTAGACCGTCAGACCCAAGACCAAGGCTATCAAATCAAAGAAATCGAGCGGTTTGCCTTCTATGAACAAGCCAAAGATGCTTATCTCGTAATCCAAAGCGGGGAGACCGCCCTATACGGCAATATCATTTTGAAAAAAGGCGTGCTCTAGCCACGTCAAAAATTGCAATAGGAGTGAACAATTATGTCAACATTTTATGTACCAGCTATTAACTTAATCGGTAAAGGGGTGATTAATGAAGTTGGTTCTTACGTCAAAGAATTAGGCTACAAGAAAGCTCTCTTAGTAACGGATACCTTCATTGCTTCTAGCGATATCTTACCTAAGGTGACTAAACCTTTAGATGCAGAAGGAATCAACTATGTAGTCTTCTCAGATGTCGATCCTAACCCTTCATGTAAGAATGTCTGGGATGGTCTTAAGGCCTTACAAGAAAACAACTGTGACTTCATTATTTCACTCGGTGGTGGTTCACCACAAGACGCAGCTAGCTGTATCTCGGTTATGGCAACCAATGGTGGTAAGCCTCAAGACTACGAAGGTTTGCACAAATCAGCTAAGAAAGGTTTGCCAGTTGTGGCCATCAACACAACGGCTGGGACTTCTGCTGAAATTACCATTAACTATGTCATTACCGACGAAGAACGTAAGGTTAAAATGGTCATGGTTGACAAGAATAGTTTGGCGCTGATCTCTGTTAACGACCCTGAATTAATGGTATCTAAACCAGCAGCTCTAACGGCTGCAACCGGTATGGATGCCTTGACTCACGCGGTAGAAGCCTTGGTAACACCAGGTGCTTATGGCGTCACCAAGAAACTCTCGATCGGGGCAATCGAATTAATCAAGGAATTCTTGCCACGAGCAGTGAAGGATGGGCATGATATCGAAGCCCGTGAAGGCATGGTCAACGCTATCTTCTTAGGTGGTATGTCCTTCAACAACGCTGGTTTAGGTTACGTCCACTCCATGGCTCACCAACTAGGGGCAGTTTATCATTTACCACACGGTGTCTGCTGTGCCATGTTATTACCAGTGATCGAACGTGAAAATGCTAAGCGCGTACCAGCGGCCTTCCGTGATGTGGCTAAGGCTTTAGGTTTACAAGTTGAAGGTAAATCAGATGAAGAATGCGCTGCTTATGCTATTAGTGAAATCGAAAAATTGTCTGAAACAGTGGGGATTCCTAAGAAGTTAACCGAACTAGGTATTGAAGAAAAAGACTTCGACTTCGAATATCTATCCAAGAATGCCATGATTGATGCCTGCGCACCAGGTAACCCATTCACCCCAACCTTGGAAGAAACCATTGCCTTCTATAAGGAACTCTTCTAGGACCTAACTAGCAAAGATTGATAAGCACCCCATGGCCAAGTTGGGGTGCTTGTTTTAGTTTATGGGAGCCTTATAACTATTGCCTATAACACATGCTAGATTTTTCGTCTAACAGCATAGCTTGACCCTGGCTTAGGACTTAGGTATAGTGAAAACATAGGAAACACGTTGAAGAGAAGAGTAGGGATCAATCCTTGTCTAGAGAGCTTGTGGCGGGTGGAAGCAAGCCTAGGATCTCCTTACAAATGGTCTCAGAGTGGGCGCTTGGCTTAAACCAACGCACGGGGGCACCCGTTACCATGACAGAGTCCTAGCGGACTCACAGAGGCCTTGTCGGTGACGGCAGGGTGAATGAAGGTGGTACCACGAGTGACGCTCGTCCTTTTCCCTAGGGGAGGACGGGCTTTTTTTGTCTTCTCCCGTCAAAAATCAGCCATCAAAGGAGAATCACATATGTCCATTAAAAGTTTTGCCAAGAAAATTACCCTTACCACACTCGCTGCCCTTAGCTTATTTGGCGCGGCCCTGCCTGCATCTGCTGCGACTAAGGTTACGGTCAGCAGTATTGGCTCTGACTACGATGTCTGGAAGTTCATTGCTGAGTCAGAAGAAGCCAAGAAAGCAGGCCTAGAGATTGAGGTCAAAGAAATTGATGGGGGCTTGCCACTTAACAAGTCTGTAGCGGATGGTATCGTGGATGCCAATGCCTTCCAGTCTTTGGGTTACTTAGACGCCTTCAATAAGGAATCCGACAATGCTTTGGTACCGATTGGGACAACCTATATCGAGCCAATGGGGATTTATTCTAAGAAATACAAGAAGATTGAGGAAGTCAAGGAAGGAGCTGTGGTGGCCTTGGCTGATAACCCAGCCAACACTACTCGAGCTTTGCGCTTGCTTGAATCAGCTGGGCTAATCAAGCTCAAACCTGACTTTGATGATGGCGTGGGGACACCCGATGATGTCATTGAAAACCCTAAGAAGCTAGAATTCAAATTAATTGATGACACCACTGCGGTTCGGGTCTTAGACGATGTGGACCTCTCCATTATCGGTAACACCATTGCTTTGGAAGGCGGCCTTAACGTTCTCAAGGATGCCATCTACAAGGAAGAAATCAACGACTCAACCAAGTCACGTATTAACGTTATCGCCGTCAAGAAAGGCCGCGAGAAAGACGAGAAGCTACTTAAACTAGTGGAACTCTACCACACTCCTAAGGTCCAAGAATTCATTAAGGAAAAATTCGAGGGTACCAAGGTAGAAGTGAAAAAAGACATTAAAGATGTCTGGAAGGAAGCTGAATAATGAAAGTAGCCATCGTAGCCGCCATGCAGGAAGAGTTGGCGCCTTTCCGCCAACATTTTGGAGCCAAGCAGCTAGTCTTTGAACAGGCTAAGACTCGCATAGAAGCGGTCAACCCACCTGAGGGGACCGAGATTAGTCAGCTCTACTTAGTAGAGTCTGGCATTGGAAAGGCTAATGCTGCCGCCTGCGCTGCCTGGCTCTTAAGCCAGGTAAGGCCAGACCTAGTCATCAATACTGGGTCGACGGGGTGCTTTGAGCCAAGCGTGGCCTTAGGTGACGTAGTCGTGAGTGACCGTTTTGTCTATAGCGATGTGGATGCTACAGGCTTCGATTACGCTTGGGGGCAGGTGCCACAAATGCCAGCCCATTACCCGGTTGCAGCTGACTTGCTGACTAATCTGCTGGCCCATTTCCAAGGGGCAGGAAAGTCCTATCAGGTTCATGTGGGCACCATTGCGACGTCAGATTCTTTTATGAGCGATCCACAGAGGGTAGCGGAAATCCTGGAACGGCAACCAGGCCTCCTAGCTTCTGATATGGAGAGTGCCGCCCTAGCTCAGGTCCTAGCAAGTTCAGCTTGTCAGGTTCTCAACATTCGGGGCATCTCTGATCATGTTGGCGCCCATGCTCCTCAACTCTTCAAGGATAGTCTGGCACTAGCTGCTCAGAACGCTTTTGATGCGGTACTGACTGTTCTCTATCAAGAAAACTAAGAAAAGTCGAGACTCAGGTCTCGGCTTTTTATTTGTTCTAAAGGAGCGACAATGGGCTATAGGACGCTTTTGTCTTGTTTGGGTTGTCAAAAAATCATTTTAAAAAAAGAGGCATAAAAGGCGGTCTTGCTCACTTTACATGTATAGACTATTACTGTCGCAACAATATCGTAATAATTCATAAAAATAACTAGCAGATATTGCCTTTGAAATCTTAACATAAGCTATTGGAAATCCTATTCTGATAGTGTATAATGAGTTGTCGAAAGATTTTATTGTTCGTAACGATTCTGAAAGAAAGGAAGGGTTTAATGAAATTGAAAAGTCAATTTATGCGTAAGTTCTACCAGATTTTGGCGGTAGTCCTTTTAATTGTGGGGACACTTTTGCCAACTGTGGTGACTTATGCGCAAGAAGTAAGTGCTGACGAATCAACCACGCCCCCTATCGTGGCACCTGTCAGCTCAGAAGAAATCAAGACGGAGGAGGTGACACCAAATCCAACGCCAACCAACCAAGAACCTGCGGCTCCAGCTCAAGAAGCATCCAGTCAGGAATCAAGCAGTGAGTCTGGTTCAACAGGTCTTCGTTCCGCAGATGTCAACGGGGTTTTAAAAATGAGCCTCAACAACAACACCGGGACAGACGCTAAGTACACCACTAGCTCCCACGTTGGGGAAGTGGCAGTCGATGGTTCAGGTCTCAATGATACCCTAGAGGGTGCCTATGTTGAGATTCGGGTCCCTGCTAAGTATGTGGAGACCATGGCAGCAACGGCCGGTGGGGTGGCCAAGGCAGCTGGGGTTCTGACTCAAGATGGGGACAACTACCTCTTGACGGTTCCTCTTAACGCCATTGATCGGACAACCTCAGGGAGTTTCCCATTTAGTATTAAATTTAAGGATCGCTTAACACCAGACGGTTATAGTGTTCAACCTCGGGTGGCCATTCGCCAAGCAGACCGTCGTGTCATTGCAGGTCCATCTTCTGACTTGACCTTCAATGTCAAAGCAGATAAGCCACAACTGCAAAAATTAGTTAAAGGTAACACCTTAGATATGTTTGTCCAACAAGACGTCTATGGTGGGGAGACTGATGGCGGGGACTACCTTAACAGTAAGGCCTCTGACGTGCCATTCTACTTCTTCTTGTCACCACAAGGGATTACCAACCAAACTATTCAGGAATACCGGGCTAATCAAACCTATCGTTCCTATGAAACCATTGTTATCAAGGATACCCTTCCTACTTATGAAGGGGTAGGCGGCCAGACCTTGACCGCAACCTTTGACCCAGCTAAAAACCCAGGCTGGACTGATAATGGTGATGGGACGGTTTCTTATACGGTAACCAACCCAGACCCAGCTTCAGGTGGGGCAGAGACAACCTTGCGGAATGTACGTCTGCGTTTGTCCTTCCCAAATGCTAAGTATAAAAATGGTAACAAGCAAATCGTTCACAAGAATAATGTGGAATTAACCATGACTCCTTACCAACAAGGGCCATCGGAACCTGCTACTGTCTTGAATGATGATGTGCCATTTACCTTGACTAGCGAATTGGTGCCTGCCGGCATGTTCCGTAAGATTGCCAATAATGCTAGCCGACTCCGCTTGCAGCCACAAGCCAACCATGTGGTGGAAGCCTTCTGGAGTTTAGCCTTCCGGAATACATCTGCTTTGCCTGTATCGCAACTGGTCATGGAAGATACCCAATTGGATTCACGTATGTACCCATACAGCCTGACCGTGAGCGGGACCTTAAATATTCCACTAGAAATTTATGGGGTTGGGGAAGATGGCAGTGAAACCTATATCGATACCCTATCGCGTACTAAGCGTTCTATTGAGAATATTGATGACCAAGCTTGGGCTCAAGTTCAAGAACAGGTTGCCAAGGTCCAGAGTGGGGAAATTAAAGATACCGAGGCTGTAGCCGCTACCCGTAAATACAAGGGAATTCGGATTAAGTTGCCCGCAGGTGAGAAACATATGCCAACCACTGGTTTTGCCTTGCAATACCGGACTCGCCTCTTAGACCCATATAACACTAAGCTTCTAACAGACGAAAAGTTCTATAACAACACGGCTACTTTAGATGTTGCCTTGGAAACAGAGGACGGCTCAGAAGTAAGACCTAGACAGTTGACCTCATCAGCTCGTTTTATCGCTGATAAACTAGAAGAGACGGTTCAATTCGACAAAACCACCAAAGTCAACCAAACAGGCACCTTAGGTGAGCAAGTTGTTTATCGTCTAGTCTTCTCTAACTTCGTCGTTTCGCCGGCCCGTGCCTATCGTAACGCCAAGTTTATTGATATCTTACCTCAAGGGGTAACCTTCAAGAGTGCTAGTGAAGAATTAGCAGCTGACAAGGGCAAAATTAAGAATGTTGAAGTAGTGGAAAACTATAACAACTCGGGTCGGACGGCTGTCATTATCGACTTAGGGACTATCCCAGCCTTCTCAGAGACAAAACCTAACTTCCCAATCTTAGTAGAAGGGACCATCAATGAAGGGGCCATTCCAAGTAAGATTCAGAATGCTAATAATAACGAAGATAACCATGCTTACTTCATTTCTGATGAATATGACCCACTCCCTGATGGCATCAAATCTACTTCTTTAGTAGATAATAAGTTCGGTATTCAAGTCAATGGTAAGACACCAGCTCAATTAATCGGGGCTTCCTCAGTGACTACAGTTAACCTACCATCCGAAATTGCTTCTACTAAATACATTCGCCGCAAAGGGGAAAGCTTCCATACCAAACCAGTTATTACTGACTATGATGAAGCCTTCGACTATCGTCTGCAAACACGGAACTTCTCAGTTCTGCCAATGAGACACTTTGTCTTGTATGACCGCCTACCATATAGTGGGGATGTGAATACAAGTAAATTCTCTAACCTCTTAACTGGGCCACTAACGGTGCCAGAGAAATACACGGTTTACTATCATACCGCTGCTGACATGACCAAGAATGCGGGTCAAGAAGTAGGGCGTGATGGCTGGATGACGGCTGATCAAGTCGCTGACTTTACCCAGGTAACAGCTATCAAGATTGTCTTGAACCAAGGTCAAGTTGTAGAGCCGGGTGAAATCATCAACTTCAATGTGCCAATGAAGGCACCTGCCTACACTAACGGCTACATTAACCGTGAGAAAGCAACTAACTTCTTCTCAACCAACCGGGATGCCAATGACTTGACTAGCTTCGGGGATACCAATGCGGTTGTTAACCAATTACCACAGTATATTCCAGTTGCTAAGAAATGGGTCAAAGAGAAAAACTTAGACCAAGTAGTCTTTGAACTATTCCGTAAGAGTCAACCACGCGATGTTTTAGCAAGCATGACCCTGAACGAAGCTAATGGCTGGAAGGGGATCTTCAAGCGTCTGGACAATGGCCAATTGCTAGATCCTAACGTGACGGATTACGATGTGCGAGAAGTGTTACCAGATCGTTATGCTTTGGACTACAATATCACTTCTTCTTATGATGCTACTAACCCTGGCTCAGATGAAGACGAGCATGTCTACGAGATTACCAATGAACGTAAGGTTCGTCCTTACTATGTCGTTAAGAAGTGGGAAGACGACAATAACCGTCTAGGCAAGCGAGTTCCAATCAAGGTTCAGCTCAAGCAAAACGGCCAAGACTACCGTGATCCACTTGATATCACAGAAGCGGACCGTTGGGAAATTACCATTCCAGACCTACCAATCATCACCAACGTTAAAGAGATTGAGTATAGCGCGGATGAGCTTAATGTACCAGCTGGTTACTACAAGGAAATCGTGTCTAACGGTAACACCACTACTATTACCAACAAATTACCTTTACCAACTGGGGCGAATGTGACCTCAGAAGGCATTCAAGGCGCTAGCCAAACCGGGACTCCTAACTTTACACCAGGGACCGTCACCATTAATAGTCAACCAATTACGGTGGCGCTCAAGGCTAACAGCTATCGCCTAGTGGTAGATGGCCAAGTAACGGAAGCTACTTCGACACCGGCTCTGAAAAATGGCCAACAAGTCGGGACCTACACACTTGATCAAGCAACGGGTCAAGTAACTTTCCAACCTAATAAAGACTTTACAGGTCAACCAGATCCAGTTAAGGTTCAGGTTGAAGACGAACATGGCACGCCAGCGACTGCGACCTACACGCCAAATGTTTTAGGGACACAGCCTACAGGGCAAGATGTCACTTCACAAGGCATTCAAGGCGCTAGCCAAACCGGCACGCCAAGCTTTACACCTGGTAAAGTTACCATTGGGGGTAAAGAGGTAGAAGTACCACTTAAGGCTGACAGCTACCGTCTAGTAGTCAATGGGCAAGCCATTGACGGAACTTCAACGCCAGCCCTTAGTGGTGGTGTGGAAGTCGGGACTTACACCTTAGACCAATCGACTGGTCAAGTAACTTTCCAACCTAAGAAAGACTTCGTTGGCACGCCAGATCCAGTGACTGTTCAAGTCAGCGATACTAATGACAAGACAGCGACTGCGACTTACACACCAACAGTCGTCGGGACTGAACCAAGTGGCCAAGACAAGGAAACCCAAGATATTCAAGGTAAGACTCAAAGCACTACCTTGACCTTCACTCCAGGAACTGCCAATGTTGGTGGGACTGATTATACAGTGCCACTTAAGGACAATAGCTTACGC
Source organism: Abiotrophia sp. (assembly GCF_057275535.1). Classification (NCBI taxonomy): domain Bacteria; kingdom Bacillati; phylum Bacillota; class Bacilli; order Lactobacillales; family Aerococcaceae; genus Abiotrophia; species Abiotrophia sp. The sequence goes on from NZ_DBHIRJ010000004.1 coordinate 52,464, forward strand.
TTTGTAGTGGATGGTGCAGTAACCGAAGAAACCCAAATCGATGCCAAAGATTCGGCCGGGAAGGTCATCGGACGTTACACACTTGATCCAGCAAGTGGTCAAGTCACTTTTGAACCTAACAAGGACTTTGTTGGGACCGCGGCACCTGCTATTGTGCGTGCTTGGGATACCAACGACATGACGGCTGATGCTAGCTACACTCCTACCGTCGTAGGTGTAGTGCCTAGCGGAAGCACCAAGGAAACCACTCACGTTCAAGGACATGAGCAATCTGGCTTGGTAGAATTTACACCAGGTAATGAGCAAGTGCCAATGGACGACCAAGTGGACGCAGTCTTTGACAATGGCGAGAAAGAAATCACCATTCCTAAAGAAGGGACCTACCGTGTTGCCAAAGACGGAACCGTCACCTTCACTCCAGAGAGAACTTTTGTCGGCGACGGCACCGGTGTGACCGTTATTCGTGTCGACAAGAATGGCACCCCTGCACGTGGCAAGTACATTCCACATGTCCTAGCCGTTAAACCAAGTGCACAGGATGCTGAAACAACCGACATTCAAGGTAAAGAACAAGTAGGACAATTAACCTTTACCCCAGGGACGACCGCAGTAGATGGCCAAGATTATTCTGTGCCTATTGCGGCTAACTCCCTCCAATTCTTGGTAGATGGTCAAGTTTCAACTGAGACCACTATTCCAGCCAAAGATGCTAACGGTAAAGAAATCGGGACCTACACCCTTAACCAAAATGGCCAGGTAACCTTCCAGCCTAACAAGGACTTTGTGGGTGACCCAGTACCAGTTCAAGTCCAAGCCAAGGACGAGAACGGGACGCCTGTTGTGGCTACTTACACGCCACATGTTACGGGCGTAAAACCCGTCGGGCTACCTGCGACCTCAACCGGTATTCGTGGCGCTAGCCAAAGTAAGCAAGTAACCTTCCAACCAGGCCATGCAGATGTGCCAATGGATGATCAGGTGCCTGCTAAATTGAAGGATGCCCAAGGTCAATTGGTCGAAAGCCTCAAGGTAGACAACCAAGGGACTTACACTGTGGCAGCTGATGGAACAGTTACTTTCGTTCCAGAGAAGAACTTTGTAGGGCAAGCCCAAGCGGTAACCGTTGTCCGCGTGGATAAGAACGGCACGCCAGCTGAAGCGACCTATACCCCAACCGTTGTTGATGCAACCCCAACTTCAACCAATGCTGAAACTACTGATGTACAAGGTCAAGTCCAAGAAGGGACTGTAAGCTTCGCACCAGGCCAAGCACAAATTGACGGCCAAGCTGTCACGGTGCCACTGGTAGAGAACAGCCTAGTCTTTGTAGTTGACGGTCAAGTGGTTCAAGAAAAAGAAATTGATGCCAAGGATGCCGATGGTAAAACGATCGGGACCTACAAGCTCAACTCTGAGACAGGTCAAGTGACCTTCACACCGCATAAGGATTATGTCGGCACACCAGTTCCAGCTACTATCCAAGCGCATGACACTAATGATGTGACGGTCACCGCCACTTATCAACCTCATGTAACGGGCGTGACGCCTTCTGGTAAGGACGTTACCTCAAGTGGCCTCCAAGGGGCTAGCCAAACTGGTCAACCTGTCTTTACGCCAGGGGATGCCAAGGTGCCAATCACCATTAATGATGAGCAACCTGCACAATTCTTTGTAGGTGGCCAAGTAGTGACTGAAACCAGCATGCCAGCTATGCAAAATGGCGTGGAAGTCGGGACCTATACCTTAGATCCTAAGACAGGTCAAGTAACCTTCCAACCTAAAGCGGATTTCGTAGGGACACCAGATCCTGTGACAGTTCAAGTTAAGGATGCCAACGGGACCCCAGCAAAGGCTAACTACACGCCAACTGTCTTGCCAACTAGCCGTCAAGGCCTTGACAAGGTAAGTCAAGATATCCAAGGTAAGGCTCAAACTGGCCAGCCAGAATTCACCTACAACCCAGACCCTAACAATGGTGGGGCGGATCAAGCTATCCAAGTTTCGGCGCAAAACCCAGCTAAATTTGTGGTTGATGGTGCAGTCTCAGATGCTAGCCAAATCGACGCCAAGGACAAAGATGGCAAGGTTATCGGGACCTATACACTCACTCCTGAGACAGGCCTGATTACCTTCCAACCTAACAAGGACTTTGTAGGGACAGCTCAACCAGCTACTATCCAAGTACTAGACCCTAACGGGGTAGCCGTTTCTGCTACCTACACCCCAACCGTGACACCTGTTACGCCAACCGGAACTGGGGTCACTTCAGAAGGCTTGCAAGGTCAAGCTCAAACAGGTACGCCAAGCTTTGAAGCAGGCCATGCAGATGTGCCAATTACCATTAATGATGAGCAACCTGCTCGCTTGGTAGATCCTACAACAGGTCAAGCAGTCAATGAGACTAGCTTACCAGCTGTCAAAGACGGCAAGACCGTCGGGACCTACACCATTGATCCTAAGACTGGGACCGTCACCTTCCAACCTAACAAGGACTTTGTTGGTACCCCAGATCCAATCCAAGTTGAGGTCAAAGATGCTAACGGCACGCCAGCCAAGGCAAGCTACACCCCAACCGTCACTGCCGTTGTACCACGTGGTGACAATCAAACTACAACCGACATTCAAGGTAAGACCCAATCTGCTACCCTCGTCTTTACACCAGGGTCAGATAAGGTACCAATGGATGACACAGTTGACGCTACCTTCGAAGATGGTTCTACTGAGAAGAAGGTAGAAGGGCAAGGGACCTACACGGTTGCCAAAGATGGCACTGTGACCTTCGTCCCTGAAAAATCCTTCGTCGGGACAGCAGACCCTGTCACTGTCAAACGTCAAGACGTCAACGGGACAGTAGCGACAGCTACTTATACCCCAATCGTGACAGCTGTTACGCCAAGTGGTAGTCCAGCAACTTCAAGTGGCTTACAAGGAGCAAGTCAAACTGGCACCCCAAGCTTCACACCAGGACACCCTGATGTGCCAATCAAGATTGATGCAGATCAACCAGCTCAATTCGTAGTGGCAGGTAAAGCAGTGACTGAAACTAGCCTTCCAGCTACTAAGGATGGCCAAGAAGTCGGGACCTACACCTTGGATCCACTGACTGGCACGGTCACCTTCCAACCTAAGAAAGACTTCGTAGGAGTTCCAGACCCAGTTACTGTTCAAGCCAAAGACGCTAACGGCACCCCAGCGACTGCGACTTACACGCCAAGTGTAACGGGCGTAACACCAAGCGGTAACCAAGTAGAAAGCTATGGCCTGAAAGGTCAAGCCCAAACAGGTACGCCAAGCTTTACCCCAGGGGACGCTAGCGTACCGATGGATGATACCGTGCCAGCCACCTTCAGCAACGGTCAGAACCAATTGACAGTTGCCGGTCAAGGAACCTACACCGTAACGCCAGAGGGCGTGATTACCTTCACTCCAGAAGCTGACTTTGTCGGGACAGCAGATCCAGTGACCATCATCCGTCGCGATGTCAACGGGACTCCAGCAGAAGGTAAGTATGTGCCACATGTCTTAGACCTAGTAGCAGAAAATGCGACTTCTGAAGACATCCAAGGAAAGGTACAAACTGGCAAACCAAGTGCAAAAGATCAAGCAACAGGCAAGGCGCTGACACCAAGTGCTGAGCGACCAGCTCGTTTATTAGATCCAGAAACTCAAAAACCAGTAGCCAATGATCAGTTAGAGGCTAAGGATACTGACGGTAAAGTAGTCGGAACTTATGTCCTAGACCGCCTAACAGGTCAAGTTACCTTTACACCTAATAAGGACTTTGTCGGAACTCCTCTTCCAGCTCAGGTTCAATTTAGTAATGATCAAGACCTTGCAGTTGTTGCCACTTACACACCTACTGTGACACCTGTAACGCCAACTGGTAACCAAGTTGAGTCTTATGGCAACAAGGGCCAAGTCCAAACAGGTAAGCCAAGCTTTACGCCTGGTCACGACCAAGTGCCAATTGATCCAGCTGTTGCGCCAACTTTCGAAGATGGTAGCAAGAAGTTGACAGTGAAGGACCAAGGTACTTATGAAGTAGCCAACGACGGAACCATCACCTTCACACCAGAAGCTAACTTCGTCGGCACAGCAAGTCCAGTTGTCATCGTCCGTGTGGATACTAACGGCACTCCAGCCAAAGGGACTTACACACCGCATGTCTTAGATATCCTACCAGTTGACGCTGAATCTGAAGATGTGCAAGGCAAGGCTCAAACTGGACAGCTAGGAGCTAGAGATCAAGCCAGCGGCCAAGCTATCACGCCAAGTGCTAGCCAACCAGCCCGCTTAGTAGATCCAGCAACTCAAGCACCAACCGATGCAAGCTCTGTGCCAGCTCTGGATGCAGATGGCAAGCAAATTGGGACTTACACTGTGGATCCATTAACCGGCCTCGTGACCTTCCAACCAAATGAGGACTTTGTGGGTAAACCACAAGCTGCTCAGGTAGTCTTCCAACATGAATCTGGTATTAGCGTGACTGCACGTTACCAACCAAATGTTAAGGCTAAGGAAGAGTCAAGCGAGTCTAGCTCAGAAAGCTCAAGCGAAAATTCAAGTGAATCGAGTGCTTCAAGCTCAAGTGAAGCTTCAAGTGACGCTAGTTCCTTAAGCTCAAGCGAGACTTCAAATGATCCAGCTTCAAGCCAAGAATCAAGCGACCCAGATGTTAGTCAATCCAACGAACATTCTGGTGGCAATGGTTCTCGAGGCCAAAATAACCGTCCAGGTGGACGTCAATTGCCTAAGACCGGTGAGAGCGACAGCTTCTTCTGGTTAGCTACCAGCCTCATGGGCTTAGCCATGGCCATTGTAGCCTTAGATCGCAAGGTCAAAGCTAAGAATTAAAGACTTCTAATTTGAAGCAAGCTATAAAATAGGTGAGCCCCTTTCCTGAATAGCAGGAAAGGGGCTCGCTTTTTTTGATTCAAAATAAAAAGCCCCTGAGGGGCTTGCTGGGCAGTCAACCGATACTAGAGTGGTTCTGTCGGCTTACAGAGACACGGCTAGGGGATTGGCTGAACAGGCAAGCTTGTCAGGAGGCCTTAAGTTCAGAAATTAAATCGTAGGGGCTTCTTCGTTAAACTGATAACGTCTTTGTAAGAAAGCCAAGAGAGCTTGGCAGCCACGATAGATTTCAGTGTATGCAGTATCGAAGTCTTCGGTATACCATGGATCCGCAATTTGGGTTTCTTCCCCTGCATAGTGCAAGAGCATATTGACTTCACCACTTGGGCGAGCGCCAATCAAATAATTGATAGCCCGAATGTTGGGTTCGTCCATACCGATAATGTAATCAGCTTTGATATCTTCTAGATTGAGCTGGCGCGCGACATGCTTTGGAATCGGAATACCGGCAGCTTTGAGGCGCTTTTGAGCACCTTCATGCATGGGTTTACCGATTTCCCATGGACTGGTCGCGGCGGAATCGATTGCTATTTTGTCGCTCAGACCTGCCTCCGCCACTAAATGGCTGAAGATAGCCTCTGCCATTGGTGAACGGCAGATGTTGCCCAAGCAAACAAATATAACTTTAACCATAAATATCTCCTTTTTACGTTTGTAAGTAAATTTCGAGGGGATTTATTTGGTTTTGTCCATCTTGACGACCTAAGTTGTAGAGTGACTCGAGAACTCGAATGTCACGTTCGAATCTGCCAACTTCTAGGTGGGCAGATGGGCGTATGACGAAAAGCTCGCCTTGTGCTTCCAAGGTTTCGATCTGGTCTAGAGTCTGGTTATAGTGATAACCACGCTGGTTGAGGGCTTGGACCAAAGCCGGGAAGCGACGATAAACGATTGAATAGAGTGGATTGGTGCGGGTGGCTTTCCGATAAGAGGCGGGTCTGGTAAGGACCACGATTAACTTATCGACATCCAGTTGGCGCGCGTAATGAACTGGAATGCTATCGCTAATACCACCGTCGAGATAGGCGCCGCCGGTTAGATAAGGGCTGGCGTCTAGCTGAATCATTTTAGAGACGAAGGGCAGAGCAGAGCTCGCTCTTAAGACTTCCATCTGGTCAAAGGCATCCTCAATCAAGGCGTATTCGGCCTTACCACTGGCTACATGGGTGACCACCGCATGGAAACGGGTCGGGGAAGCTTTGAAGCGCTCGTTATCGAAAGGATCAAGTATCATTGGGACTTGATAGTAGGCAAAGTCCTTGTTGACATAGTTACCGGTTTTGAGCCAAGAGCTCAGACTCATGTAACGCTTGTCGCCAAGATAGCGCTGGTTATAACGCCAAGCTCGACCTATTTGACCACTGACATAATTGACCCCGAAAAGAGCCCCTGCAGACACAGCCACAATTTCATCCACGGGAATTTGGGCTGCCATCAGGCTATCGAGGACACCGGCTGAATATAAGCCGCGCATCCCGCCGCCTTCGAAGACCATGCCTATCCGCATATTCTGCCTCCTTTACGAGTCGATGTCATAACCCTGTTAGGGTGAGGTTACAACAAACTTTACGAGCCTAAAGTGATTCATACTACCATTGTATACTAAATTGATTCAGAAATAAAGCGACTTTTTCTGAAAAACAGTAGACATTATATGTCAATTGTGTTATAGTTAAATTAAGTTAGCATCTAACTTATTTAATTTTTGGAAAATTAAAGTTAGCGTCTGACTTAATTTTAGGTCTAATTAAAGTTAGTATCTAACTTTATAGGTCAAAAGAGGTTAGAGAATGGTAAAACGAAAGAAGTTAGAGAATGTGACGTCCCTTGGTATCGTCTTTGGGACTTTCGCCCCGCTACACGTTGGGCATATTGATATTATTAACCAGGCCAAGCGTCACAATGATGGGGTCCTCACCATCGTGTCAGGCTATGATGGAGATCGAGGCGACCTGATTGGGCTTAGCCTACGCAAGAGATTCCGTTATACGCGCGAGACTTTCCGCTATGATGACTTGGTCATTGTCGATAAGCTAGATGAAAATCATATTCCGGCCTATCCTAATGGTTGGGTAGAGTGGCTAGCTAAGCTCGATGAGTCCATTGCCCAGTATGTGACCTTCAGTGGCCAAGCTAAGATTGTGGTCTACTGTGGCGAGACAGAGTATAAGGACAAAATCAATGAATTGCGCCCTGACTGGGAAGTGGTTCTAGTAGACCGGTCCTTAATTAAGATTTCAGGGACTATGATTCGGAGTAATCCTCGGATGCATTGGCATCAGATTGCCAAACCATTCCGTCGTTTCTTCTCGACCAATGTCCTCATTGCAGGCTCTGCTTCTAACGGTAAGACGACCTTGGCGCGGGATTTATCGCGTCTCTTCGGTTGTCCTTGGTCACCGGAATATGCCCGCGAGTATCAGGAACGCTACAATGTCTTAGATGATGAATTGGACAAGAACGACTACACCTATCTCTTTACCGGCCAGTTCCGTCAGACTTCGGACCTGATTGATTCGCCAGCTAATAATGGCTTAATTATCGCCGATACCAACTCGACCATTACCATGGCCTATGCAGAGTACTACCTCAAGGATAGTCTGTCTGAGGAAGATTTCCAAGCCTTAACGGATGTCTACCAGTCCATGATTGAGAAGGAAAAGTGGGATAAGATTTTCGTTGTCCTACCACAATCTAACTACGTGGACGATGGGGTTCGAGACATGACCATGGCGGATGAAGAAACCCGAGATGCCTTCACATCCCTAACCATCCAGCTCTTTGAAGAAGCGGGATTGGCTGACAAGATTGTCTACTTAGGTAATCCTAAGCCAGGCCAGACCTTCTTCGAAAGTCTCTACGAAACAGCCAAAATTGAAATTGCAAGCCTATTGAATCAGGAGGTATAAGACATGTCAATTGTTGAAAATTTTAAGACTAAGTGGACCAAGTTACACGATTACTGCACATCAGGCTATAAAGTTACGGGGCGCAACCTCAAAGTCTTGGCCGGCGACACAAAGAAATTAGGCTTTGCTGGCGTCGTCAAGGCCATCTATGAGGACTTAGTAGTGGGCCGTACCCCATTGGAGTGGGCTTATTTAATCATTATGTCCATTGTGCCAATTATTGTTGCTTTGCGCGACCCAGATTCAACCTTGCTAGGCTTTATCGCTTCTATTACAGGGGTTATTAACGTTATTTTGGTAGCTGAAGGCCGTAAATCCAACTACTTCTTTGGTGTCATTACGACCAGTATTTACTTATTCTTAGCTATCGGTAATGGATTCTATGGTGAGGTTTTAACTAATGCCTACTTCGTAGTTATGCAACCGATTGGCCTTTATGTCTGGCTTATGGCAGACCGTAAGCGTCGAGAACAAACCCATCAAGTAGAAGATACACCTACTAATGTCAAGTCCCGTCGCATGAGCTTGGTGGACTGGATTATTGCCTTAGCTCAAACTGCCATTGTTTGGCTTCTCATGGGCTTAGCTTACAAATCTATCGGTGCTAATCGACCTTTCCGTGACTCTGTGACTGATGGGACCAATGTGGTGGGTCAGAAGTTAATGACCGAGCTCTATGCCGAACAATGGATCTTCTGGATTGCTACCAATCTCTTCTCCATTTACCTCTGGTGGGGCACTGATGGCTCCGTCGATATTGTGGTCATGTATCTGCTCTTCACCGTTAACAGTATTGTTGGCATGTATCGTTGGATTCAACAAGCTAAGGCCAATCAATAAGGAGGGACTTCATGCCTGAATTTAAGGACCCTCAAGCCGAAAAGCACTACTACGAGACTGAGGCCAGCCAGGAAGAATTTTTGAACTGGTACCAAAAACAGGAATTTCCCAACTATCCCAAACCAGCCTTAACAGTAGACAATGTTATCTTGCGCTGGTATCAGGCCGACCCAGAGGAGGCGCCCCAACTGCAATTACTCTTGATTAAGCGTAAGGCCCATCCTTTCTTGGGTCACTATGCCTTGCCGGGTGGCTTTGTCGAACCAGACGAAGACACCACCCAGGCCACCATTCGTGAGGTACTAGAGGAAACCCATATCGCCTTGGATCCGCTGCGAATTGAACAGTTGGAGACCTTTGCCAGCCCAGGTCGCGATCCGCGGGCCTGGGTGGTCTCGGTGGCCCATATCGTCTACCTGCCCTATGATAGCGGTCAGGAGGCGGTGGCAGGGGATGATGCTAGCGCCATTTGCTGGGCCAATCTCTCGGTGACCGAGTCAGGAGCTCTCTTGTTAGTGGATAGTGAGAGTCAAGACTTCATTCACGACTTGGCCTTTGACCACGAGTTGATTATTACCAAAGCGGTGAGACGCCTATCCAACAAGTTGGAGTACCATCCGACGGTTCTGTCGCTTCTGCCAAGCACCTTTACCATTAAGGATGTGCGGGCCATCTTCGATGTCTTCAATCATCCCCAATTCCGCCATGTGGGCATGACGGCCTTCAGATTGCGTCAGGAGAAGTATCTAACCTTCCTGGAATTTGGCCATGCGGGTGCTGGTAAACGAGGGCGTAGTCACAAAACCTACACCTATCAACTCAATCCATTTTATTAGCAAGAAAAGACTGCCTGAGGCGGTCTTTTTTGCGTCTTCTTCTTGCTAGAAAGAGACGATTAGAGTAGAATAAGCCTATGTGAAAGGAGAGTAGAGCCAGCTATGAAGAGATTAAGCCTAGAATTGCGGGTTAGCCATATTTTTGGGGTGCGTTTTTTGTCCGTTCTAGTCTTGCTGCTGGTCTTTATGTCCTTAGTAGGCTGGGGGCTACTTTCCTTATATGAGCTCTCCCCCAAAAGCTGGCAGCCAGTCTTAAGCCTATGTTTCTATCTTGCCTGGCCCTTTATCTCGGCTCCTCTGGTTCGGCGGTCTTATGACAAACTCTGGCTCCGACCGGTTACCATACGCGATATCGGGAGTCAAATTGCCATTAAGGTTGGCCACCGAGAGAAGTGCCATGATTGGGCCGACCTGCGCAAGGTCAAGGTGTCGACTGAAGGGCAAAGTAGATACTACGCCTCTCCCGTCATGAGTCTAAATCTGGTGCTGATTTTCAAAGGGCGGACCTATCGCCTTGGGACGGATGATCATATAGAAGACTTGAGAAGCCTGGAACGCTATTGCCAGAGTAAAATAAGAAATAGACGCAAAAAGTCTAAGAAGGCCAAATAGACACAGAGAAGCAAGTCAACCACTTGCTGGAAAGATTGAGCTAGAGTAGAATAAGCCTAGATGAAAGGACGGGAGAACGAGCTATGAAGAAATTAAGCCTAGATTTGCGGGTTAGCCAAATTTTAGGGGTGCGTTTTTTGTCCGGTCTGGTCTTGGTGCTAATCTTTATGTCCTTAGTGGGCTGGGGACTACTTTTCTTGTTTGAGCTCTCACCTAGAAGCTGGCAGCCAGTCTTAGGCCCATGTATGCTTCTTGCCTGGCCCTTTATAGCGGCTCCGATGATTTTTCGGACTCATGACAAAATCTGGCGCCGATCAGTTACCATACGCGATATCGGGAGTCAAATTGCCATTAAGGTAGGCCATCGAGAGAGGTGTCATGCCTGGGACGACTTGCGCAAGGTCAAGGCGGAGCCAGGTTTAACAAAGCATGGCACTGTTACTGCACCCAGGAGCTTGAGTCTATTGCTGATTTTCAAAGGGCGGACCTATCGCCTATGGACGGATGAATATGTAACAGAATTGACAAAATTCCAACATTATTGCCAGAGTAAAATAAGGAATAGAGGCAAAAAATCTAAGAAGTCCAAATAGACATTTGGAAGCAAGTCAGCCACTTGCTGGAAAGTTTGAACTAGAGTAGAATAAGGCTAGATGAAAGGACGGCGAGTCAGACATGGAGACACATCATGAAAGTAAAGAGCTAGAATTCAGCAAGGTCTTGCGGGTTAGCCATGTCTATGGCGTGCGTTTTTGGTCTATTGTGGGGCTGATTCTGGCCTTTATGTCCTTACTAGGCTGGGGGCTACTTTCCCTACTCGATTGGCTCTGGCAAAGGACGCCAGAAGGCGCTCATGAAGCCTTATTGTTGTTAGTCTTCGTGATTTGGCTTTTAGGGTCATCTGCTTTAGTTCAGTGGGCCTATGAGAAAATCTGGCGCCGTCCAGTTGTCATACGAGACTTGGGTAGCCAAGTTGCTATTAGCGTAGGGGATCGCGAGGATCGTCATTCCTGGTCTGATTTAGTCAAGGTCAAGATGCACCGTTATCGTGTGGGCCGCACAGGCCAGACGCGGGTCAAGAGCTTGAATTTGGTCCTGACCTTCCAAGGCAGAAGCTACCGCCTAGGGACGGATGAGCATCAACGCCAGCTAGAGAATCTGCAAAATTATTGCCAGCGTAAAATCTTACAAAATGGTTCAGCTTACTATCAATAAAAAAACAAGCCCTCCTTAGGATTTCCTAGGGAGGGCTTATTTTAATAATAGCTAGCTAGACTTTTGACGTCGTTTTTGAATCAGATGGTTGGTGGCCGCCACATCCAAGCGACGATGCCAAATCATACCTTGCCAGATTAGGATGTAGATGACTAGGACCACCCCTACAAAAGGAAGTAAATCCTGCCAAGAAAAGCTAATCCAGCCATTGTAGAGGGCCGTGATACCGACAATGATTAGGATAGAAGCGAAATGAAAAAGCAAGGCCAAGGTCAGATTATGATCTTCTTCCCACTCCCGATAGTGGAGGGTGACAAGGCCGATGAGGCCACTCATAATGAGCACGGTGACGACTTCGGCAGGTCTAATGGCGCTGGTCCGAAGGAAGACCAGGGTACAGAGCAGATAGGTGAGTGAGCCAATCAGAAGGCCATTGACGAAGGCCAAGGTATGTGTTTTTAACATCTTATATCCCTCCCATGCCCAGCGCTTGCTTGAGTGCTGGCAGGTATTTGCGGCTAACGCCAAGTTTGATTTTGTGGGTCATTAAGGCCACCATATTGCCAGAAAATCCCATTTCAAGCGTGTGCAGATGGTTGATATTGAGCAGGGCGCTCTTGGAGACTTGGACAAAGTCTCGCCCGTCTAAGCGTTCCAACATCTTATTGAGCTGGCCTTTGACTAGGTAAGTAGCCTGTTGGGTATAGACGGTCAACTCATTCTGGTAGACTTCCATGGCAATCAAATCTTGACTAGCCACCATGATAGTCTTGTCATCGACTAAGAGAGGAAGCCGTGTAAGGCCCGAAGAGGCATTTTGATTTTCTTCCAAAAGCTGTAGGACTTGCAGGGCCTCCGCGTTAAGCTTAGCCGCTTCCACCGTCACATTGACCGTATCAGGGGCTAGTTGTGGATTGGGCTCAAATCGTATATTCACAGGGACTTCCTCCTAAAACAGCGTCTTCCCTCCTATTATAGACTATGTAAGGCTAGTTTGCGACTGAATTTGCCTAAGATTGGCATGAGAATGAGGAAGAGGAGGCCAAAGCCTAAGAGAATGAGGACTTCCTGGCTAGCGCTGGTTAAGAAACCAACATCCAAGCCGACACCGGTATGGCGCAAGATTTGTTGTAACATGAAGTCAGGCACCTGCTGGGTCATGGCAGCTTGCGTAGGCGCCAGGAGAATGTGACGGAAGAGAGAGGAGAAGTAAGGGGCGGGTGTGACTTGAATGACCCAACGACTTGCTTGTGGTAAGAGACCTAGCGGCAGGTAGACGCCAGCAAAGAAGCCAAGGGAAGTGGATAGTAATAACATGACATGGCCGAAGCTGGTCACGCTTGTGACGAAGCCAAAGAGTAAGACATTGAAGCTAGTCCAAACCAGGGCTGACAAGACCATAGCGCCCAAGAGTTGAAGTAATTGCAAACCTGATAGGGTCATGCCAGCCGTGAGAGCGTAGTAGGTAAATAATAAGCCTAGGGCAAGAACCTGCATAATCAAACTGATTAAGGCACTGGCTAGGAAGTAGCCAAATTGCATTTGATTATAGCTTAAATCAGTTAAGAGGAAGTCGGCTAGGACACCTTTTTCTTTGTCCGCCACCATTTGACTGAGGCCTGCTGCGCTAGTGGTCGCTCCGACGATGGCCAAGATTCCCCCTAAGAGCCAGTAATCCAAGAAGGTATTAACGCCAGGCAATTGTGGCCATGAAGAGGCCATGTTGTCCTTGAGGAAGGCTAGGTAGAGAATGAAGGTGATGAGGGCACCTAAGAGTGAGAAGAAGACACGACTCTTTTGGATGAAGTAGAGGCGAAGGCAACGAAGTGTGAAGTGTAACATATTAGCGGATCTCCCTTCCGGTTAAATTAATAAAGAGGTCATCGACACTACCGCGATGGTATTCAAAGTGCTTAATGAGTGGGCGGTAACGATCTAAGAGGGGCCAGACGGATTGTTCAGGCTTGAGGTCAACCTTCAAGAGCGGACCATCTAAGCGGACTTGGTAGTCGGGGGCAAGTTCTTGGGCCAAGGCTTGTGGATCTTCAAGATCTAAGCTTAAGGTGTCATAGGCATATTGAGCCTTAAGCTGGCTAACCGTGTCGGCTGCAATCAAGTGACCGTGGTCAATAATGTAGACATAGTCGGCATTTTCTACTTCTTCTAAGTAGTGGGTGGTTAAGAGGATGGTCAGACCTTGTTCTTGGCGTAGGCGCAAGAGAGCATCCCAGATGACATTCCGTGTCTGAATATCTAAGCCAGTTGAGGGCTCATCCAGAATTAGGAATTTAGGCTGGTGAACCAAGGCGCGCGCAATATCGACACGGCGGCGTTGGCCACCAGATAAGGTACCATAGCTTTGCTTCAAGATTGACTCGAGTTCAAAGACTTGGATTAGGAAGTCCAGCTGGCTGGCTTCAAAGTTACGATAGCATTTGGCCCGACTTAAGAGGTTTTGGCCAACAGTTAGATCTTGGTCTAAAATGCTGTCTTGGAAGACCACGCCTAGTTGGCGTTGATAGTCTGAACGGGAGAGTTGCTGACCTTGGAAGATAATAGAACCCTCGCTTGGGGACAAGAGGCCCGTTAGCATCTTAATAGTGGTGGATTTACCGGCACCATTGGGACCTAAGAGGGCTACTAATTGACCTTGAGGGATGGATAGGTTGAGTTGCTGTACGACGGTTTTGTCGCCGTAGCGTTTGGTTAAGTTTTGGGTTTGAATTAACATGGGGGTGTCCTCCTTTACTACAGGCTTATCTTACCATGATGTTTGGCCCTTGAGTTGATAAAAAAGCTAAGTGGTCAAAATTGGGGCTTAAGTGGTAAGAGAGGGGGGCCAAAATGCAAGAAGTGGGAAATGAAGGAGTTTAGGAGGAGGCTATCTGGCAAAAAATACTCAATCAGTCGGTCATTTTTTTGATTATCTTTTGGATGGCTTGTTTACTTAAAATGATAGCGAACAATCTAATAAAGAGAGCGCTTTTACGGGGTGCTAGGCTTTCTTTTAACGAGCCAAGTCCAGCCTAATATGGTATAATAGGGTCAAGAAATTTAAAAGGAAGTGCCCTAATGTCTCAATATGATGTGAAGCAAGTGGCTTGCCACCAATGTCAGGCACCAATCGACGTCAAGGTCTATGAAACAATCGATGTCACTGACCAGTCACCGGAACGTGAAGCCATTCTGTCTGGGGAATTTTTCAAAGTAAAATGCCCTGAGTGTGGCTATGAGGGCATGGCGGATTACGGCTTCCTCTATCAAGATTTACAAAAGGGCCTTGTCCTCTTCTACGAACCAGATCCTAGTTTTTTTGAAGAAGATGTGCAAGTATTGAAGGACACCTTCACCCCTGAACAGATGGCTGTCACCACTATCCGGATTGTACACGGCTTGCCTAATCTCTGGGAGAAGATTCAAATTCATGAGGCGGGACTAGATGACCGCATTGTAGAGTTACAAAAATACTTGGTCTTTGCTGGTTTCCACCAACAAATGCCAGACCAGCCTATTAAGCATATTCTTTATCAAGTGGCCAAGGAAGGCAAAGCCCAATTTCTGCTGGGGGATGACCGAGAATTGGTCGCGACGGTAGCCTTTGACCAAGGCCAGTATGACCTAACCAAGGACAGTTTTGCCCAGGAGCTAGCCCGCTACGGTGGCGGCTTCTTCATCAATCAGCAATGGGCGGAATGGCTCATGGCCCAACTAGAGCAAGACCAAGACTAGGTGATGAGAATGAATCAACAAAGTTCAGAAACCATGGCGGCCATCAATCGTTTCCGTGATCAACGTCATTGGCGACCATATCATAATGAGAAGGATTTGGCTATATCGATTGCGATCGAAGCCGCGGAATTGATGGAAATCTATCAATGGCGAACGCCTGAGGAAGCTAATAGTCAAGACTTAGAACATATTAAAGAAGAAGTAGCAGATGTTTTAATCTATACTTATATGCTGGCAGATAATTTAGGCCTGGATATTGACGACATTATTGCGGATAAACTGCGTAAGAATGCCATCAAGTACCCAGCCCCGCCAACAGCATTAGATGGAGCTACTGCTGAGTAGCTTCTTTTATATTTAAATCACATCTTCGCAAAATGTGGTGACGTTCTTCATATCTTTTTCATATACGTGGTGTAAACTATGAATTGTAGAAAAGTAATCACTTGTTCTAGTAGAGAACAAGGAAATGTTTGGAGTGAGTGAGTATGTTGAAATTTATGCAAGCAATCCAAGCCCATCGTAACTCACAGGTCCTGGCTTGCCAATTGAATCGTTTGAATCAGGATGCCCAAACACTCACCTATCAGGACATGTGGCTAGCCGTTGACCAATTAGCAGGCTGGTTGCAGGAGACCTTAGGCCAGGACCGTTCACCCCTAGTCGTCTACGGACATAAGCATCCCTACATGTTGGTTTATTTCTTGGCTTGTCTCAAGTCAGGTCATGCCTACTGTCCCATTGATTTGTCCATGCCGCTGGACCGGGTGGCCACTATTATTGAAAAGTTGGCGCCGCCTTTGGTTCTTACGACCGAAGACCTGCCCCTAGATTGCCGGCAGCTTAACTTAGCCCAAGCTCAAGCTATCGTGCAAGCAGGTGGCTATGATGCGCCAGCAGAAGAGCAAGCTGTCCAGGGCTTTGAGACAGCCTACATTATCTATACTTCGGGCTCAACTGGCCAACCTAAAGGAGTCTGTGTCTCAGCCGAGAACCTAGATAATTTCTTGACTTGGTATCTGCCACTGATTCCAGCCCAACCAGGAGAGACTCCTGTATTCATTGGGCAGCCTCCTTATTCTTTCGACCTGTCGGTCATGAGTGTCTATCCTGCCCTCTGCATGGGTGCCACCTTATACCAATTGGACAAGGACTTGTTAAGCAATTATGGGGCCTTATTCGATTGCTTCAAGCAGTCGGGCATTTCTACTTGGGTGTCCACGCCGTCCTTTGTGGATACTTGCTTGGCTGATCCGCAATTTAGTCAAGAACTCTTGCCCCAAGTCAGACGTTTCGCCTTCTGCGGTGAGAAACTTCAGGCTCGTACGGCTCAGGCCCTCTTGGATCGTTTCCCACTGGCCAAGGTCTATAATTCCTATGGGCCAACTGAATCGACCGTTATGATGACCTGGGTGGATATCGACCAAGCCCTGATTGATGCTTATCCCGACAATTTACCGGTTGGGCGTGTCCGTCCTGGCAGTCAGGTCAAGTTGCTGCCCCTAGAAGAGGCAGAAGAAGGCCAGGGTGAAATTCAAATCATTGGGGATACGGTCGCTCAAGGTTATTATGGGCAACCGGAATTGACGGCCCAGAAATTTGGCCAAGTTGGTGGTCAACCTGCCTATAAGACAGGGGACGTGGGTTACTTTGAAGATGACTTACTCTTCTGTAATGGTCGGATTGACTTCCAGATTAAGTGGCATGGCTACCGAATTGAACTGGAGGACATTGATGCCAACCTAATCAAGCATCCTCTAGTCAGCCAAGCCATCACCCTACCTAAGTACGAGGGTGATACGGTCAGAAGTTTAGTCAGCTTTGTGGTTTATGACCAGGTCATCCAGCAACGTTTCCAAACGGTGCGTGAACTCAAGGCGCATTTGAAACAGACCTTGCCAGACTACATGATTCCTAAGAAAATCGTCTTTCTGGATAGCCTACCCCTTAATCAAAATGGTAAGGTCGACCGGAAGGCCTTAGGAGGGCTCTTATGACCTACTTTGGCGATGAAAAGTTTGCTCTGATAGCAGCGATTTTCTGCTTAGGCGGACTGGTAATTCGTTGGCGTCAGTGGCCAATCAAATATTGGCTGGCCCTAGGCTCCTTGATTATCTATGCGGGTGTCTTCGGCGCAGATCTCCAACATTTGGCAGTCTCGCTCGGCTTCATGGTCTTTCAGTATGGCTTGATTCAATATCAATTTCGCCACCCTAAGATCAAGTGGCCAGTCTACCTGTCCTTTCTGCCCTTGGTTTTGGCCAAGCTGCATGAAATTTGGCCTATCTACAGCTTTGGCTTTGTCGGCATCTCCTACCTATCTTTTAAGGTGGTGCAGATTCTGCTAGAGACCCAGGACGGCCTCATTAAGGAATTGTCCTTGGTCGATTACCTGAGCTTCCTGCTCTTCTTCCCAGTTGTCAGTGCCGGACCTATTGATCGCTCCAAGCGCTTTGTGGCGGATACGGAGAAAATTCTGGACTGGAAAGACTATTGGGAACTGCTGGGCCTAGGTAGTTATCGCCTGCTACTTGGGGCTGTCTACAAATTTGTCATTGCTGCCGTCATTTTCAAGTGGCTGTCGGCTTTGCAGGTTGGCAATTATTTTTACTATTTGATTAAATACGCCTACGGCTATACCTTCTATTTATTCTTTGACTTTGCTGGATATAGTCTCATGGCAGTAGGGCTCAGTAACCTGCTAGGGATTGAGACCCCAATGAACTTTAAGCAACCATTCTTGGCCATCGATATTAAGGATTTCTGGAATCGTTGGCACATTAGCTTATCCCAATGGCTGCGGGACTTCGTCTTCTCGCGCGTCATGATGAATTTTATTCGTCATAAGCGTTTCAAGACCCGGCTTAATCGGGCCATGGCAGCCTATATGGCCAATATGCTCTTCATGGGCTTTTGGCACGGTTTCTCCTTCCATTATATCCTCTATGGTTGTTACCACGGGGTTTTAATGGCTGGCTTTGAAGCCTATCAGAAGAAATCAAAATTCTATAAGAAATACAAAAACCACTCCCTCTACAAGCTAGTAAGCTGGGCAGTGACTTTGCAATTGGTTGTCTTGGGGATGTTCATCTTCTCCAATAAATTTCCGGAAGTCGTAGGGAAGTGGCTAGGATTTGGACAAGGTTAGGAGTGAGAGTATGGAAGAACAAGTGTTAAGCCTCTTAGAAGAATTGTGTGAAGATGAAGTGGTGCGTGAGGATTTGGATATCAATCTCCGTGACGAAGGGCTCTTGGATTCCTTAGGTTTCGTTGAGATGCTAGTGCGGATGGAAGAAGTCTTCGGCTTCGCAACGGCACCAACGGAGGTCACCTATGAAGAGATTGATACGCCACGTCGAGTCATAGCCTATGTTAAGAAACGAGTGGCTGCTCTATGATTAAAATGAAGGCCTTAGTCTATGCCATTTGCTTAGCCATTGTCAGCATGATTGGCCTCAATGCTTCCTTGTCCGGGGCCTACCAGGTGCCAGATAACAGTATACGTTACGGCCGGCAAGTGGAGAAAAACCAGAGTAAGGATATTTTGACTCAAAATATGGACGCCCAGACCTTAACAGTCTTCGGTTCCTCGGAGTTGGTCCAAACCTTTAAGGAAAACTTCGACCCTAGCGTGGTCTTCAACTACAAGGACTTTCACCTGATGGAAATTGGCCGCGGGAATTATCGCAACCTAACCTTGGCTTCTATCTTGGGTTCTGTAGGGGATAATTTACCTCAACAAAAAGCGGTCTTATTGGAATCCCTGCAATGGTTTACCAAAGAAGGAGTACCACCTAACGCTTTACTCTATCGTCTGTCTTTTGAGCATGTTTATAATACCTTAAGTAATCCTAAGGTGACGGAAGAACACAAACGTGCCTTTATTGATCGTCTGCTAGAAGCCTCGACTCAGCATCCCCAAGTGCACGATGCCTTGGCTCGCTATAAGAAGGCCCTGCTAGATGAGCCAGATAATTGGCTAGAGAATCAATGGGCGCGGGCTCATTACCAGCTAGATGTCTTCAAGAACAAGATTCGCTATGCCCTAGCTGACAAGGATCCTCTGCCATTGGCAGGTGATAAGACACCGGATTATGATTGGGATCAACGTTATAAGACCATTGCCCAGCAAGAAGGGGCAGCAGACAAGACCAACAATAATGAATTTCAGGTTGAAAATCATTATTACACCAATGAAATTGGTCAAGATTTAGAGAAGTTTAAGAACAGTGATGTAGGAAAATACGTCACCGATTCACCAGAAATGAAAGACTTGAACATATTCCTCGACATCGCTCAAGACTTGGGCGTGGATGTCCGTGTCGTCCTCCTACCCGTTAATGGTAAGTGGTATGACTACACCGGCTTCCCTAAGGAAGACCGCCGAGCTATCTATGAGGCAATCAAGCAAGTGCTGGATCAACGTGGGATCAAGTATTATGATTACCAGGATGATGATTACGAGCCTTATGTCATGCAGGATATGTTGCACTTAGGATGGAAAGGATGGACTCGCCTTGAAAAAGATCTTTATGAATATGGTAAGCAAGATTAAATCCTCCAAAATTCTCCAACTCATTCTGTGGATTGCGATTTTCTACGTATTGATTATGATCCTCGTCATCTACGGATTGGCTAAGGATACTGGAGGCGTGCAGCCTTACATTTATAGTAGTTTCTAAGAATTTAGGACTAGGTCAGCTGACCTAGTCCATTTTTTATGCCTTAATCGTTTGAGTGGTCCTGCCAAGACAAAAAGACTATAATAGAGCTAAGAAAATAAGAAAAGGGGAAGTGCTATGACACATAAAGTAGAACGTGATCTGATTAAGACAGACCTTTTCCAGGCAGTCAATGGGGCCTGGTTAGAGACGGCTATAATCCCGGATGATAAGCCAACAACGGGCGGTTTTTCGGATTTGGCCGACAAGGTAGAAGCCGACCTGATGAAGGATTTGGCCGACTTGATTGATCAGCCTGACTCACTGACCAAGATGCAAAAGGAAATGGTTGCTTACTATCAGTTAGCCTTGGATAAGGAGGGCCGCGCTGCTCTGGGTATGAGTCCCTTGCGTCCTTACATTGAGCGCATCCAAGCACTGACCTCAGTAGCTGACCTGACTGAGTGGGCTAAGACCGGTATTTTAGAAGGCCTACCAGGTCCCTTCGGCCTAGGCGTGATCCAAGATATGGCGGATTCCAATCGCTATGTGGTGCATTTGGGCCGACCAGGCTTGATTTTGCCTGACCGGACCTACTATGAACCCGACCATGCGCAAGGACAGCAATTGTTGGCAGTCTACCGCCAAGTAGCCTTGGACTTACTGGCTTTATTAGGCTTGGACGTGAAAGAAGCAGTGGAACTGGTGACAGCCGGCATGGCCTTTGATGCCCGCCTAGCCCCTTATACCTTGTCTAAGGAAGAAGCGGCAGAATATGTGGTCTTCCACAACCCTCGCAAGTTGGATCAAGTGGCGGCTTACTCCGACCAAATCGACTTCAAGGCAGTGTTGGAGTCCGTCTTAGGTGGCTTGCCTGAGACCCTAAACGTGGGCGAACCTAAATTCTTCGAGGCCTTCAAGGAACTAGTAGATCAAGCTGATTTAGATCAACTAAAGGCTTGGCTGACCTTGCGTCTGGTTACGGGCGCAACTAGCTATCTGTCTGAAGAGGCGCGGGCTATCAGCCATCGTATGACCCAGGCCTTGACTGGCAACCCAGCCATGAGACCTTTTGAAAAATTGGCCTACAGCCATGTCAATCAAGCCTTCGACCAAGTCTTAGGTGACTTCTATGCCCAACGCTACTTTGGCCCTGAAGCCAAGGAAGACGTGACCCAAATGGTTAAGAACATGATTGCCATTTATCAAAAACGCCTAGAAACCAAGGAATGGCTTAGCCCTGCCACTCGCGAAAAGGCCATTCTCAAGCTACAGAAAATGGACCTCTTAGTGGGCTATCCAGACAAGATTCCGCCAGTTTATGAGGAGTTAGTCGTCGGCGACCGCAACTTCTTCCAGGCTTCCATCTTCTTTACTCAAGTAGCAACCCGCTATAACCTCAGCAAGTGGAACAAGCCAGTGGACCGCGACCTCTGGGAAATTAGTGCCAACACGGTCAATGCCTACTATGATCCATCTAATAACTTAATCTGCTTCCCAGCGGCTATTCTGCAGGCACCATTCTATAGCCTGCAACAATCAGCTAGCGCCAACTATGGGGGGATTGGGGCTGTGATTGCCCATGAAATCTCCCATGCCTTCGACAATAATGGCGCCCAGTTTGATGAGACCGGTAGCTTGTCTAACTGGTGGACGGAAGAGGACTTGGCTCACTTCAACAGCCTGGCCGATAAGATGATCAAGCTCTGGGATGGGATTCCATTTGGCGACGGCAAGATTAATGGGACCTTGACTGTGTCTGAAAATATTGCGGATGCGGGTGGCCTAAGCTGCGCCCTAGAAGCAGCTCAAGCGCTGCCGGATGCTGACTTGGAAGACTTCTTCTTCAACTGGGCCCGCGTCTGGTGCCGCAAAGCACGACCAGAGTATGTTAACCTGCTCCTCAACATTGACGTTCACTCGCCAGGTGAGTTACGGGCCAATATGGCACCTAAGAACTTGGCGGCCTTCTATGAAACCTTCGGGATTGAGCCCGGCGACGCCATGTACTTGGCACCTGAAGACCGGGTGACGATTTGGTAATCTCAAGATAATAAAAAAGCCCCCGGCTCATGGACTTAGCGCCATGAGTCGGAGGGTTTTTCTTTTAGCCATTAAAGGCATTGACAATGGTGTCGACATTCTTAATCATAACGGAAATGGAGCCGTCTGGATTGTTAATGAACTCAATAACATCAGGGTCATCGTAGAGTTCAGTTGGCACCATGAGCTCGATGCCATTAGCCAGCTTGAATTTCTGCTTGGCGTACTTCTTCTCATATTTAGGCACGTTGTTGACTGCAATCTTGGTTGGGACTTCTCGTTTGACTAGGGCCTCACGCGCCGCGTCCTGGGCGCCTAGGTTGTCCTTGAAGACCTGGCGGGTAATTTCTTCCGCATTGATGACATGGTCCTCTTCTAACTGCTGCAGAATGACCTTCTGAGTAGTCGCTAGGGCTTGATAAGGCTCTTGGTCAAATTGCTTGGCGGTATCGGCGACTGCTTTTTTGATTTGTTTGATTTGTTGAGGCGCTGCTTGAGGTGGGGCGATTTCCAGAATACGTTCGGATAGGTAGAGGCAGCGTTTGCCTTCGATGACATATTGCTTCTCTAGAATTTGGTAGTCACCAGTGGCCAAGTTCAGCAAGAAAAATTCCGATGGCGTCTGAGTGGGGCTAGGGAGAATGGCGTGGTGCATGACCAACTGATTGACTAATTGCGATTCGGCCGAGAGAAAATGGGTCACCTGACTAGAGTAGTCCAGACGTATCAGGCCGAAATAGCGCTGCTCATGGTCGTCGCTAGCCTCGAAGAAGAGATAGTCAGCAGCAGCAATTTCTTCCGCTGGCCCAATCAGATCGAAGAGCTTATCGGCCAGATTAGTAGACTTGTCAATCAGGCTAGTTTGGTCATCCTTGAGATTGGCCCAGAGGGCACTATCTGCTTCAAGCTTGGCGCGTTTGGGTTCTGCCTTTTGGACCTTGGTCAGGAGCTTATCCAGGTAGGTCCGAATCAGGGTCGAGGACAAGTCCATGGCTTCCTGGGACAGGAAGAGATTACCAGCATCCTTATCCAGGATGTGGAGAATGGCTTGGTGAATGTACATGTTGGGGAATCCTTTCTAGTGAAGAAAAAGGGGGCAGGAGCCCCCTAATATTTGTGATGCTTAGACGCGTTGGCCGACAAAATGGACCATGTCATCAACGACTTGACGGGAAGGGGTCGTCATGACATAGAGACTGTCCCCAAGTAAATCAGCGAAGGCCTGCGGAATGCGGGCAGTCATCTTGATCTGGTCAGCGAATCGATCCAGGATGTCTTGGTGGCTGGCCACATAAGTATGCTCATCGCGACGGGCTACCGCCAGGCAGTAGCGACCATGGGCGGTTTGCTTAGGCAGCTCTTGGCCTGTCACTAGCTTAGCCCAATAATCGTAGAGGTCAATATCATGGGCATAGTTGTAGATGTCGATACAGAAGCCACCTGCTGGGCGGTTGTTGTATTCAATGGCGATAAAGTCATCGTCCGGCGTCCGGAAGAATTCGATATGGAAGAAGCGTTCCTTCATGCCAAAGGACTTGATGATGGCATGGCCATATTCAGGCAACTTAGGATGGAGTTCCTTCTCAATATAGAAGGCGTTGTCCTTACGCTCCAAGACTAATTCCAGTGGTGGATAGTAGTAGGTCAGACCGGTTTCGAAGACAATATTGCCCTGGGCATCAATCAGACCATCAAAAGTCGTTACCGTTGGATAAGAGACAAACTGCTCCAGGAAGTAAGGAGTGGACTCGCCCCAAGTAGCCTTGAATTGGGCCACATCTTCTGGCGTCATGAGCTTGTAGGTAGCGGCTGCCCCCACGCCATTGTCAGGTTTAGCGATTAGTGGCAGGCCTAAGTCTTGAACTGCTGCCTCGATTTCTGAAGTCTGGCTAACCACACGACCGTCCACGACCGGTACGCCAGCCTTGCGGAAGTATTCTTTCATGACGGACTTGTACTTGGTCTTAGTCAAGTCTTGGGGTTTGACACCAAAGATATTGAACTGCTGACGCAAGCCTGCATCCAATTCCAGCCAGTATTCATTGTGGGACTCAATACGGTCGATTGGTCCATACTTGTGGAAGAAGAAGGCGACCGCACGCGTGACTTGGTCCAGGTCTTCCAGATTATCCACCCGAAAATATTCAGTCAGAGTCGCTTTGAGCTCATGGTTGAGTTGTTCATAAGGTTCCTGGCCAATCCCTAGGACATTGACGCCATGTTGGCGTAACTTATAGGAAAAGGGCTGGAAGTTAGCAGGGTAGTAGGGAGAAATAACAATATAGTTCATAGGGAATCCATCCTTTCTGCTAGGGTCAGGGGCCTTTAGCCTACCATTCTTCGCTTAGGAAACGTAGGCAATCGGGTAGATAGGTTGCCCAGGCTTCTTCACTGTGGGTGGCGTCAGCCGCAATAATAAGTTGGAGTCGGTCCTGTGGCATGCCACCAGCCAGTAATTGTTGATAGTAGCTGAGGGAGGCGTTGATGTAAATTTGCTTCATGTTACCATGGGTCAGGTCGCGGTCGGTGTCGTCTCCTTCCTGGGTCCCCACTTGGATAAAGATGCGTTGGCTAGGGTCTAGCTTTTGGCGGCTAATGTAACGGTTGAAGGCTTCCACGGTTAACCAGGAGGCACTAGAGAAGACCCCTAGGTTACCAATCTGGTCCGCATATTCCAAGCCCATAAATTGGGTGATATTACCACCCAAGGAAGATCCGGCCATGGCTGTGTGGCGTTTGTCAGGCTTGGTCCGGTAGTGGCTATCGATGAAAGGTTTGACCACATTCATGACGAAGTCAGCATAATTAAGGCCCTTGCCCCCAAGGCGCATTCCTTCAGGAATCGGGGTGTTGGTGAAAGGCCAAGGTGAATATTCGTTGAGGCGGTTTTCGTTATCATTGTCAATCCCGACCACAATCATTTGGGGGATGTCAGGATTCTTCTTGATGGCTGGAATAATTTTCCAGGAGTGGCCACTGAAGGACTCACGGCTGTAGAAGACATTCTGGCCGTCATGGAAGTAGAGAACAGGGTAGGACTTGTTCTCGTTCTTCTGGTAATCCTTAGGTAGGAGGACCCGAATGCGACGGGCTTTGTTGGTATAAGGGACAGTTAATTCATGGGTATGCATTTCTAGGTAAAAATAGGCTGCGTGATGCATGGCAGGGCTCCTTTCTTAGTCCTCCATATTTTAACATGAAGCCAGGGTCTAGGCTAGGAATTTTTGGCCGGGTCAAGCCTTAAGAATATAAAGAAAATGTGAAGAAGGCTAGAAAGTTCTAGGACGAGGCCAAAACGTAGGCTTATAGGGACTTAATTCTATCCCAAAAGATAGTAAGTCTGTAAGAAGTGCCTACTAGTTTTTAATAGGGTGAGCTTTTTATAATATAGATGTCTTTATCTCTCTATCCCAACGAAAGGAGTTTATGATGTATCAAGAAACGTTTGATTTAGAATCTGTCACGCTCAATGTGATCAATTTGCCCTATATGGTGGCCTTCTATCAGCAGGCTTTAGGCATGGCTATCTTAGAAGAAAGTCCTGAGCGTGTAGGCTTAGGCGTCCAAGGCAGTGACCGGCCCTTGCTCTACCTAGAAGCAGTGGCCGCGCCACAGGAAAGCCAAGCCCGTTACGGCCTCTATCACGTGGCCTATCTCTTACCAAGCCGGGAGGACTTGGGGACTTTCCTCGTTCATGCCATCAAGCAAAACCTGCCCCTGATTGGGGCTTCCGACCATGGCTACTCTGAGGCTATTTACCTAGAGGATCCGGAAGGCAATGGCATTGAAGTCTATCGCGATAAGCCAATCAGCCAATGGGAGATTGAATCGGACGGGCGTATCCCAGGCGTGACTCTAGAAATGGACGGTCAAGGCGTCTACGACAGTGCCAAGCCACTTGATGGGCCCTATAAAATGCCTGAAGGTTCACGCATTGGTCATATTCACCTCAGCGTCCAAGATAGTAAGCGAGCGGCCGTCTGGTGGAATCAAGTGCTAGGCATGGAGACTAAATTCCATATGTCTTCAGCGGCTTGGATGTCCTCTGGGACCTATCATCACCAGTTAGCTGCCAATCAATGGGCAGGTAGCCGTCTAGCACCACAAGAACAAGACCAAGCAGGACTTAAGCACTTTAGTATTGTCGCTAGCTCGCCTCAAGAAGAGACCGCAATCGTTAAGCGCGCCCAAGATTTGGGAGCTAAAGTGCAAGCGCTAGAAGGGGGCTGGCAAGTAACCGATAGCAATGGGATTAGCCTAGTTTTACGGCGTTTGTAATCTTGTCTATGCCTGTGCCTTAGGCTATAATAGTCTAGCGTAAGGAGGTTATGGCATGAAATTTTATTCTTATGACTATATGAAAAGTCGAATCAACTTAACGGACTGGTTACAATTGACTATTTTCGTTGGCTTGGCTATCTTAATTGGCTTGGCCATATGGTTTTACTACCATCGCAACAAGGATTCTAAGTACCAAGAATTAGCCATCATTGGGATTATCTGCTTCTTTATTTTAGCAGGGACTCGTTGGCAAGATGCGCAAGATAAGCAAGCAGCCATTAGCCAATATTCTGGGGCTAGTCACTTGATGGAAGAGGTGGCTGAAGATTTGGGGACTAAGCCCGAATTGCTCTACCTTAATACGGAAGCAGCGGCCGACGGAGGCATTATCAAATCCGGTGACCGCTACTATCGGACGATCATCGATAGGGAAGGTCACTACATTCTTGAGGAAATGGCAGTTCAGGTGCCTAAGATCGAATTGGTGGAGGTAGAACCATGACATTGAATTTTTTAGATATCGCCATTAAGTTAGCCTTAGGCTTGTTGGCCTTGGTTGTAGTTATTAATTTGACAGGCAAGGGCAATTTGGCGCCGGCTTCGGCCAGTGACCAGGTCCAAAACTATGTCCTAGGGGGCATTATTGGTGGGGTTATTTATAATCCTGGTATTTCTGTCCTGCAATTTCTAATTATTCTCATGATTTGGTTAGTGCTAGTTCTGAGCTTCAAATGGCTGAAAACCCACAACCAACTTCTGAAGAAGACCATTGATGGGGAACCAACGGACTTGATTAGCCGTGGCGTCATCGATGTGGAAGCGACACGAGCAGCGGGTCTAACGGCTCAAGATTTGGCCTTCAAATTGCGTAGTCAGAATATCTACTCTATCAAGAAGGTTAAACGAGCAGTGATCGAACAAAATGGCAGCCTTAATATTGTGGTTTACGGTGAGGAAAATCCTAAGTATCCTCTCATTACAGACGGACATATTCAATATAAAACCTTGGATTCTATTGACAAGACCGAAGAATGGCTGATGCAAGCTATTGCAGAGGCAGGGCAGGAAGATGTGGCCAAGATTTTCTTGGCAGAGTATATTGATGGTAACATCACCATAGTGGAATACTAGCCATGCGTCTGGATCAAGTCATGAATCAGGCGGGACTAGGTTCCCGTAATCAAGTTAAGCGGCTGCTTAAGAGCTGCCAGGTGCAAGTCGATGGCCAGGTGGAGCGCCGACCTAATCGTAATGTGGATCCTGGCCTACAAGAAATCAAAGTCCAGGGAAGAATCTTGACCCAGCCGGCCGAGACCTATTGGCTATTACATAAGCCCAAAGGAGTCTTAACGGCAGTCAAGGATGACCGCTTCACTACGGTCATTGACTGCCTGGCTCCTCAAGATCAGGCACCAGGCCTATATCCGGTAGGCCGTTTAGACCGTTCTACCACTGGCCTGGTCTTTCTGACAACCAATGGCCCTTTGGGTTATCGCATGCTGCATCCCCAATACCATGTGGAGAAGGAATACCAGGTGGTCGTTAATGGCCCGCTGACCCAGGACCATGTGGCTAGTTTTGCGCAAGGCATTCTGATTGACCAGGATCGGCCCTGTGCGCCAGCCCGCTTGGTGATTGAGACGTCTGGTCTGCAAGAAAGTCGGGCTCGATTAACCATTCGGGAGGGCAAGTTCCACCAAGTTAAAAAGATGTTCCTGTCGGTGGGCGTCAAGGTGACGCAGCTTCACCGTCTGCGCATGGGCCATCTAGTCCTAGACCAGGACCTAGCCCCTGGCGCCTATCGGCCACTTAAGCAAGAAGAACTGGCACAATTGAAGCACTATCTTTAAGGATAGTAATGGGAAATATTTAGCAAAAAGTCAATAATCATTGAGAAAATAGGCGTTTAGCCGTATAATGTATAGTATCAAAAACAGAGTGAGGAGTGTTGAGAGTGAAAGAAATCGTCATTGTCGGTGCTGGTTATGCCGGTATCTCGGCCGCTCGTAAATTGGGTAAGACCTTCAAGAATGACGCGGATGTTAAGATTACTTTGGTAGATAAGCATGCCTATCATACCTACATGACTGAATTGCATGAGGTAGCAGGGGGGCGTGTGGAAGCTAACGCGGTGAAGTATGACTTGCAACGTATCTTCAACAAATACAAGAAAGTACAACTAGTGACGGACACGGTTGTCGGAATCGATGAAGCCACCAAGACTGTCCAAGGTGAAAGCTACAGCTATCATTATGATTATTTGATTTTAGCCATGGGTGGCGAAGCTAACGACTTCGGCGTCGCAGGTGTTAAGGAAAATGGCTTTACCCTCTGGTCACTGGCGGCAGCAGAGCGCATTCGGGCTCACATCAAGGAGTGCTGTGCCAAGGCAGAACACGAACCTAACCAAGCTAAACGTCGTGCCTTACTCAGCTTCATCGTCTGCGGTGCAGGCTTTACCGGGGTTGAAATGGTCGGTGAGCTGATCGAATGGGTACCTCGCTTAGCTAAGGATTACCACTTAGATGAAGAAGAATTCTCTGTTCACTTGGTAGAAGCTGCGCCAAAAATCTTGGCTATGGTGACTGAAAAGGAACAAGACAAGGCCATGCGTTACATGACCAAAGTTGGTATCAAAGTCTCAACTGGTGACGGGATTCAAGCCGTTAACAAGCATAACGTAGAGTTAGCGTCAGGCAAGACCATCGACAGCTACACCACAATCTGGACTGCCGGGGTGCAAGGTAATACCGAAGCCAAGGTCTTTGGTTTAGAGACTGGCCGGGCTAACCGTCTGGTGGCTGACCAATACATGGAAGCTAAGGACCACCCAGGTATCTATGTGGTAGGGGACTTGGTTTACTATGAAGATCCAAATGAAGGCGGTCGTCCAACTCCGCAAATCGTTCAGGCAGCTGAACAAACTGGGGAAACCGCAGCCCACAACATCATTGCCGATATCAAAGGAACGGAGAAACATGCCTACAAGGGTAAATACGATGGCTTTATGGTCTCTATTGGCTCCCGTTACGGGGTGGCCTTCCTCATGGGCAAATGGCATTTGACTGGATTCTTCGCGATGTTGATGAAGCACTTAGTCAATGTGCTCTACTTCTTCACCATTCGTTCCTTCTACTACATGTGGACCTATGTCCGTCATGAGTTCTTCAAGATTAAGGACAAACGCAACATTTTCCGCGGACACTTAGCTGCTCACGGTAACATTCTCTGGTCAGTACCATTGCGTTTCTTCTACGGGTCTGTCTGGCTCTTAGAAGGGCTCAAGAAGGCCTTCGGCCTCTGGGGGACTACTAACTGGTTTGGGGATAAAGTTGTCTTCCCATTTGCTTGGTTACAAGAAACTGCAAATGCTGCAGCATCTGCTGTGACTTCTGGGGCATCTGAGGCAGCTAGCTCTATGTCATCTGTTGTGACTTCTGGTGCCTCTGAAGCTGTGAGCTCCGTATCTTCTGCTGTTACTAGTGGTACTTCTGAAGCAATGAGTTCTGCAGCTAGCTCTGCTGGCGGGGCAGTCGCTCAAGCTAGCCATGCAGTCTTCGGCCTCAGCTACGCTTACGGGGAAAGTCCAAAACCTGTCTTAGATGGCATGCCAGATTGGTTCGCGGCGATTATGCGCTTCTTCGTGCCTAACCGCGATATGGCCCTATTCATGCAAAAATTCATGACCGTTATGGAAATCTTAATTGGTTTAGCCTTGATTGCGGGTCTCTTCGTCTGGTTAATCAATGCCGGGACTGTGGTCTTGGTTACTATGTTCTGTCTCTCAGGTATGTTCTACTGGGTTAACATCTGGTTTATTCCAGTTGCTATCGCCCTTATGAATGGCTCTGGTCGGGCCTTTGGTCTGGACTACTGGGTAATGCCTTGGTTAGGTAAGAAGCTGGATCGATGGCTCTATGGCCGAACCAGTCACCACTATGGGCCACCAGCCTAAAAAATCAAGTAAATAAGGAGGCCCCCGCGTGGGGCCTTACTTTGTAAGAGGCGCTAGTATCTTCTTACTAACTAGAAAGGAGGCCACCCATGGTTCACCCGATATGGGAGTCTTTACCACTTATTCAAGAGGAACTCGTGGCGGTCAAAGCCCTGATGAAGTCAGAGCTCCAGCTTAAAATCCCGGATGTCCGGGAGAAAATTTTGGCCTATATGGATGCCCCAGGCAAGTACCTGCGAGCCGGACTCTGTCTGGCTATGGCCCAGCTGAGCCCAGAGGGCATCACCCAGTCCAAACGCTATATTGCGGCAGCCATTGAGGTTCTGCATCTGGCCACGCTCATTCATGACGATGTCATTGATGAGGCGGATACTCGCCGGGGCATTGAGGCCCTTCATATCCAAAAGTCTAACCGCCTGGCCATCTATGCGGGCGACTATCTGATGACCTATGCGGCTCGCTTGATTCAAAAGAGCCAACAGGAATTTGACCGTAATCCTCTGGATGCCTGGGTTATGGAGGGGATTCTGATTGGGGAGCTGAACCAACTTGCCAACCAATACCGTCAGGGTATGACCATGTATGATTACCTACGACAGATTCGAGGCAAGACGGCCCTCTTATTTGCAGCCGCGACTTTCTTCGGCTACTATAGCCTGAGCCAGTCAGCCCTGCAAAATCGTCAGGCCTTCTATCTGGGCCAAGCAATTGGCATGGCCTTTCAGCTCAGAGATGACCTAATTGACTACCAGGTGGATGCCAAGGTCAGTGGCAAACCCCGTATGCAGGATGTTCAAAATGGTATCTATACGGCGCCCCTAATTTTAGGCTTGCAGGCGGATCCGAGTCTACGCCAAGAACTTAAGGAGCGGGGGCAGCCTTGGAGCCAGCACGAGCTAGACCGGCTCTATCAAGCCCTAGTGGACTTGGGGACTTTGACAGAGACAGAGCGCCTGGTAGACAACTATCTAAGCAAGGCTGAAAAACGCCTAAGAGGACTAGGGGGCAAGCAAGAAATCCAAACACTGGTCAACTTACTCAATCAAGTGATGAAACGACACTTTTAAGAGGGGCTTGTCATGGACATGAGGCCCAAATTGCGTTAAACTATAAGATGTAAACATATACAGTAAAGGGGTAATTGGAATGAAAAAATCATTGTTAAAATCAACCATGCTCTTAGCAGCAGTTTTATCTTTAGGGACTAGCTTGTCTAGCGTGGTTTTAGCGGAAGATGCTAAACCAGCAGCAACCACTACTTTTGAAGTCAAAGACTTGAAAGACGGCGAATACACCGCTGTTTCTGATGCTGACGAACGTGGCTGGAAACTCCACCACACCATCGTGGTCAAAGACGGTAAAGTCGCTTCTTCTAACTACGACTATGTCAACGACAAGGGCGAGAAGAAGTCTGAAAACGCTGAGTACAACGACAAAATGAAAGAAAAAACTAAAGTTTCTGCAGCTGAAGCCATGAAGAAATTAGACGAAAGCCTGGTAAAAGACGGCAAGGCTGATGTAGTGACTGGCGCAAGCCACACTAGCGAAGTTTTCTTCTTCTCTACTAAGGTTCTCTTGAAACAAGCCAAAGAAGGTAAGACTGGCGAAGTCAACATCTCTAAATTACCACTTCAAGATGGTGAATACACTTTGGAAGCACCAGCTGACCAACGTGGTTGGACTACCAAGTTCGTCCTCACTGTCAAAGACGGTAAAGTAGAAAAAGCAGACTACGACATGTACAAAGACGGCAAACGTAAGTCTGAAGATGCTGACTACAACAAGATGATGGCTGACAAGGCTAAAGTCTCTTACGCTGATGCAGTTAAGAAATTAAACGAAGCCTTAGTTAAGTCTAGCAATGCCAATGTAGATGTTGTGACTGGGGCAACCAACACAACTAACGCCTTCAAGACCTATGCTAAACAATTGTTAGAAGCAGCCGCTTTAGGTGAAAAAGAAGTCATCAAAGCTGCCGTTGTTGGCGAATAATAAGAAGTGAAGGGAGGCTGGGATTGTTCCCGGCCTCTATTTTTATGGCTCCAAGCAGAGCCTGCCTGATCTATCAGGTAAGATTAGCTAGGTGGTAGACCAAATAGGCTGTCACCAAAAAGGAGTAAATATGAAGAAAACAACTATAATGCAGGGCTTGGCTTTGGGCCTCTTAATCTTAGGCTCCTTGAGTCCCGTTTGGGTTAGTGCTGAGGAGACCAGCAGCAGCACCAGCCAGTCTGCTAGCAGTGCCAGCTCA
Source organism: Abiotrophia sp. (assembly GCF_057275535.1). Lineage (NCBI taxonomy): Bacteria > Bacillati > Bacillota > Bacilli > Lactobacillales > Aerococcaceae > Abiotrophia > Abiotrophia sp. The sequence goes on from NZ_DBHIRJ010000004.1 coordinate 84,710, forward strand.
GAAGCAAGTTCGGAGCCCTTACCAGTGGTGACCACACCCTTGATGCGGGCTGAGACCAAGCTCCATACGGCCGTCACCCTGCAAATTTTCCATGAGGGGTCAGAGGCAGAAGCAGCCATGACCGAAGCCTACGACTACATGGACCGCATGGAGCAACTGCTGTCGACCAACTTGGAAGGGTCAGATGTCTACCGCATTAATCAGGCGGCAGGCCATGAGGCGGTCAAGGTCGACCCAGCCACCCTGGCCATTATTAAGCAAGCTCTGGAAACGGCCCAATTGTCAGGCGGTCGCTTCGATATTTCCATTGGGGCCGTGTCCAATCTCTGGAAAATTGGTGATGTGGATGCGCGCAAGCCTAGTGATCAAGAAATTCAGGCAGCCCTGCCTAAGATTGACTACCGCAAAATCACCTTAGATGAGGCAGCCCAAACGGTGCGTCTAGAAGAAGAGGGCATGGCCCTAGAATTGGGCGGCATTTCCAAAGGTTATATTGCTGACGGTATTCGCAATATCTTCGCCAAGCATGGGGTCAATACGGCCATTATCAACCTGGGCGGTAATGTCATTGTTATGGGCACCTCGCCATCCAGTCCTGAAGGTTGGAATGTTGGGGTCCAAGACCCTGATGAGGTTCGGGGTCAAGTCGTGGGAACCAAACGGGTCATTGACGGGACAGTCGTGACTTCTGGAATCTATGAACGTTATGTGGAAGTGGACGGCGTCCGCTATCACCACATCCTGGATCCTAAGACGGGCTATCCGGTGGATAATGACCTGTCGGGGGCGACTATTTTTACCAAAGTATCGCTCAAGGCCGATGCCCTGTCGACCACGCTCTTCCTCTTGGGGACCAAGGATGGTCTGGCCTTTATCGAGAGCTTGGATGGAGTTGAAGCTGTGCTGATTGATAAGGATCACGGGGTTCATGTGACCTCTGGCCTCAAGGATAGCTTCCAACTAACGAATGAGGGGTATCATCTTGTTGAAGATTAAGCAAAGACTCGCGATATTCTTTGAATTTGTCGAGCTCAGAACCAAGGTAGCCAGCGTCTTCCCTATGCTAGCGGGCTTCCTCTGGACCTATTACCGCCTAGGACGCTTCAATTGGGTCAATGCTGGCCTCTTCGCCTTGGCTGTGCTGAGCTTCGATATGTGTACGACCGCTATCAATAACGCCGTTGATTACCACAAGGCAGTGGACCTGGATTACAAGACCAGTGAGAATGTCATTGGGGTCTATCAATTAGATTTTGGGCAAATGGTCCGGATTATTTTTGGCCTTTTGGCCTTCTCGGTTATCGTCTCCCTGGTCATTGTCAGTCGGACCGATATCCTTTTGCTAGTGCTTGGTGGCCTCTGCTTCCTAATAGGGATTGGCTATACTTATGGGCCTATGCCCTTGTCGCGCCTGCCCCTAGGGGAAGTCTTTTCAGGCCTCACTATGGGTTTTGGCATCTTCTTCCTAGCCGTCTACATGACTGCCTACGACCAGCTGTTGTGGAGCCAGTGGACAGGCGGGATGGTGACCATTGGCTGGAACTGGGCCCTGACCCTGGAGCTCTTCTGCTACAGTCTGCCCCTAGTCAGCCTAATTGCCGGTATTATGCTAGCCAATAATACCTGTGACTTGGAAGTCGATATCCGTAACCACCGATTCACCTTAGTTTATTACTTAGGCAAAGCGCGAGCGCTAGCCCTCTATACGGGATTGCAAGTCCTGCCATGGCTAGTCCTGGTGAGCCTAGCCCTGACCGGTCGCCTGCCTCTGTGGGGCTTGGTGGCCTTGGCTGGGCTGGCCATTCACTGGCCCAAGGTCCTAGCCTTCCGCGCCAAGCAGGTCAAGCGGGAGACATTCGTCTTGTCAGTCCAATCCTTCGTCTTGGTGGCCAGCCTCTATTGTGCCTGGTTGCTGCTGGGCATTTTCCTATAAAGTATGCGAGCCACTATCCCTTTCTACCAAATGGGATAGTGGCTCTTTTGATATGGGGGAGCAATCAGGGATGATGGCTTGCGGAAGACAAAAAACAGTAAGCCATTTGGCTTACTGTCTTGCTAGCTTATTGCTGTTCTTTTACATATTGCTGGATGGCATCACAGACATATTGGGCGGTGCCAGCCCCAAACTTATCGATGTTTTGTTTGAAGTCTGGATTCTGAACGTAGCCTTTGCCAATACTTGCGAACACCTCAAGCGGGCAGTCAAAGGCGTATTGGCACATATGTTGATGCAGTTTTTCGGCTAAAGCGACATTCTCTTGAGCCGTGGCACTGATACCGTTTGCCAGGTTGTCAGCAAAGGCAAAGAAACAATGATTGAAGCCATCTGCAATTTCTTGTTCTTTTCCTTTTTGTTTTTCAATCGCTGCCTCAACGACTTCTTTACCATACTTGTCCTTGGCTGCTTGCTCGTATTGTTGATTTTCATGGTAGGTGAATCCCTTAAATTTCTCTTGTGTTGACATTGTAACACTCCTTTCTTGAGCCTCGATGGTCTTTTCCAATGTTTCAATCAATGTCAGGAGTTTTTGTTTTTCTATCTGCATTAAATCCAGTTGCCGTCTCAGGTGATAGAGGACCTCGCTATCCTCTTCTTGGAGCAGTCCCTTGATCTTCTTCAGCGAAAATCCCAGGTGCTTATAGAATAGAATCATCTGTAAAAGTGAGAGATCGTCCTCAGAATAGTACCGGTAGCCATTCTCTCTCTTTTGAGGAGACAGTAGGCCAATCTCGTCATAGTGGTGTAAGGTGCGCACTGAAACCCCACTTATTTTGCTCACTTCTTTAATCAAATACATAGACTTACCTCCTAACACACATTAATAATATACCCTTACGTTACGTTAAGGTCAACGCCTTTTTTTAAACTAATTTTCCCCCTAGCAAAATACGGCGTGTTAAGCACATTTTACCGCCAAATGGTGGACACGAGTAGGTGACTAGAACAGAATGGCTGACTACCCATCCAGGGGCGCGCCTACTTAATGATGCCTACAATGCTAGCCCAACCTTCGTCTTGTCAATCCAATCCTTTGTCCTAGTGGCCAGCCTCTATTGTGTTTGGCTGGTGCTAGGCATCCTCTTGCCTTAACTATATTTAAAGCCTACCTAGCTTGGATGATAGGTCCGAGTTAGGGAGGCCTTTTGGCCCCTAAAATAGTCTTCCTTTCAGTGCAATTTGTGGCGAAATGGTGTAAACTAGTAGGTGATAAGACAAGAATGGAAGTGACTGTATGAAAGCAATCCGTCTCATGGATGTTGTAAAATATACCAAGGCCATCGACTATACGGCCAAAGATCGTCAGATTTCAATCACCAGCGTCGAATTTGATGCCCGCAAGGTGACACCTGGCTCTCTATTCGTTCCGCTAGTAGGGGGATCGACAGACGGCCATTCCTATATTCAACAAGCCCTCGATAATGGGGCCGTGGCTACCCTCTGGTCCGCAGACCCAGCTCAGGCACCTAGCGATGACCTGGCAGTGGTTTTCGTAGATGATACCCTCCAGGCCTTCCAAGACTTGGCTAACTTCTACCGTCGGGACCTTAATCCTATTGTGGTAGGGGTAACGGGTTCAAATGGCAAGACCACGACCAAGGATATGACCGCCATGGTTCTCCAAGCCAAGTACAGGGTTCACAAGACCCAAGGTAACTACAATAATGAGATTGGCTTGCCTTATACCTTACTTCAGATGCCAGAAGACACCCAAGTGGCGGTCATCGAGATGGGCATGTCCGATTTCGGGGAAATTAAGCAACTGAGTGAGATTGCCCAGCCTGATATTGCGGCCATCACTCTGATTGGTGAGAGCCACCTGGAATTCTTGGGTTCCCGTGCTGGGATTGCCCAGGCTAAGTTGGAGATTCTATACGGCCTCAAGCCAAATGGCGTCTTGCTCTATCCAGCTAATGAGCCACTTATTGAGTCTGAAATGCCTGAAATTGACCAACCAATTTACCTACGTTCCTTTGGCTTCACAGACCATGCCGATGCCTTTGCCTATGACATGGTGGAGGAAGTGGACCGGACCTACTTCAAGACCAATCTGGAACCTAACGTCACTTGCACCATTCCAGTCCTAGGGGCCTACAATGTCAGCAATGCCCTGATTGCCCTTAGCGTGGCGGAGCTATTGGATGTGCCACTAGAACAGGCAATCTTCCAATTAGCCAACTTCCAATTGACGGCTAACCGCCTAGAATGGTTGACCACCCACCAAGGGGCGCGCCTACTTAATGATGCCTACAATGCTAGCCCAACCTCCGTCTTAGCCGTGTTGAAGAGCTTGGCTGCCCTTAACTTGGCGCCTGGCCAACGCCGAATTGCTGTCTTAGGGGATGTGCGCGAACTAGGTGAAGCCAGTGCCCAACTGCACCGTTCCCTAGCCCAAGGCCTAGCGCCAGAAAGCTTCGAGCGGGTTTACCTCTTCGGTCCAGAAATCGTTAGTCTCTACGAGGCCTTGCAAGACCGCTATGAAGCCAGCCACCTCTTCTACGAGCCAGCTGACCACAGCCGCTTAATTGCGCAATTGCAGGCTGATTTGACAGATAAGGACCTAGTCCTAGTCAAGTCTAGCTTCGGAACAGATCTCTTGCAGGTAGTCACTGCCCTAACTGGCAAGGAGACACACTAGAAGAAAAGAAGAGCGACAAGCAGGAGATAGCTTGTCGCTTTTTTGCATAGCATGAAGGTGGATAGGGGGCCGATGGCTACGCTAGCACTTTCTGGGGCTTAGCAATCCTATTGCATATAGGAAAGAAAGGTTGTACAATTATGGTAGCGTAACCATTTCTTGTCTAACTTGGATTTATGGGATGTAGGTGCTATGAAAAATGAAAAATATTATCAAGTGGAATCTCCTATTATTTTTCTCAATATTAACCTGTTTTTCATCATATACAATGGTTCAGAGGGAGCAAGATGCTCACCTGCGACAACTCTTCTTGCTTCCTGATTCCTATCAACAATTTAGGGTGCCAAGCTATATCAAAGAGCCAGAAAAAAGAGCGCGACTAAAGCAAAAATTAGTGATGCTGAGCCAAGAATTTGATGTCAATCTTGTTGTCAGAATCAGTAATTTAAGTGCTACTTCATTTCAAGAAAGTTATCAGCAAAGAGATAGCTCGCGGATGAATTTTGATTATTTCATAACAAAATTGAATCGAAGTCAACTCTTAGAGCACCTAGAAATGAAGCCTCAAGCAGATGAGAGCTCGGGTCTTATCGCGTCAAGGGTATATAACCATGGGCATTTCTCTGTCTATCAGTTTGATCAATTAGAAGACCATTTTTATAGTCTGTTTCTTGAGACGGATAATCCCCAAACTTATTCGGCTTTCCTCAAGCAATTTCAATTAGCCTACAATGAGGTAATGGGGACAAACTATGGCTTGCAAGCCTTCCAATATAAGGGTGCCAAAGAAACTCTCCTAGGTAGAGATTTCAAACCTGCCATCAAAAGTATGATTTATGGTGCCATTATTTGGCTCTTACTCCTGATGGTCTGGCTACTCAGTAAGTCGAAAGAATTAGCTGTACTGAGAATGCATGGTTATAGCAGTCTTCATGCTTTGTGCCATCTTTGCCTTGATCGCGTAAGCCTTGGTTTTTTACTGACCAATTTGGCAGTTAATCTCTGGTTGATAAAAGATTTGAGCCGCTTAAATTTCCTATGGATAGGGCTGATTTACCTAGCTATCGCTTTGTTAGCTTGGTTGGTTATTGGCCTGCTCTCTTGGCTACCCATAAATTCTCTCTTGGGGCAATTGAAATTTAATCACTACTTTTTAATGCCTGTCATTGCCACTAAATTATTTGGTTTCTTTATTTGCTTTAGCCTGCTATTGCCAATTACGGGTTTGATGGCGGTCTATCGGGTAGGCGAGCATGACCCGTCTCTCAATAATTATGGAGTCCTCTATCCAGGGTTTCCTGGCAAGGACTTCTTTGCTGCGCGAGACGGGGACGACATCTACCGTGGCTTTTCTTTAGTTCCTTTATTTAAATATCTGGATCGCTTTAATTTAATTATCTTTGATACCAGTCAATTGGCTAGGCCTGGTTTTAATCAAGAAAAGCCATTCGGTAATCATGTTATGGTAAATGAATATTACCTTCATAAGTATCCTTTGCTGACGACAAAAGGTCAGCCGATAAAAGTAGATACAGAGTCGCCTAAACGTATCGTAATAGTGCCTGACACACTCTTGCCTTATCTCAAAGAAATTAGGGACTATTATGCAGAAAAAAACAGGAATACGGAAGTGCTTGAACAAGATGTGGAAATCTACGTTCGCGATAGCAAGCAAGCCATTGTTGACCTCAATCATCCTGGTCGTAAGCTAGCTGAAGATGTGATTTTTCTGGTTCAGAAGTACAATGATTATGACCTCAATTGGTGGTATATAGGAGGAATTGGGTTGGAGTCTCGAGCTAAGATTGATATGACGATGATGGCTGCGCAAGACTATAGGGATTTAAAGAATCTGCTCAAGGACTTGGCCCAAGATGACAATTTTGCCTACCTCCTGCCTATCTCCAAGGTCAAGGAAGAACGCTATAAATTAATTATTGGGGAAAATGTGGTCTATCTAAGTCAAATTGGCTTTGCTGTCTACTTGTTGTTTGGCATTACGCTGCTAACGGTCTTGTTATACACTAAAGTCTATGCTAATAAGATTGCCGTAAAATACCTTCATGGCTATTCCTTATCCCATTCCTTTGCTTGGCTTTATCTCATTCTAGCGATTCAAGCCCTCATCTACGTCTTGTATATTTGGGGGAATGGCATGGCGGGTGAGTTTTATCTTGCCCTTGCCTTAATGACTTTAGGTGAGTTAGCAATGATAGGATACAGTATTCGCTCTATTGCCAGACGTCGGATTGTCGATTACATTCAAGGAGGCGAAAATACATGATACACTTAGCCCATATGGATAAAAATTTTGGCCGACACCAGGTCCTTAAGGACGTCAATCTAGATGTTCCTGCTCACTCCTTTACAGTTATTCATGGCAAAAGTGGTAGCGGCAAGTCTACGCTACTCAATATTTTAGGTCTTTTGACTCATTATGATGCGGGCCAATACCAACTGTTTGGACAGCCCGCACCTGCACCCTACAGCAGTCAAGCCATGAAATTGCGACGGGAAGCAATTTCCTATGTTTTTCAAAATTTCGCCCTTATCGACAATGAAAGCATCGAGCAGAATCTTAAGCTAGCCAGTCACTATCTGCCTAAGTCTCAAGCTAGCCGACAGGCCATGTTAGTAGCTTTAGAGGCAGTGAATCTCGACTTGCCACTTAAGACCAAGGTCTACACCATGTCAGGCGGAGAGAAACAACGACTAGCTTTGGCTCGACTCAAATTGCGTGACAGTCGTCTCATTCTAGCCGATGAGCCAACTGGTTCCCTAGATGCCGAGAATAAGACGATTATCATCCAATTACTCAGATCATTTGCTGACCAAGGAAAGGCAGTGCTTGTCGTGACTCACGACCCAGATTTCTTAGAGGTAGCCGACTCAAGGATGGAGTTGAATTAGACTAGATGAGCTATGGTCTCTAAAGCCACGATTTATAAGTAAGCCAGGATGTCATTTGCCTAGTCCTCTCAGTTGTGTTTCCCTTCTAGTCATGGTACACTAAGAGTTAGAGGTTACAACCATACAACGCGTTAACAAAGCAACATGTGTAACTTGACCGCTTGATGGCCGACGGATTCGGCATCGCTTGGCGGTCAATTTTGATGTCTTGATGACAAGATGCCACTGGAATCAACCCCAAAATTTTAGATAGAAAAGAGACGATATACCTTTGAAATTTACAGAACTTAACCTGATTCAGCCCTTGCTCGACTCGCTAGCCGATATGGGCTTTGAAGAGCCAACCCCGATCCAACAACAAGCAGTGCCTGTGGCCTTAGAAGGCCAAGACTTGATTGGTCAAGCCCAAACAGGGACCGGGAAGACGGCGGCCTTTGGCTTGCCAATGCTCAATAAATTGGACAAGAACCAATCCGCCATCCAAGGCTTGGTGGTAGCCCCAACCCGGGAATTAGCCATCCAAGTACAAGAAGAACTCTACCGCCTCGGTAAGTACCAACGTGCCCGTGTTTATGTGGTCTACGGGGGGTCTTCCATCGGTAAGCAAATCGAGTGGATCAAGCGTAACCAACCACAAATCGTGGTCGGGACACCAGGTCGTATTCTAGACTTGATGCGTCGTAAGGCACTTAGCCTCAAGCATCTCAAGACCTTAGTCTTAGACGAAGCCGACGAAATGCTCAACATGGGCTTTATTGAAGACGTCAAGGAAATCGTGGCAACCACGCCAGCTTCACGTCAAACCCTCTTGTTCTCAGCGACCATGCCACCTGAAATCCGCAGCCTAGCAGACCAATTCCTTAAGGAACCTGCTCACGTCAAGATTGAAGCCAAGCAAATGACCGCTGACTTGATTGAACAGTTCTTCATCAAATGCCGGGATGACGAGAAGTTTGATATCTTCACTCGCTTGTTGGATGTTCAGATGCCAACACAAGCCATCGTCTTCTGCCGTACTAAGAAGCGGGTTGACGAAGTGGCACGCGGCCTCAGCCTACGCGGCTACAATGCTGAACTCATTCACGGGGATATTCCGCAACAGAAGCGGACTAGCGTCATCAATGCCTTCCGTCAAGGTCAAGTAGAACTCTTGGTAGCGACTGATGTGGCGGCGCGGGGCTTGGATATTTCCGGCGTGACCCACGTCTACAACTATGATATCAGTCAGGACCCAGAATCTTACGTTCACCGTATTGGCCGTACAGGCCGTGCCGGCAACGAAGGCATGTCCATCACCTTCGTGACGCCAGCGGAAATGTCTTACCTGCGCGTTATCGAAGATTTGACCCGCAAACGTATGCAACCAATGAAGCCGCCAACCTTGAAGGAGGCGCAAGCAGGTCAGGTTCAATCATTGATTGATCAGCTTAATGAGACCTTGGAAGCCGGCGATGCGGATGAGCACCGCAACACGGCCAAACTCCTGCTCAACCACTATCAAGCGAACGACTTGGTAGCGGCTATGTTAGGGCAAATCCTATCTAGCAACAGCCAAGTAGAAGTTCAAATCTCACCACAAAAACCATTGCCAAATGCCCACCGCAAATACGGTGGTTACAAGACTGGCAAGGGCGGCGGCAACGGCCGTCGTGGTCATCACGGTAAGAAGCGGGACTTCCACAAGGACCGTGGCGACCGTCAAGACCAAGGCCATAAGGAACGTTTTGACCGCAAGGACAAGCGGCCACGTTCAGCTGCTAAGCCTAGCGGCAAGCCTAAGACTGAAGGAAGCAAGAAACAATATACCATTAAAAAACGAACCAACTAACCAGAGAATAAGCCCAAAGGAGCGTGGCGATCGTGCGTATTGGAACTGACATTATTGAAATCGACCGAATTCAAGAAGCAGTGGCGCGGTCGCCACGCTTTGCCTCTAAGGTCTTAACGGCAGAGGAATTGGCTCGCTATGAGACCATGAAGGATCATCGGGCCCTCGAATTCTTGGCCGGCCGTTTTGCCGCCAAGGAAGCCTATGTCAAGGCCTTGGGGACAGGTATTGGCCGGATTCGTTTCACGGATATGAGCATTGCCAACAGGCCATCGGGTGCCCCTTATTTTGCGGCAGCCCCCCTGACGTCAGGCGTCCAGCTCAGCATCAGTCATTCGGACCACTATGCTACGGCCACCGTCCTGATTGAGCAAGATGAAGCCAGCTTGCAGGCGGCTTTGGACCAGTATTTGACTAGAGAAGATTAGAGTAAAAGGTAGGAAAGTCTTATGTCACAAGCCAGTGAACACCGCCCAACAGTGGCAATAATTAATCTTAATGCAATTCAACACAATGTGAGGGAAATGAAGCGTCATCTGGAGCCCGACCAGGCCCTCTATGCCGTTGTTAAGGCTAACGGTTACGGGCACGGGGCAGTTGCCGTCGCCAAGGCAGCCCTGGCAGCCGGCGCGCAAGGCTTAGCCGTTGCTACCGTTGACGAGGGGATTGAACTCCGTCAAGCAGGCCTCCTAGCCCAGCCTATCTTAATCTTGGGCTTGGTAGATCCTCGCGCCATCGCTGAGTTGGTCTACTATCGCCTGACCGTCATTGTCTCTGACCTAATCTGGTTCCAGGAAGCCTGGGCTCAGTTAGTGTCCAACCACCAAGAAAGCCTCTTGGATGATGCTAAGCTCAAGGTGCATTTGGCCTTGGATACGGGCATGGGGCGCATCGGCCTACGAACAGTAGAAGAAGTCCAAGCCTTCGCTGAGGGCATTCAGGCCTTTCCATGGGTCAACTGGGAAGGGGTCGACACCCACTTCTCAACTGCCGGCGGGGGTGACCCAGCCTATGTGGAGACCCAGTGGGCTAAGTGGCAGGAGCTGCTGACTGCTGTGCCGGACTCGGTCACTGTACGACACTATGCTAACTCCGCCATGGGCGTTTGGTTCAAGCGTCAACCGGTTTCTTCCATTGAGCGCTTCGGCATCTCCATGTATGGTATGCATCCTAAGGACGAGCGTTCTAGCCTGCCCATTGATTTGCAGCCAGCCCTCCAATTGATTTCGGAAATTGTCTACGTCAAGCAAGTGGAAAAGGGCAGCAAGATTTCCTACGGGGCAACCTATGAAGCCCAAGAAGATGAGTGGATTGCAACCATTCCAATCGGCTATGCAGACGGTTGGTTCCGCCACTACAAGGACATTCCTGTCTTGGTGGAAGGCCATGCCTGCCCAGTCCTTGGCGTCATTAATATGGACCAACTGATGATTCGCTTGCCACATCAAGTGCCAGTGGGAACCACCGTCACCTTGATTGGTCAGGACCACCACTTAGAGAACCACGCTGCAGACTTGGCTCGTCAGGTTGGGACTATTTCCTATGAAATCTTCTGCGGGCTCAGCGATCGCATTCCACGGATTTACCTTCAAGATGAGGAAGGGGAGGACTAAGATGCTTACTGTTCATCAGCTGACCGTCGGGTCACTGGAGGAAAATACTTATGCAGTCGTCAATGAAGCTGGCCAGGCCCTCTTAATCGATCCAGGGGCTGACGCGCCTAAGATTTTGGACTGGATTGAGTCCAAGGGCTGGGCGCCACAGGCCATCCTTCTGACCCATGCCCACCACGATCATATCGGGGCGGTGGATGCGGTGCGGGACCGTTATGGCATCCCACTCTATATGCATCCAGTAGAGTCAGGCTTCCTCAATCAACCAGAACTCAACCTATCGGCTTACTGGGGTCAGCCTTTTACGGCGCGTCCAGCAGAAGTCCTCTGGGAGGATCTAGGGGATAAGGAAGTGGCGGGTTTCCACTTCAAAGTGGTCTTCGTGCCAGGTCATAGCCCAGGCCACGTGGCTTATATTTTTGCTGAGGACCATTTCGTACTATCCGGCGATACCATCTTCGCCCAAAGCATTGGGCGGACGGACCTGCCAGGTGGCTCCTACATTGAGCTTATGCAGTCCATCCATCGGGAGTTGATCCAGTTGCCAGAAGACTATGTCCTCTATCCAGGTCACGGTTCGGCTGTGACCGTGGGCGAGTCCTTGGCGACTAATCCTTATTTTGAAGTCTTTCGCAATTTGTTTAAGCATCGGTTTGAAGAATAAAATAGTTGAAGGGGTGGTGAGGACTGACCCCAAAAAGTGAGAATTAAATAAAAACACCTCCAAGTTGGATTTGGTACAATATAATCAAATGCACATGGAGGTGTTTTTATTTAATTCTCATTTACGGGGGTCAGTGCCAAAGGTTATGAAGTTTGGGCAAGAAAACACAATATCAAAACAATGGCTGATTCAATATTAAACTTAGAGAACAAGGAATTAATTCAATTACACAACTCGATGATCTAATCAAAAAATCTGCCGATGATAGACAAGTCTTGTTAGATAAAATAAAGATAATTGAAGAAGTTAAGTGGATTAACAAGATACTAGATCATACTTCAGGAAAACTGGCCGTTATTGAATGGACAAAAGAAGATCTTTGTGGTGATAAACTTTATCAGATATAGGAGGAAAAATGAAGAAAACTAAAGTTGCCTTTGTATGTGTTCACAATTCATGCAGAAGTCAAATCGCTGAAGCACTGACAAAGAAATTTGCAGGAGATTCTATAGAGGTATATTCTGCAGGAACAGAATTAAAGGATCAAATTAATCAGGATGCAGTAAGGCTTGTCAAAGAAATATATGCAATTGATATGGAAGAGACCCAAAAGCCAAAACTTTTAGATGACATTCCTGAAGTGGATTATCTTATTACAATGGGTTGTAATGTCGTTTGTCCTATTTTACCTTACACTGTTAAAAAAGATGATTGGGGACTTGAGGATCCTAGTGGAAAAAATGATCAAGAGTTTATTAAAACAATTAAGGAGATTGAAAGTAAGGTTCATAAATTAATAGAGGAAGTTGAGGCAATTTATTTTCGTGTGGAATTATAAAAAGGAGTCATCACTTGATGAACTCCTATTTTGAGGCTATATAAGTTGCAGTTTTCTTATATGTATAACGATAGATTAGTGGATTCTCATCTAAGGTGCTTATGTCGAAAATGAAGAAGTGATCACGGTTATCTCTAGTCTTTTCCTTATTGAGGACAAAGTAATTCTTACGAGAAGTTGCCATTGTTTTGAGGATATCATCAGTCAGAAAGGTCAATGGAATATTCATGTTGGAGTAGCGGTAGAAGTCACGTTCAAAATCTTGGTAGCTCTCGCTGTAATAGTCCATTTGTAGGTGATTACGCTGAAATTCAAGCTGATTCATAGAGCACCTCCTCAACAAGTTCAATACTAATAATGTTATGTACTTAAAGTCTTATGCAGATTGGTTATTTTGTTATTAGAATTGGGTACTCCAAGTCTTTTTTTATGAATTTTTTTATTCACTCAAAAAAACACTTGAATTAAGTAATGAAAAGGGTTATACTATATTCAAGCAAATACTTGAATGATATTGGGGGTGAGAATATGATTAAAAAAGATACTTGTGAAATTTACTGTTATGACGAAGAAAAGGTCAATCGAATACAAGGTAATTTACAGACAGTAGATATTTCTAGTGTTGCCCAAATGTTAAAAGCTATTGCAGATAAAAATAGAGCAAAAATTACCTATGCATTGTGTCAAGATGACGAACTGTGTGTGTGTGATATTGCAAATATTATAGGTGTTACGTTTGCAAATGCCTCTCATCACCTGCGAACGCTCCATAAGCAAGGGATTGTTAAGTTTCGAAAAGAGGGAAAACTTGCATTTTATTCATTAGATGATGAGCATATCAGACAAATTATGATGATTGCATTGGCACTTAAGAAAGAGGTGAAGATCAATGTCTAGTGGGAAAGCAAAACAGTTCGAAGAAGAAATGAAAGCCTATCGTGTTCAAGGATTTACTTGTACTAACTGTGCAGCCATTTTTGAAAATAATGTTAAAGAACTTCCCGGTGTTCAGGATGCGAAAGTAAATTTCGGAGCATCTAAAGTTTATGTTAAAGGGACGACAACCATTGAAGAATTAGAAAAAGCAGGAGCATTTGAAAATTTAAAAATTCGAGATGAAAAAGAACAAAGGGTAGAAGGAGAACCTTTTTGGAAGCAGAAAGAAAACATTAAGGTATATATATCAGCTCTTTTACTTGTAGTTAGCTGGTTCTTAGGAGAGCAGTATGGTGAAGAGCATGTTCTACCGACAATTGGTTATGCAGCGTCCATTTTAATCGGTGGATATTCGTTATTTATTAAAGGTCTCAAAAATTTAAGCAGATTAAATTTCGATATGAATACGCTTATGACTATTGCCATTATAGGAGCTGCAATTATTGGTGAATGGGGTGAAGGGGCAACCGTTGTTATCCTATTTGCGATTAGTGAAGCATTAGAGCGTTATTCAATGGATAAAGCACGTCAATCTATTGAATCTTTAATGGATATTGCCCCAAAAGAAGCGTTAATTCGACGAGGCAATGAAGAAATGATGATTCATGTTGATGAGATTCAAGTTGGAGACATCATGATAGTTAAGCCCGGTCAAAAGTTAGCAATGGATGGAATAGTGGTTAAAGGTACATCGACATTAAATCAGGCTGCGATTACAGGTGAAAGTGTTCCAGTAACGAAAATCACAAATGATGAAGTATTTGCAGGAACCTTGAATGAAGAAGGGTTACTTGAGGTTAAAGTAACAAAACGAGTTGAAGATACCACTCTTTCAAAAATCATTCACTTGGTAGAAGAAGCCCAAGCAGAACGGGCCCCCTCTCAAGCGTTTGTCGATAAATTTGCAAAATACTATACACCAGCTATTGTCATACTAGCTCTTTTAATTGCAGTAGTTCCACCATTATTTGGCGGAGACTGGAGCCAATGGATTTATCAAGGATTAGCTGTATTAGTGGTTGGTTGTCCTTGTGCCTTAGTAGTCTCAACTCCAGTTGCTGTGGTTACAGCAATAGGAAATGCAGCGAAAAATGGTGTATTAATTAAAGGTGGTATCCATTTAGAAGCAGCAGGACACTTAAAAGCGATAGCCTTTGATAAAACAGGAACATTAACCAAAGGGATTCCAGCTGTAACAGACATTGTGACATATGGTAGAAATGAAAATGAATTAATAACCATAACATCAGCCATTGAAAAAGGATCGCAGCACCCTCTTGCTTCAGCGATTATGCGAAAAGCAGAAGAAAATGGATTAAAATTCAATGAAGTAACAGTAGAGGATTTTCAATCCATTACAGGTAAAGGCGTTAAAGCCAAAATAAATAATGAAATGTATTATGTGGGAAGTCAAAATCTTTTTGAGGAATTACACGGAAGCATTTCAAGCGATAAAAAAGAAAAAATTGCCGATATGCAAACTCAAGGTAAAACGGTGATGGTGTTAGGAACAGAAAAAGAAATTCTTTCGTTTATTGCCGTAGCCGATGAAATGAGGGAATCGTCTAAAGAAGTTATCGGCAAGTTGAACAATATGGGAATCGAAACAGTGATGCTAACAGGCGATAACCAAAGAACGGCAACAGCCATCGGAAAACAAGTTGGTGTTTCGGATATTAAAGCTGACTTACTTCCAGAAGATAAGCTTAATTTTATTAAAGAACTTCGAGAAAAACATCAAAGTGTGGGGATGGTCGGAGATGGCGTGAATGATGCTCCAGCCCTTGCGGCATCTACCGTTGGTGTAGCAATGGGTGGTGCTGGAACTGATACAGCTTTAGAAACGGCTGACATCGCCTTAATGTCTGATGATTTGAGTAAATTGCCATATACAATAAAATTAAGTCGTAAGGCTTTAGCAATCATCAAGCAAAACATTACCTTCTCTTTGGCGATTAAATTAGTGGCATTACTTTTGGTCATGCCCGGTTGGTTAACACTTTGGATAGCGATATTTGCCGATATGGGAGCAACTTTACTTGTAACATTAAACAGTTTACGCTTATTGAAAATCAAAGAATAGGTTCTAAAATGGGTGTCAACAATCGGGTGCGATCATTGAAAACAATGTTATGCTTCAAAAGGGATATTAACAGGAAATATACAACTAAAGGACGCTTTAACTGAGCAACGGAAAAAGCCAAATTTCTCAATTGATGTTGAGAAATTTGGAGAATGTTTATACGATTAGTAAAGTTGGCGAAAATAATAAAGTTATTAATCTCATGGAGTATTTGAACTTGCAAAAAAATATTTATGAGTCATTGTACTGACCCCAAAAAGTTAGACAAAAAATATTATTGAAAGGATTTAGTTCTATACTGAACAGGACTAAGTCCTTTTAGTTTTGCTTTAATGCGTTTATTGTTGTAGTAAAAAATATACTCGGTAATAGCTTGCTCCAGTTGATCCAGAGACTTGAAATTTTTCTCAAATCCGTAAAACATTTCTGTTTTCAAGATACCAAAGAAGGACTCCATCATGCCATTATCTATGCTGGTTCCCTTGCGAGACATGGATGGACGTATGCCTTTACTGGCAAGAACAAATTAAATGTACCGCATATTTATCTTTCAATTCTTCCACTAACTATACAACTACTTGAGGCGACACTTCCTTTCCAATTCCTTGTATTTTTTTAATATTTCTAATTCAACTTCTTTTCTTTTTAGTTCTAATTTTAATTGATCGATTTCTGAAAGTTCAGCCATTCCTTTTTCGTAAGAATATTGTTTTCCTATCTGTTGGTGGAAACGATGAGTTTCTCCATTTTTATACTATCTAAACCATGTTTCTACTTGAGTTTCATTTTTTTTATGTTTAGCTCCTGCATTATTTGTTTTGTACTATATCCCTGTAATTTCATTTCTACGGCTTTATTCTTTGTATCGACAGAATAGGCCACACATTTTTTAACCATAAAAAGACACCTCCATGTGCATTTGATTATATTGTACCTAATCCAACTTGGAGGTGTTTTTATTTAATTCTCATTTACGGGGGTCAGTGCCTTACTGCTGATTGCCTTTTTAGGCGCTATTTAGATTTATCAATTTCCTTGGCTATTTTGCTCTTTCTAAGCTTCTTATTTGCCACCTTACTTAAGAGAACTAGGGGATTGAGGCTGTAGGATAGTTGCCAGTGAAAGTAGTTGATCCACTCTATGAGGGCGAAGAGCCAAATGGCTACTGCTATCAGGGTAACTGGCCAGGAGCTGAACTCAATTAGGATGATTGGCATGCCGAGGGCTAATAGGATGAGGTCTACTTGCCTGAGTAGTCCATAAATTGGGCCTATCTGCTTGATTGCAAAGTTGGGCTTGCTAAAGCGCTTGATCAGAATCCACCAATAAAGGGAACCTTGTAGCAGGATAAGGCTGACTAGCACGAGGGGGTAAGCAATGGAAATCAGGGCTTGTGGTGTGATCAAGTATTTTTTGAAGAGGAAGAAATTGAGCCAGAAGACAGCAAGGGCAACTAATTCGCCGCTGGCCAGACTATGGAGTTTTTGCTTGATATGACCTCTCACAGTATGCGACACCTCCCTTATCTTCAATTCTAAAGAGCTTAGGAGCCAAATACAAGTTAAATTGAAAAAAGGGCTTCCATATTGCTTGACACTGGTGTATAATGAAAAAAATATTAAAGCAAGAGGTGAATTTAATGAAAGAAACTAGGTCGCTTAACGTCAATTCCCTCAATAGCACTGGCTTTTATTGTTCTTAATTTATGGTATCTAGCGAGTTAGGAGGAAACACCATGAGTCATACGCACTATACACTAGCAGCCAATCGTCAATACGCAAGCAAGCGGACCTTATTTTATTCACTTCTAGCAACTTTCATGTTAGTCTTATCCCTTGTCACACCTAGTCTAGCCTTGGCTCAGTCTAATGCCTTGTCAGGGACTTATCTAGCACAATCTGCCCACCTCATTAAGAAAGTAACCGTCACGGAATCCGATATGGAGCTTGAGATTGATGCCGAGCAACTTGCCAAGCAGGGTCAAGCCTTCCAAACTTTAGTGACCGTCAACCAGCGAGCGCTAGCTAAGAAGATTAAACCCGGCATGACCAGCCAGGAAATCGAGAAAGCACGCCAAGAATTGGGGCTGGATGTGGCCGCCTATCAGAAGGCCCTAGGCCAAGAAGTAGATCCAGATAAGATGGTAGAAGTCCTAGAGAATCAAGTGTCCGGTCTCTACGCCCACGTCAGAGAGACAGGGACCATCTATCTACGGCTAACCAAACCAGAACTGAGCCAGTCAGAAGGCACTATTCGGGTTCGTCTACTAGGCGAAGAAGTTCTGACCTTGACTGAAGTCTCAGATCAGGGCTTTAAGTTGGATCAGGTTGCCTTTGTTAAGGAATAATCTCTTAAGCACCTTGCCTGAGGGCAGGGTGTTTTTGTCTTTGGGAAGGCCTTTTGGGCTTGCAGTTGCTACTTTATCCCGCTACAATAAAATGAGAAGACATAAGGAGGCCGGTCATGACATTTCCAGCAGGATTTCAAGCAAAATACTTAGCCCTATTGGGCCCAGAGGAGGGGCAGGCCTTCCTAGATTCCTTTAAGCTAGAGGCGGAGTCGGGCTTCCGGGTCAACCCTCTCAAGGCCAGTCAGTCAGCTTTGCCTGAATCGGCCCAGCCCATGCCGGGCACCCCTTGGGGCTACTATGGTAAGGTGGCAGGTAGCTCGACCGCCCATGTGACGGGCTTGGTCTATTCTCAGGAGCCAGCCGCTCAAATGGTGGGCCAGGCAGCCGCGCCCCAGCCAGGGCTCAAAGTCCTGGACTTGGCAGCAGCTCCTGGAGGCAAGTCGACCCATTTGCTGTCATACTTAGATAACCAAGGCCTCTTAGTAGCCAACGAAATTTATCCCAAACGTAGCAAGATTCTGGCTGAGAACCTGGAGCGCTTCGGGGCCCGCAATGTGGTGGCAACCAATGAGTCGCCAGAGCGCTTGGCCCAGGTCTTTCCGGCTTACTTTGACCTGATTGTACTGGATGCGCCTTGCTCGGGCGAGGGCATGTTCCGTAAGCAGGCTGAGGCCATGGACTACTGGACGCCGGAATATCCCAGCCAGTGTGCGGCGCTGCAGCGAGAAATTCTGGAGCAGGCGCTGCTGATGCTTAAGCCAGGCGGGACCTTGGTTTATTCGACTTGCACTTGGGCGCCTGAGGAGAATGAGGACATTGTGGCTTGGTTGCTGGAGCACTATCCGCTGACCTTGCTTGAGGTGCCTAAGCTCAATGGCATGGTGGCGGGCCTGACCTATTCTGAGACGGCCCGCATGTATCCGCAACATTTCCGGGGCGAGGGGCAGTTTGTGGCCAAGTTTTGCTATGAAGGGCAGGAGACTGAAGGCAAGTCTCGTAAATTCAAGCCCCTCAAAGCCAAAGTGACGGCTGAGCAGCTCAAGCTCTGGCAGGATTTTGCGGCTAGTCATCTGACCGTGACCTTGCCAGGTGTCCTCCAGACTTTTGGCGACCATCTCTATCTCTTGCCAGAGGGTCTGCCGGATTTAGGCAAATTACGGATTGCCCATAAGGGTCTGCATTTGGGCGAATTCAAGAAGAAACGCTTCGAGCCTAGCTTTGCTCTGGGCTTGGCACTGCGTCCGGATGAGACGGTCAGCCAGGTGGCCCTGTCCGAAGAGCAAGTCACCCGCTACCTAGCCGGCGAGACGGTCGACTTGGCGGAGGACAAACCAAATGGTTGGTACCAAGTCCTAGCGGGCGGCAACGGCCTTGGCTTCGCCAAGGTCACCGGCCGAGTACTCAAGAACTACTATCCAAAAGGCCTACGCCTTCGCCGCAGCTGAGTGGAAACAGGAGAAAGGCCAGGAGCCAGTGGTCCACTCTTTTGAGTGGACCACTAGCTCAGTCAGAAATCCCGGAAAAAGGCGAAAACCGGGTCAAAAGCTAGGAGCCAGTGGCCCACTCCGTCGAGTGAACCACTAGCTCGGCGAGGAGGCTAGGGAAAAGGCGCAAACTGGGTCAAAAGCTGATAGCCAGCGGTCCACTTTGCCGAGTGGACCACTAGCTCGGCGAGAAAGCTTGGAAAAAGGCGCAAAACAGGTCAAAAGCTGAGAGCCAGTGGCCCACTTTGCCGAGTGGACCACTAGCTCAGAGAGAAGCCCTGAAAAGGGCTCAAGCTGCGTCGAAAGCCCATAACCCAAGAAGCAAGCATACAAAAAAGCGAGGCAGCACTGGGCTGGCTCGCTTTTACTTTGACTATAGAGAGATTATTCAGCTTCAGCGTCTGAGGCTGGAATAATAGAGGTTGGGATTTCGTCGATGGTGCCGAAGTACCAGTCGATGGAGTCGCCGGCTTTGAGGACTTGAGTTTTAACCCCGTGATCAGCCACTTGGCCATTTAAGAGGTAAACCCAGGTGTTTTCGCCGTCGTTAACGTTGTCGAAGAAGTTGTCGATGACTTGTTCTTCTTCATTGTATTTGAAGCGGATTTCCTTGTTGGATTCCATTGCTTCGAAGACGGTCTTACCAGCAGCATTTGGTACATCAAAGCTACCGATGATTTCGCCGTGTACATAGAACTTGAAGGTAACGGTGGTAGATTTTTCTTCGCCAGAAGCTTTGGATTCGCTACTTTGGCTTTGGCTAGAAGTGCTAGTGGAAGAGCTAGAAGCGGCAGAAGAGCTAGATTCTGAAGATGAGACAACTTGGGCAATGTTAGACCCAGAGACTTGAGGACTTGGTTGGTTGCCCTTCAAAACCCCTGATAAAATAGCCCATAAAGCAATAATAATCGCAATTAAGAAGACAATCGCCGCAAGTACAAGTGCTAATCGTTTGTTTTTCATACGATCCCTCCTGATTAAGTGTAGTTGCCTATACGTTACCAAGAATCAAGCAGAAAGTCAAATTTTTCGCAATTGTAACCGGATTAGCTAGCATATTATTTCCGTCTTGACGGGCTTTTGGTTATAATATAATGAAGGAAATATATCATGTCAAAAGGAGTGCCGTCATGAGAGTAGAGACCCATTCAGCCCAAGACACCCAAGCCTTGGCAGCAAGCCTGGCTCCCGTCTTACCTGCAGGAACCTGGATTCGCTTGGAAGGGGATCTGGGGGCTGGCAAGACTACCTTTACCCAAGGACTGGGCAAGGCCTTAGGGATTGCGCGAGCTATTAAGAGTCCCACCTATACTATTGTGAAAGAATATGACTTGGAAGGCCAAGCGGCGCCTCGTCTCATTCATATTGACGCCTACCGACTGGAAGAAGGGGGCGCCGATACGGTGGACTTGGCTTCCTATCGCCAGCAGGGCGACTTGGTCTTGGTGGAGTGGGCCCAATTTATCGAAACGGAACTACCGACGGCCTATCTTGACCTGGCACTCTCATACGGTCAAGAGGTCGACGACCGGGTCTTGACCATCCAATGGGTGGGGGGCCAGGAGCCAGAATGGTTGAGCCAATGGAGCAAGGAGGTAAGCGACCATGCCAGATAAGCAGGATGTAGAAGTCATTATTCGCCAGGCAGAAGTCGGCGATGCTCGCGCTATCTTAGGTATGTTGAGCCAGATTCGCCAGGAGTCACCCTTTGTGGTCCTAGCCGATAATTCCGATGATGTGGAGGCACAAGTGACCATCATCGAGCAATATGACCAGCATCCCCACGCCCTCATGCTAGTCAGCGAAGTGGATGGTCAGCTGGTAGGCTTTGCGACGGTTCAGCCCCAAAATCTGCCAGACCTAGCTCATGTAGCCGAAATCGGCGTCTGCCTGATTGCCGAGTATTGGGGCTATGGCATTGGCTCCCTTTTGATGGAGACCATGCTGGATTTTGCCCAGGGGGTGGGACTGCGTGTCCTGCATCTAGAAGTCATTGCGGACAACCTGCCAGCCATCGGCCTGTATAAGAAATTCGACTTCCAGGAGCGAGGTCGACTGACCCAACGCGTGGCCCGTGGCGGCCGCTACTACGATACTATCCTGATGGAACTTGTCCTCAAGGATTCAGGCCAGTAAATTATGTGAAAAGAGGTTAATTTATGGTGGATTTAGCCAAATTACAAGATATCTTAGGGACTTTGACCATCAAAGCCAATGAACCCTTATCTAATTATACCTACACCAAGACAGGGGGGCCTGCTGATTTCTTAGTCTTCCCACGTTCTGTGGAGCAAGTCCAAAGGGTCCTAGCAGCAGTCAAGCAAGAAAACTTGCCTCTAACCGTTTTGGGCAATGCCAGCAACCTCATCGTCAAAGACGGTGGTATCCGGGGCCTAGTCATGATTCTAACAGACATGCAGGAGCTGGTCATAGAAGGCAACCAGTTGAAGGCAGCTAGTGGGGCGGCCTTGATTGAAGCCAGCCGTCAGGCGGCTGCTGCCGGGCTGACTGGCTTGGAATTTGCCTGTGGCATTCCGGGTTCCATTGGTGGGGCCATCTATATGAATGCCGGCGCCTATGGGGGCGAGGTCAAGGATGTCATTAGCCAGGTTGAGGTGGTGACGCGTGACGGCCAGCTCAAGACCTATGCGGGAGCGGACTGCGACTTCAGCTATCGCCACAGTCGTTTCCAAGAAGGGGACGAAGTTATTTTAGGCGTCACCTTCGATTTAGCGCCAGGAGATCAGAGCGCCATTGATAGCAAGGTGGCCGAGTTGACCCACCTACGTCAAAGCAAGCAACCGCTAGAATATCCCTCTTGCGGATCAGTCTTCAAGCGGCCTGAGGGTTACTTTGCCGGCAAGCTCATTCAAGATGCTGGCCTGCAGGGCTACCAAGTAGGTGGGGCGCAAGTCTCGACCAAGCACGCGGGCTTCATTGTTAATGTAGACCATGCGACAGCTACCGACTACTTGGAAGTCATTGAACACATTCGTCTGGTGGTCTGGGCCCGGACTGGGGTCTTCATGGAGCCAGAAGTACGAATTATCGGCGAAGATTAAGAATTTGGGACAGGTTATTCGACCTGTCCTTTTTGCTTGGCGTTATGCAAACTTAATCTAAAAAAATCGTAAATATCGTTGACTATTGAGCGGAGATGGTTCACACTAGAGCAGTGAGATGAATTTATGAACAAAGGAGTGGGAGACTATGACCTGCCGAGTCATCAAACTGGCCGTGTTTGCCCCCCCATTAAGTGGGCATCTCTATCCCGTTCTGGGCTTGATGCAACCCTTATTAGATAACCCTAACTATGATATTACCGTCTATACAGGCCTGACCAAGGTGCCGGTAGTCCAGGCTTTGGGCTTTAAGTGCCAGGCCCTCCTGCCTGATCAACCAGATGTCTTCGACAACATTGCCTCGACCGATACCAAACTCAATGCCTCCACCCTCTACGGGCAGATTCAGGCTGCCATCACCATGTGTCAGGACCTCATGACCCAGGTGGAAGCTATTTTGAGAGAGACTCAACCAGATGTGGCGACCGTGGACTTTGTCTTCGCGCCCCTAGGCATGGTCTGTGATAAGTTGGGCCTGCCATGGTTGACGACCAACCCGACGCCTTTTTCAATCGAAAGTAAGACCGACGCGCCTGCCTTCTTAGGGGGGCTCAAGCCACCTCTTAACTGGCGCCAAGCCTTGCGCAACCGTCTAGGGCGGGGCGCCGTCCATGGCTTCAAGCGTCTAGTCTATAGACTCTTTGTTAAGAAGGCCCTTAAGCGATTTGACCCCGTCATCTATCAGCAGTTTAAGCTCTATCGCGAAAATGGCGAAGAGGGCTTCTATTCGCCTTATGGCATTCTAGCTCTGGGCATGGAAGAATTAGAGTTCCGCAAGGACTTTCCAGCTCATCTGACCTGGTTGGGTCCGACCTATCCTAAGAAGCCAGTAGCTGATTTCCAGTTACCAACTGACCTACCGACAGTCTTGGTGACCAATGGGACCCTGCTACCTTGGGGCAAGGAATCCCTGCTGACCATCGTCAAGCGTCTGGCTCAGGCTCATCCGGATATTTGCTTTTTGGTGACGGCCGGCAGTGAAGCCCGCCAGGACCAACCGGTAGAAGCCATTATGGACAATGTCTACCGCTATCAGTACATTGATTATGAGGCGGTTCTACCTCATGTCGATTACGTCATCCACCATGGTGGGGCCGGTATCCTCTATGCCAGCATCCGTCATGGCAAGCCGGCCTTGGTCATTCCCCATGACTATGACCAGTTTGACTATGCGGCGCGACTAGAGTGGGCCGACGCCGCCTTGGTAGCTAGCCTCAAGCGGCCAGACTCCATTGAAGGGGGCTTTAAGCAGCTCCTAAGCCGGACGGACTG
The DNA here is from genome assembly GCF_057275535.1 of Abiotrophia sp. Lineage (NCBI taxonomy): Bacteria > Bacillati > Bacillota > Bacilli > Lactobacillales > Aerococcaceae > Abiotrophia > Abiotrophia sp. The sequence continues at coordinate 108,447 of NZ_DBHIRJ010000004.1, forward strand.
GACTGCTATGAAGACCTTGCAAGGCCAGCTCCTGGCCTATCCGACCCAGGAGCGCTTAGAAGCGGCTATTGCCCGCGTCCTCAAATAAACTAGACTCAAGAGGTTGAAGCAGTTCTTAGCTTCAACCTTTTTGCTTTTGCCCACAAAAAAAGCCCGGGCAAAGCCCAGACTTGATTTGCATGATTAAACTTGTTCTTGGTAGTTGGTCTTGGTTTGGTTAAGCCAAGTGTAGACAACCCCGATTAAGAGGCCACCACCTACCAGGTTACCAAGGTAAGAAACACCCCAGTGGCGTAGGACATTGATTAATTCAAAACCTTTAGCTTCTTTGAAAGGTGAGAAGAGCAGGATTGACATAGAAGCGAAGTTAGCTACCACGTGCTCATTGGTCATGTAGACAAACATGAAGATAGCAGAGAGCACTAAGGTGAGGCGTGCTGCTTGATCCTTAACTAAGACGAAGCAGAGAATGGCAATGTTAACTAAGACGTTAGCCACAATCCCTTCAAGGAAGACTTGGCCGTTGCCACGCGCGAGTTTCGTTTGGATAATACCGACAATGGCTGAGTTTTCATTGAGGTTAGCGAAGGCTGCGGTGTTACCTAAGAGGTAGCCAGCGAACAAGGTCCCAACTAAGTTGAAGATGGAACAGATTAAGAGGACTTTGAGTGCTTTTTTCCAATCAATGGCCTTGCTGAAGGTCCCTGCAGTGAGGAACATCATGTTGGAAGTAGCCAGTTCGCCGTTGAGGAAGACAACGTAAGCCAAACCGAAGGCGAAGATGAAGGCGAACAAGAAGCGGCCTAAGCTTGGGTGTAGGGTGTTGATTTGATCAGCAGCAACAGCCCCAGCTGCGGTTGACAAGGTCAAGAAGGCGCCGGCATAGATAGAGCGCGCTGCATAGCGACCTAGGCTCTCTTCCAGAAGTGCTGCTTTCTTGGTGCAGGCTTTCTTAATAAAATCTACGAATGGTGATAATGACATATCTGACATGGTTTTCCCTCCAATAAAAGATAGTTTCATTATAGCGCATTTTTGGGGGCTTGATAAGTAGCTGAGGCAATAAAATGACAAATTTTCGACAGCCTTTTCATTTGGCTGAGCTTGTGCTAGAATAGGCCAGTAAATAAATTAAGCAAAGGAGTCTCTTATCTTGAGCCAACGCCGTCTCATCCTACCCAGCCTCATCGTCCTAACAGAACTGGTAGGCCTAACCTTCAATCTCTATCCTAATAAATGGCACCAGTTAACCTACTATACCTTGTTATCCAATATCTTGGTCTTGGTCTTCTTCGCTTGGCTAGTGCTAGGGCGGCCGACGCCATCCGCTAGCCTGACCCGTATTAAGGGGGCAGTGACAACTGCCATTCTCCTGACCTTCTTCGTCTATCTAGTCTTGTTGATGCCGACTGCGACAGCTGAACAGTTCTGGCGGGTTCAGAACTTCGCCCTGCATTTTATCGCGCCGGTGCTGGTCATCCTAGATTGGTTCCTCTATGATGCCAAAGGCCACTATCGTTGGTTTGAGCCCTTGACTTGGACGGTGCTGCCCCTTATTTATATGACCTTTGCCCTGATACGGGGTGCTGTCTTCCACCTGCCCATCCCTAACGAGAAGGCCTCACCTTATCCTTACTTCTTCCTCAACATTGACCGCATTGGTTGGTGGGGCTTCAGCAAATATTTTGTGGCCATTTTGGCGGTCTTCCTCTTGTTGGCCTATGGCATGCTAGCCCTGAAACGGGCCCCAAAAGTAGTGCGTTCTCATGAAAAACACTAGTACAGATTAATTCTCATATAAAACAGACCAAAGGCGGAATCTAAAAGATTTGCGCCTTTTTTGTTTTTTTTAGACTGAACACTTTTTTTTTAGGCCTAAAGGGTGTAAACTAGGAGTTAGAGTTTTATCACTAGAAAAAGGAAGTGGCCAAATTTTATGGTAATGTTCAAACGCTTAGCTAACAACATCAAGGGCAAACACCTCAAGATTGTTTTCCCAGAAGCTAACGACAAACGTGTATTAGGGGCAGCTGTTCGTCTACGTGTAGATGACTTAGTTGAGCCAATCCTCTTAGGGAATGTAGAAGAAGTCAAGGCCTTGGCAGCGCAAAACAGCTGGAATATCGACGCCTTCACCATTATTGATCCAGAAACTTATGCAGAATATGATGCTATGGTAGCAGCTTTCGTAGAACGCCGTAAGGGCAAAGCTACTGAAGAGCAAGCGCGCGACTTGCTCAAAGACGTGTCCTACTTTGGGACTATGTTGGTCTACATGGGCTTAGCAGATGGTTTAGTTAGCGGGGCCGTTCACTCAACTGGTGACACCGTTCGTCCAGCCTTACAAATTATCAAGACCAAGCCAGGCATTACCCGTACATCTGGGGCCTTCATCATGGTGCCAGCTGAGAGCGACGGTCAAAAATTAGTCTTTGCAGACTGCGCCATCAACATCAACCCTTCACCACAAGAATTAGCTGAAATCGCAGTAGAATCTGCGCACACTGCTAAAATCTTCGACATCGAGCCACGCGTGGCAATGCTCAGCTTCTCAACCAAGGGTTCAGCTAAGGCTCCTGAAGTGGACAAGGTTGTAGAAGCAACTAAGTTAGCACAAGAATTAGCGCCAGAAATTCTCATCGACGGGGAACTCCAGTTTGACGCTTCTTACTCAGAAATCGTGGCTGACCAAAAGGCACCAGGTTCTGAAGTAGCCGGTCATGCAACGGTCTACATCTTCCCAGACCTCCAATCAGGTAACATCGGCTACAAGATTGCGCAACGTTTGGGTCGCTATGAAGCCGTAGGTCCAATCTTACAAGGTTTGAACGCGCCAATCTCTGACTTATCTCGTGGTTGCGTGGAAGAAGATGTCTACAAGGTAGCCATTATCACCGCTAACCAAGCTTTAGCAAAATAAGCCATGAAGAAGAGGCTGGGCAACCAGTCTCTTTTCTTATCTATGAGCTTGCAAGGCTCGTCGGATAGGGCGGACATGTGTTATAATAAATCATGTGCTAAGAGCACCTAGTCCCCGTACCTCAGTAGGATAGAGGATTCGCCTCCTAAGCGGAATGCCGCAGGTTCAATTCCTGCCGGGGACGTCATTAAGTAAGAGAGTCTGACCAGCTGCCTAGGCAGGGGGTCAGGCTTATTTTTGTGGGCATAATTAGCTAGGCCTGCTAGCAAGATAGTGTTAGAGGACTGGCTAACTTGACCGCTTTTGTGAGAGGGCTTTATTTGCCTATACAATGGACCTGGGGGTGGCTTTCTTAAGTGCAAATTTTTTCCTATTTATGAATTTATGATGAAGATTATTGATTTAATCTAGACTTCTTATCGACATGCCCCACAGGGTCAATTGAATGTGGTAATATATGGGTAAAGGAGGCGAGAGTATGAATCGCTTAAGAAAAATTGGAGCTGCCCTTGCAGTTGCCGGAATGTTAGCGACCTATGTACCTTCTGGACTGGTCCTAGCACAAGTGAATCCTAACTCACCGATTGAAGTATCGGTGGATATTCTGTTGCAAGTTGATGCCAATCCGCCAAAACGTCAGGAAAATGCAACCTATGAAATCCTGGACGAGGCAGGCAATGTCGTTTATCGTCATGAATCTGACACCCAAGCTAGCGAAGCACCTAAGCTAACCGCAGGGAAGTATCGTTTACGCTTGTATGATGGTCAAGGTTTCAAACGTGCGGACAAGGTCCTTAAGGCACAAAAAGTTGAAACTTCTATTCCTAAGCGGTCAGAACAAGATATCGCCGCCAACAAGCAAATACAGGAACAGTCTGACAAGGGGAGTCTCAAGACAGACGACCAAGGTCAGTCCTACTATGAAGTGACCTTCGAAGTAAAGGCAGGCCCAGACTTAGAAAGTGCTGATCATCAAAAGATGGTGTCCAAGTTAGCCGTTACCCTGTCTGACCAAGATGGGGCAGGTAGTGCGCCACAAGCGCCAGCTCAATCCTCTAGCCAAGCACCAGCAGCTAAGCGAAACTTGACGATTAAGGTCTTAGACCAAGCGCAAGCAATTGTGCCGGGTGCCACGGTCACCGTGGAAGGCCAAACAGCCGTGACGGACGAGAATGGGGATGCCCACTTCAAGGATTTAACGCCAGGGACGGTTCACTATGCCGTGACCCAATTGCCAGAAGGCTATGAAGGGACACCAAGCGGTGAAGCTGAACTCCCAAGTGACACCGATCATTCCATTACCTTACAAGTGGCTAAGAAAGCTGAGTCGCAAGTGACTAAGCGCGACTTAACCATTAAGGTCTTAGACCAAGAACAAAAACTTGTACCAGGTGTGACGGTGACCGTTGAAGGCCAAACAGCCGTAACGGATGAAAACGGGGATGCCCACTTCAAAGGCTTGACGCCAGGTACCGTTCACTATGCGGTAACCCAATTGCCAGAAGGCTATGAGGGGACACCAAGTGGTGAAGCCCAACTCCCAAGTGACACCGATCATTCCATTACTTTACAAGTAGCCAAGAAGGCAGCAGCTTCTAGTGAGGCACCAGCTGCTAAGCGCGACTTAACCATTAAAGTCTTAGACCAAGCGCAAGAACTAGTACCAGGTGTCACCGTGACCGTTGAAGGTCAAACAGCCGTGACGGATGAAAACGGGGATGCCCACTTCAAGGGCTTAACGCCTGGTAAGGTTCACTATGCAGTCACCCAATTACCAGGCGGTTACGAAGGGACCCCAAGCGGTGAAGCTGAATTACCAAGCGACACCGACCACTCAATCACTTTACAAGTAACTAAGAAGGCTGAACCTCAAGTTACTAAACGTGACTTGACGGTTAAGATCTTAGACCAAGAACAAAAACTTGTACCAGGTGTCACTGTTAAGGTTGAAGGTCAGACAGCTGTAACGGACGAGATTGGGGATGCCCACTTCAAGGGCTTGACGCCAGGGACGGTTCACTATGCCGTGACTGACTTGCCAGACGGTTATGAAGGCATGCCAAGTGGTGACGCAGAACTACCAAGCGACACTGACCATTCCATTACTTTACAAGTGACCAAGAAAGCTGAAAACCCAGCAGTTCCAGCAGCCAAACGTGATTTGACGGTCAAAATTTTAGACCAAGACCAGAAGATTGTTGCGGGTGTCACTGTAACGGTTGAAGGTCAGACAGCTGTAACGGATGAGAATGGGGATGCTCACTTCAAGGGGCTGACACCAGGGATGGTTCGCTACGCAGTGACCAAGTTGCCAGACGGCTATGAAGGCACGCCAAGCGGCGAAGCTGAATTGCCAACGGATACGGATCACTCCATTACCTTGCAAGTAACCCGTAAGGACCAAGCTTCCGCTTCAAGCTCATCTTCTTCTCAAACTGAGAAGCGCGACCTGACGGTTAAAATCTTGGACAATGCCGGCAAGGAAGTGCCAGGCGTTAGCGTCAAGATTGGCGACCAAGTACAAGTCACCAATGAATACGGCCAAGCTGTCTTCAAAGGCTTGACCCCAGGGACCTTCCACTATGAGATTGTCAACTTGCCAGAAAATTATACCGGCGCCCAAGCAGGCGATGCTGAATTACCTGCTGACACTGACCACTCCATCACTTTGACCGTTCAACGTCAACAGGCAGTCGCTAATGTGACGGTGAAAGTCATGGATGACAATAACCAAAGTGTCCCAGGTGTGACGGTTTACTTAGGTGAATTAGAAGGCCAAACGGACGACCAAGGCAATATCCTCTTCGAAGCCTTGGAAGCAGGTAAGTACACTTACGGTATTAAGGAAGTGCCAGAAGCTTATCAAGCTGAAACAGGTGCTCAAACCTTAGATGTGGCCCCAGGTGCCGACTTACATCCAATCCTCAAGGTCAGCCGTAAGGCCCAAGTAGCCAGCTTGGAACTCAACGTGGTCAACGTTGCCGGCCAAGCAGTAGCAGACGTAACCCTAGCCGTAGGCAACCAACAATTGAAGACGGATGCCCAAGGGAAAGTCACCTTTACCAATCTTAAGGCAGGGGACTACGACTACTATGTAGTGGCCGTTCCAGAACCTTACCAATTGGATCAAACCAAGATTAAATTAACGCTAGCCAACGGGCAGACGGCTAAGCGGACCATTCAATTAGCTGAGAAACCAGCGGCTTCCTCAAGTTCGAGTGCTTCATCTGACAAGGTGACAGCGACTAAGACTTCTGGTGTAGAACGCAAGGACGGCAATTTGCCATCAACCGGTGAACAAGTCATGGCTTGGTTAACACCACTGGCTCTTGCTCTCCTAGCTCTCGGCGGCGCTATTCTCTTCTTCCGTCGTCGCAAGAATCAAGCGTCTACTGATGCCTCACAAGATGAAAATCATGAAGCATAATCAAGACTAGCTGGTCACCTCGCTTTAGAAAGTATTCTAGGCGAGGTGACTTTTTGCTAGCCTAAAAAATAATGGCTCCCAGGCTAATAAAGTGTCGCATTTTTTTGGACAGTGGAGTATAATAGGATTGTAGTCAAGGATATAAATATAGCGAGGGCGATAGCATGCGGTCAAAGGACAAGAAGAATCTACTTTATAATAGCTTATTGGCACTTATTTTGTGCCTGGTCTCTATTGTCTGCGTCTTATCCGTCATGCTCTTCTTACAGACCATTGAAGGACAGAACAGTTCCCAAGAGACTAGCTCAAGTCAGTTAGCCTTAACGGGTCAATCTCAGTCTTCAGCTAGTCAAGAGTCCAGTAAGAAGGAAGCAGAAAGCAAGCCCCAAGATCTGGTTAAGGGTTCTAACCATAACCAAGCGGCTAATTCCTATGCCTATAAGGCCCAGGATGTGCGTAAGCTACTCTACGATTCTAAAGCCTCAGATAAAAAAATAGTATTTTTAACCTTCGATGACGGGGTTAACTTTGAAGTGACGCCTAAGATTTTAGATATTCTAAAGGCTAAAAAGGTGCCGGCCACCTTCTTCGTGATTGGCAAGACGGTGGGAGACAAGACCCGGCCCTTGTTAGAACGGCAAATTCGCGAGGGACACGCCATCGGGATTCACTCCTACAGTCATGATTACAATCGTCTCTTTCCGGGCGGGGTAGTCGATGTCAATCAAGTAGTCAAGGAAGTCAAGGAAACCCAGGCCTCTATGCAGGAAGTGCTAGGTCGGGATTTCCACACGGCTGTCTGGCGTTATCCAGGTGGCCATATGTCCTGGAAGGGGACCGAAGAACTGGATGCCTCCCTTAAGAAACTAGATGTTGACTGGATGGACTGGAATGGCATGTCTGGCGATGCGGAAACACCGTCTGCCCGCCCAACCACGCCGAGTGACATGTTAGCCTATATGGAAAAATCCTTCTATGTAGCGCCAGATGCCAAGGTGCGGGTCATTCTCATGCACGATGCATCGGATAAGCAATTGACCATTGAGGCCCTGCCTCACATTATTGATTACTTCAAGTCTCAAGGCTATGAATTTGGGGTGTTAACATGAGCCCACTTGCTTGGTTAGGCCTAGGTTTGGGCATGACCGCCTATGCCTTGGCCACCTTTTGGGGCTGGCACTTAGGCCCTAAGTTGCAGCAACGGCCTTGGGTTCGCAGCCAACTACTCTTGTTGACTTGCGGCATCTGGCTAGAATTAGTCTTCTTCGATTTATTGCCTTCTACCCAGCCCACCCTTATGGGGATTCTGGGTTTCCGTATGGCCACTCTGTTTAGCCTTATCCTCTTCTTTACTCCGGTCATCCTCATGTCAGGCCTGCATTCCTTTGTTGGCTGGGCACCGAGCGGGCGCCTGCGCCTAGGGGCCTTCACCCTCCAAAATATGTTGGAAGGGGTCCTGATTTACAGCCTCTGCCGGGTCAATCCCTGGTTAGGGACAGCCTATCTTTTCCTAACGGCGCCACACGCCTTAGTAGAGGCCATGACCATTCGGGACCTGAGCCGTCCGGCTAAGGCTGGCACCTGGCTCTGGTTAGTGTTGGGTAACTTAGCTGGGCTTGGCCTAGGTTTTGTCCTAATCGAGGGCATGGGCTCCTTAATCAGCCTAGCCGTCTTCAACCAACTCATGGCTGGCTATCTCTTCTATGTGGCCTTTGTGGACCTCTATCAGGAGGTGGTCCGCCAGGCTAAGCGCCCGATCATTCCCTATGCCGTCTTCCTAGGCATGGGACTCATGGGTCTCTTGAATGTGCTGGTTTAATTGAATATAAAAATAACGAGCTAGGATGCTTCCTAGCTCGTTTTTCTTATCCTATTAAATGTAAGCCCGTCATATAGACGGCCGTGCCCAGCGCGATGCTAAGGAGGAAGTTACGCTTCCACAGGTGGCAGACAGCTGTGATAAGGGCTGCGCCAATCATGAGTAGACTGTCTTGGGGCAGACTAGGGCTGAGATGGCGGAAGGCATAGACGACTAGGAGTCCCATGACGGCAGTGGGTAGCACTTGGCCTAAGTAGCTTACGAAGGCGGGTGGCCGCTTGTGTGCTGGGAAGATCCAGAAGGCTAGAAAACGTGTCAGCACAGTTCCTAGAACGACTAGTGCGATGGTAATAGCTTGCTGCCAGGGTGTCATGCGCCCACCTCCTGGTCTTGCTGCTTCTTCTGCTGCCAGTAGCGGTAGCCAAAGAGGACTAACATGAGAATCATGGCCGGAATCATAAAGTTTTCCGGTCCGAAAAGGACCAAAGAGAGGACCGATGCGCCTAGGCCAATAAAGGCAGCGGAGTGTTGACGGTGAGAACGCCATTGTTCAATCAGCAAGACAATGAAGAGGGCATTGAGGACGAAGTCCATGCCCTTGACATTAATGGGCAAGTAGGGGCCACTAAAAGCCCCCATGGCCGTTGCGCAGACCCAGTAGAACTGGTTGAGCCAGGTCACATGGAAGTAGGCCCAGCCGCGGTCAAGGTCTTGAGGTAAGTCGAGCGTCACATTAATGGAGAAGGACTCATCACACATGCCGAAGATTAGATAGGGTTGCTGCCAGCCCAGATGGTGGTATTTGTCCAACATGGCTAGGCCATAGAAGAGATGGCGGGCATTGACCATGAGGGTCAAGAGCAGGGCCTGGAGTGGGTTGAAGGCAGCAAGCAAAAGTTGCAAGGTCACAAACTCCATGGAACCAGCGAAAATAAAGAGGGCCATTAAGACCGGTAAGTAGGGGGGGAAGCCCTTGCTGACGGCTAACATGCCCAGGGAGAAGCCTAGGAAGAGAAAGCCCGTCATAATAGGGATGGTCTTAGGGAAGACATAGGAGAGTGCACGTTTCATTGATTCACCTCGGCATCGTTAATAGTCCCATTCTAATTGCCTTCCTTGGCCCTGTCAAGTCCACCTGACTTATGGTATAATGACCAAGTGAAGATTTAACGTGAAAAGAGGGAAGTCACCATGACCTTATATTACCAAAGTACTCGTAACCCAGAAAACCGTGTCACCGCTTCTCAAGCCATCCTCAAGGGCATTGCGGAAGACGGAGGCCTCTATGTGCCGGTGGAGCATCCGAAACTGCCAGTCCCTCTGGCTGACCTAGTGGGCAAGTCCTATCAGGAGGTTGCCTTTACCGTCATGAAGGCTTATTTTGATGACTTCAGCCAGGAAGAATTACAGGCCTGCATCGATGGGGCCTATAACAGCGACAAGTTCGACACGCCAGAATTGACCCCAGTTAAGAAGGTAGGGGATGCCTACTATCTGGAGCTCTTCCATGGCCAGACCATCGCTTTCAAGGATATGGCCCTGTCCATCCTGCCTTATCTCATGACCACTTCGGCTAAGAAACAAGGCTCTGACAAGGAAATCGTCATCCTGACTGCTACGTCCGGCGATACTGGTAAGGCGGCTATGGCCGGCTTTGCGGATGTACCCGGCACTAAGATTGTGGTCTTCTATCCTAAGGGTGGCGTCAGCCATATCCAAGAACTGCAAATGCTGACTCAGAAGGGTGATAACACCTATGTAGTAGGCATTACCAGCAACTTCGATGATGCCCAAAGCCAAGTCAAGGCCCTCTTTGGGGACCAAGTGCTTAATGAACAGATTGCTGCAGCAGGCTACCAATTCTCAAGTGCTAACTCCATTAATATTGGCCGGCTCATTCCCCAAGTGGCTTACTATGTCTTTGCCTACTTGCAACTAGTGAGCCAAGGTGTCATTGCCCTCGGCGATGTCATCAATGTGGATGTGCCAACCGGTAACTTCGGTAATATTTTGGCGGCCTACTATGCGCGTCAAATGGGCTTGCCAATCAAGACCTTCATCTGTGCGTCTAACAAGAACAATGTCTTAACTGACTTCTTCAAGACCGGCGTCTACGACCGTCAACGTCCTTTCTATGTGACCAATTCGCCATCCATGGATATCCTCATCTCTAGCAACTTAGAGCGTTTAATTTACCATGCGACCGGTAATGATGCGGCTCAAACGGCTGCTTATATGAAGCAATTAGTAGACCAAGGTCACTACCAAGTGACGCCTCAAATGCAGGCAACTTATGCTGATTTCTATGGGGGTTACGCCGATGAGGCCCAAATCGAAGCCAGCATTAAGGCCGTCTATGAGGCGACCGGCTATGTCTTAGATCCACATACAGCAGTGGCTACTTCAGTATACGGCGACTACCGCCAAGAAACCGGCGACACTACGCCAACCTTAATCGCTTCGACCGCCAGCCCTTACAAGTTCCCGCGCTCTGTCATGCAGTCCTTCCAGGACTTAGATCTTGAGGTGGATGACCTGACCCTGGTGGACCTGTTGGAAGCCATCTCTGGCGTGCCACAACCTGCGGCCGTTCTCGAAGTCAAAGAAGCCCAAATCCGTCATAATGAAGTCGTGGATGTGGCCGGCATGAAGGCTAGCATCTTGGCTAAGTTGGGGCTCTAATCACAAGTCCTAAGAAAGAAGGTGCTTAAGATGATCAACTACCGTCATGATAAGGAAATTTCCCATGCCCAGTTGCGACCACTCTATCAGGCAGTCGGTTGGACAGCCTACCTAGACCAGGTATCTGACTTGGGTCAGATGCTGGCGGCTTCCCAGGATGTCATTAGCGCCTGGGACCAAGACCAGCTAGTGGGGCTGGTGCGTACAGTTGGAGATGGCCACTATGTGGCCTTGATCCAAGACATCTTAGTTCTGCCAGATTATCAGAAGCAGGGCATAGGCCGACAATTGCTGAATCAAATTCAGGAAGCTAGCCAGACCTATCGTCAGGTCTTTCTGGTGACTGACACCACGCCTTGGAACCAGTCTGTCCGGGAATGGTACGACCGACGCGGCCTAGTGGGCTTTGCCCAGGCGGAGCTAACTGGATTTTTAGCCAATCAAGGAGATTAGGACGCTGTCCTAGTCTCTTTTGCTTTGCTATGGCTAGGCAAATAATTCGTACTGGGGACCTTAACGTGGTAGACTAAAGTCATCATAGTAGAAAGGAGGGGACTGAGATGTTGGAAGATAAACTCGACCAAGCTGCTGGCAAAGTCAAGGAAGTGGCAGGTAAAGTAACTGGCGACAAAGGCCTTGAAACTGAAGGCGTCGTTGAAGGCGTCGTTAGTAAAGCCAAAGAAGTGGCTCATGACGTGGCTGAAGCTGCCAAAGGTGCAGTGGAAGGCATCAAAAATTCCTTGGGCAAATAATCCAAGTAAAATAAGCTTAGCATCACCAGTACCCCTCGTTCTAGGGGTGCTTTTTTTGTGCTTGAAGTAAGAGTGCTAGGTTAATAAATCACTTGCATTCCCCGCCAAGTAAGCGTATACTAAAGGTAATTCACCAAGGAGGTACTTGTGCCGATGAAAGTTAACTAAAATTGTCAATTACTAAATAAAGGATCAAGATGGCTTTATTTAGTGCGGTCAATTTTAGTGAAGAGGTACAAGCAGCTAGGGCAGGCGCACCTTATATTAGGGCGCAGACTCTTTCTTTGGCTTCATCCATTTGCTTCCAAACAGGGACCGACGCTAGATAGGGCATCGGTCCCTCTTTATATAGGAGGTAGCAGATGTTACACGTTGAAAATTTTACCATGACCCATCAACAAGACCTCAAGGTCTTAATTCCTTCCCTGTCCTTTGACTTGAAGCCAGGCGACAAGCTAGCCCTGATTGGCGAAGAAGGCTGCGGCAAGTCTTCGCTCTTGAACTGGCTCAGGCAGCCGGATGCGCCCCTGCCCTATGTCGAGGTGACGGGCACTTGTTCTAATTCCTTTGGTCGGACGGTCTGGATTGGCCAGACTTTTCCAGCCCAAGATGAAGGCTTGACCATCGAGGCTTATTGCTTTGATCCGGTCTTGGCCGAGCAAGTAGACTATGGTTACTTCTATCAGCTAGTCAGCCAATTAGGCTTTGACCCCGATCGTCTCACTAGCCAGCAGCTAATGGGGACTCTGTCAGGGGGCGAGAAGCTCAAGTTGCAGTTGGCTCGGACCCTGGCCTTGGAGCCGGACTGTCTGCTCTTGGATGAGCCTTCCAATGACTTGGACTTGGTCACACTGGACTGGCTCAGTCGGACCCTGGCTAGTTTGCCGGCAGCGGTTCTCTTTATTTCCCATGATGAGGCCTTCCTGGCTCAAGTGGCCAATCGCATTCTGCATATTGAGACCATTCATAACCATAAGGCCAGTCGGGTTCATTTGGTCAATCTGGACTATGAGACCTATCGCAGACAACGGGAGGCCCAGTTCCAGCGTCAGGGCCAGCTGGCCCGCAAGCAGCAGGAGGAGCAGGCCAAGCAAGAGGCCCGACAGCGGCAAATGCACGACAAGGTCCAACACCAATTACGTCAGGCCCATGATTCTAGCCTGGGTCGTCTCTTGGCTAAGAAAATGCGAAATGTTAAGTCTGTGGGCCGTCGCTTGGAGCGTCAGGCTGAGAACCTACTGGAGATTCCCATTCAAGAGGATGCCATCTTGGTCAAACTGCCTTGCCCCCATCCCTTGCCCGCTAGCAAATGGCTGATCAACGAGCCGGACTATGTGGTCCGCCTAGAGGGGCGCGCTCTGACCCAACCCCTGACCATGGAGTGGCGAGGCCAGGAGAAAATCGGACTAGTGGGCCCCAATGGCGTGGGCAAATCTACCCTCCTCAAGCAAGTCCGTGACTGGCTGACAGACCGGCCAGGCATTCGTCTGGGCTATATGCCCCAAGATTATCGCCAGGTCCTACCTCAGGATCAGACGCCCTTGGACTTTCTCCAGGAATCGGGTAGCCAGGAGGAGAAGACTAAGCTCATGACCTATCTGGGTAGCCTACGCTTCGACCCTGATGAGATGCGTCATCCCATTAGCCAACTGTCTGGGGGCCAGCAGGCCAAGTTGCTCCTGCTTAAGTTGAATCTGATGGAGGTCAATGTCTTGTTATTGGACGAGCCTAGCCGTAATTTCTCGCCCCTGTCTCAGGCTGAAGTAAGGCAAATTTTTCGCGACTTCCCCGGGGCCATTCTGGTGGTTTCCCATGACCAACGCTTCCTAGACCAAGTCTGTGACCGGCGTCTGGCTTTGGAGCCAGCCGGAATCTAGTAGCGGAATCTCCTTGTTGAAAGCTAGGCCTTTGTGATAGAATGAATAGGTATTGGACTTGAGAGGAGCAAATCAATGAAACACCACCAAGGAATCCTGCTAGCCATTTGGATTGGTTTACTAAGTAGCCTGGCGGGGGCAGTCAATGTGACCACCCTGTGGCTGGTAGCCACGCCATCGACCCACATGACGGGCAACCTGTCCCAACTAGTCCTAGCCTTAGTGCGGGGTGATGGGGAAGCGACCAGCCGTCTGGCCTTGACCTTGCTGGCCTTTATGGCTGGGAGCATCTTAAGCGGCCTCTTATTCTCTGATAAATCCTTTCGCCTGGCCAACCGTTACGGTGTTTTGCTGATTAGCTTTGGCCTCTTATTGGGTTTAAGCTATGCCCTCAACTGGCAGGCTAGCTGGCTCTATCTCTTGTCCTTCGGTATGGGGACGCAAAATGGTATGTTTATCTACTATCGCGGCATGATTGTCCGCAGTTCGCATTTTACGGGTTACTTGACTGATACGGGCTTTGCGCTAGGACGTTACTTGCGGGGCTATAAGGAAGATGGCCACAAGATTATCTTCTACATGGCAAGCATTGCCTGTTTCCTAGTAGGAGGGCTCCTGACTTATATATGGCTTAATCATTCTGCTATCAGCATGATTTTGGTCTTGTCCCTGGCCTATCTGCTGACGGGGACCTATTACTTTATCCTCCGCCACTGTCATCAAGCTGCATAAGCAAAATCCCCTTATATCTTATAGGATATAAGGGGATTTTTTACTTGGTAAAAAGAAGCTGAGACTTAGTCTCAGCTTTTGGCTTCTAGTTGAACTTTTTTCTCTGCTTTAGCCTTAAGTAGATAGACCAGAATCAGAATGGCGAGGACTTCGATGATCAGGCAGTAGAGACCACCTTCTAGTCCAAAGTCGCCACCAGTCCAGAGCTTAGGACCTCCTAGTCGGGTGTGCCAGATAGGATAAGGCAGGCTCATGCCGGATACTTGGATGCCCAGAACAGGCCCTTGCACGAAGTTCCAAGCCGAATGGGCCGCCCCCACAAACCAGATATTTTCCGTATAGGCGAAGAGGAGGGAGAAGGTCAGGCCGGCCAGGGTCAGGTTGACCAGGGCCAGGGTCGAGACATTGGGGTTACCCAAATGCATGGCCGCGAAAATCAGGGAGTTGGCCAGGACCGCTAGCCAGGTTGGAAAGCGTAAGGCCAGACCATTCATGAGATAGCCCCGGCAGATGACTTCTTCACTCAGGCCCTGAATGAGGAAGCCGGCTAGGTAGAGTAGGGTAACTAAGGCGGGCGTCTGGCTAATGCGTTCTAGCGATAAGTGGCCTAGCAAGGCGGGGATGATGAGGCAGGCCAGCAGTTGTAGCCCACCCAGAATAAAGCCCAGTAGATAGGGGCCAATCAAGGGACGCTTGAAGCCCATGGATTGCCAGGACCGTCGGCCCAGGGTCCAACCGTAGAGGGCGAAGCCTAAGAGGGGAATCAAGGTCGAAAAGAGGGCCAAGACGTTTAAGAGTGGGGCTACCAATTCGGGGTGAGTCCAATTGAGGATTTGGAAGCGGGGGTGTGTGATGCCCCATAGGGTGGCCTTGGTCTGCCAGTCCTGAAGGTAGTGAAACAAGAGAGGGAAGGCCAGCATGGAAAGCATCCAGCCCCAACCGGATGCTTGGCTTGATTTAGCTTTGATAAATGGCATTAAGCCACCTCCTTTTCTTCTAGTATAAGGCTCTTGGCAGATCAAGGCAAATGTAAACAATCAGCCAATATCGGAATCAGTTCCATACTTTTCTTGATTTTTCGGCCATTTCCTAAGCTTAGGAAATAACTTTAGCGATTAGATGGCACATAAAATGTTATAATAGAATTGAGAGAAAGCGATGTCACAGCCTAGGAGGAGGGCGCTTATGCAGACACGACAGGAACAGCTCATGGTCATCCTGGCCCAGTCACAAGGCTGGCTCAAGGGGCGGGATCTTGCGGCTTTGTTGGGCGTCTCCGACCGGACCATTCGCTCTGATATGAACAAGTTAAAGCAAGACTATCCAGGAGCCATACAAACTCATCACCACAAGGGCTATCGGCTAGTGGCCCAAGCCCTGGAAGACTCCAATCAGCCCAGTCCTCTGGGTCTGCCACAGAGTCAGGAAGAAAGGCTACATTATATACTCAAACTCCTATTGGCTGACAGTCAGCCTCAGACCCTCAAGGAGTTGAGTCAAGACCTCTATGTCAGCCCCCAAACCCTAACCATGGACTTGCATCAAGTCGGTCAGCTGGTGGGGGCCTATCCGGACTTAGACCTAGAACATGATGCCAAGGGCTGGCAGCTTAAGGGCCCTGAATTCCAGAAGCGCCGGCTCTATCGGGAGCTCCTAACCTCAGAACTTCAGGGCGATTTCTTGAATCTGGATAAGGTCTTAGCTATCTATGAAGAATTCGACATGGTCTGGGTGGCCCACTATTTCCAAGGCCTGCTTCAGCAGGCAGACTATCAGATTCGGCCTGCCAGTTTACCTATCTTACTCCTGCACGTCGGGATTGCGGTTCAGCGTATGCTAGCCGGTCAATTTCTCTATCATCGTCAGGACCTACCGCCTCTGGCGCCTAAGGAAGAAGCCTTAGCTCGCAAGTTCTTGCAGGGGGTGGGTAAGCAATATAAGTGCCGGATTCCAGCTTCTGAAGCCTACAGTATTGGCCGTCTCTTGGAAGCTTATCAGGCTATGCATGAGCTAGCCTCACAGGTCATCTATCAGGGTCACCCCCTGGATTTGACCCACCTGGTTGAAGACTTGGGCCAGCACCTACAAGACTTGGTGGGCTTGGATTTTCTTAGTGATGCCGACTTTAAGGATCGCTTCCATCTCCATCTTCAAGGTCTAATCGAACGCCTCCATTATCAGGTGGAGCTGCCCAATCTCTTCCTACAAGATATGAAACGCCAGTATCCCCTGGTCTTCGACCTAGCCGTGACGGTCAGCACCTGGTTGGGAGCTCGCCTAGGGGTGGTCTTATCCGAAGCCGAAATCGGGTTGATTGCCGTCCATATTGGCAGTTCCTATTCTCGCCTGGAGCGACCATGGAAGGCGCGAGCCATTTTGTTGGCGCCCCAGCACTATCCCCTTATGCAATCCTCAATCGACCGGCTCAAGGCTAGCTTCGGCCACCGGCTGGAAATTCTAGCCCAATTTGATTATGTCAGTGAAGCCCAGCTCCTGCATCAGCCGGTTGACTTAGTCATTAGTTTTATGCCGCTGGCTCAGACTTTGGGCCTTCCGACCTTGCAGGTTTCTACCTTCTTCAATGAGGAAGATGAGCTAGCCTTGGTTAGTCTGCTTAACCAAGTAGAACAGCGTCAGACAGCCATCCAGCTGGCCCTACAATTGGGGGACTTTCTGGAGTCACGCTTCTTCTATCAAGACTTGCAGGCCAGCAGCCCCGAGCAAGTTCTGACCCTCATGGCCCAGGATTTGGCCCAAGCCGGTTATGTGACGCCGGACTTTCTGCCTTCGGTCTTGGAGCGCGAAGCCCTATCTTCGACGGACTTTGACTATGCTTTGGCCATTCCCCATCCCTTGCAAGCCCACAGTCATCAGTCGGTGCTGGCCATTGCCAATTTAGCCAGTCCCATTGAGTGGGGCCGCTACCCTGTTAAACTCGTCATTTTATTGGCGCTTAAGGACAGCGACTGGGCCTTCACCCAGGTCTTCTTCAAATGGCTAGGCCAGTGCCTAGCCCATCCGCGTCAGCTCAAGTCCCTCTTAGCTGCCAGCAGTCGCGACGACTTCTTGGCCGCTATTGTGGGCGAATTTCCCCATCCATCTCGTTAGCAAGTTTATTTTATAGGAAAGGAGGTAATGGTATGGATGACTTAGAGTTGGTATTCTTCAAGATGATTTCTTCCTTGGGATCCGCCCGATCTTCCTTCATGGAAGCCATGGCGCTAGCCCGGACAGGTGACTTCGCCCAAGCCCAGGCGGCCATTGAGCAAGGGGAGAGCCAACGGATTGCCGGTCATGATCAGCATTTCGACCTCTTGCAGGCGGATGCGGCAGGGGACCATCCACCTTTCTCGCTCTTGTTAGTTCATGCCGAAGATCAACTCATGAGTGCTGAACTGCTCAAGGTGACAGCCGAAGAAGTTCTGGCCCTTTATCAACGTTTGGCCCAGCTCACCACCTAGATTAGGAGGAAATACCATGAAACGTGTCTATTTATTCTGTAGTGCTGGCATGTCGACCAGCCTGGTTGCCAGCCGTATGCAGGCCGTGGCGGACGACCACAACCTGCCCATTGAAGTCAAGGCCTTCTCAGATTCTAAGCTAGATATCATCGTGGAACAGTATCATCCCGATGTCATCTTGTTAGGGCCTCAAGTCAAATACAAATTCAATGCCACCCGGGACAAATACGAGCCCCAAGGCATTCCCGTTGAAGTTATGAACCTAGACGATTATGGTAACGTCAATGGCGAACGCATTCTCAAGCGCGCCATTCAATTACTCAAGCAAAACAAGCAAGGCTAAGTACAGATCTCATTATAAGAAAAGAGGTAAGTCACATGTTTGCAAATCTTGAAAAAGTCATGGGCGGGACAGCCGAGAAACTCAGCAATAATAAGGTGTTAATTGCTATTCGTGATGGTTTCTTGGTGACCACGCCACTCATTATTGTCGCTTCCTTCTTCATTTTGGCCGGTAACTTCCCAATTGAAGGTTATACCGACTTTATGGCCCAATTCTTCGGCCAAGGCTGGGAAAACCACATGGATGCCGTGATTGATTCCACCTTTAGTGTCATCGCCCTCTTAGGGGCTATCGGGATTGGTTACGCCTATGCCCGTCAACTGGAATCAGACCCTATTGCTGGGGCAGCCATTTCCGTCGTCTGCTTCTTGATTCTGACACCTAAATCCCACCCTGCCTTCACTAACGAAGCCGGTAAGGTCTTCAATGGTTTGGCTAATACGAATATGGGGTCCGCCGGTATGTTCGTGGCCATGATTACGGCCATTGTCTCGGTCCGCATCTTCGTGGCCATTGAACGTAAGGGTTGGGTCATCAAGATGCCTGACGGGGTGCCACCAGCAGTTTCTCAATCCTTCGCAGCTTTGATTCCTTCGCTCTTTGCCATGTTAACCTTCTTCTTGGTTTACCTTGGCTTCTCACTCACCGATTATCACTATGCTCATACCTTTATCTATACCAACCTGCAATCACCTCTCTTAGGGATTGGACGCAGCGTCTTCCTAGAACCCCTGACCCAGTTCCTGTCCACCTTCTTCTGGTTCTTCGGGATTAATGGACCAGCCGTTACCAATACGGTCTTCGCGCCAATTGGTCTGGCCTTGACGACTGAAAACTTGGAAGCCTTCAAGAACGGCTTGCCATTGCCTAACATCTTCACCAACGGTTTCAGCAACTTCTTCACCAACTTCGGGGGTGGGGGTTCTACCTTGGCTTTGGTCTTCCTCATGGTAGGGATTGCCAAGTCCAAACGTATGAAGACCTTGGGGCGTTTGGCTATTGTACCTGGGATTTTCGGGATTAACGAAATGATTATCTTCGGGCTACCAGTCGTACTCAACCCAATTATGTTGGTGCCATTTCTTGCAACACCACTGGTTAACACCATTTTATCCATTATCGCAACAGTCATCGGTATTCTGCCGCGAACTACCGGGGTCAGCATCCCATGGACAACCCCATTCTTCTTCTCTGGTTGGTTGGCTACCGGGCACTTGATTGCCGGCTTCTGGCAAATTATCTTAATTGCCATCGACTGCTTGATCTACTATCCATTCTTCAAGGTAATGGACCGTCAATTCTTGGCTGAAGAAGAGAAACCAGTTCAAGACCTTAAAGATGATTTAGATGATATTTCCTTGGACGACTTGTCCTTCGATGATTTATAGACAACTGAAGAGTTCAGCCCTATCCTGCTGAACTCTTTTTGCTGAGGAGGGAATAAGGATGAAAGTAATCCTATTATTCGACCAAATTCAGGCCGGTTATGGGGGCAAGGAACGCCCCAACACCCCACTGGGATTAGAAAAGGGCGGGATTGGCTCTTATCTCATGTTTAAGGACGTCTTCGCGGCTCACGATCTCAAAGTCCTAGCGACCGTCTACTGCGGACCTGACTATTTTCAGGCTAATAAGGAAGAAGTCCTACACAAGATTGCCAATCTCATGAAGAAGGCGCAACCTGATGTCCTCTTGTGTGGCCCTTGCTTCAACTACGACACCTACGCCCAAATGGCGGCCGAGGTCGCAGCCTATATTCAAGATCAGACGCCGGTTCGCACCTATGTGGCCTGCTCCGCCGAAAATGAGGCCGTGGTCGACCGCTACAAGGACCAGGTTAAAATAATTCAGATGCCTAAGAAGGGCGGAGTAGGGCTGACGGATGCCCTGCACCATATTGCTGAAATTCTCAGTGGCTCAGCAGAGGCCGATTGGCCCCACTTCTTCCAATAGGAGGTGCCTTATGGATTGGACAAGTTTCTATGATTTACCCGCCTTGTCGGGGGATGAATTCGACCTGCATCAAGCCCTGTCTCAGGCCCTGACCGAACAAGGGCTCAGCCTCTATCGGGATCAACTGGGCTCTGTCTTGGGCCTCAAGCCCCAGGAGCAGGCGCCCTTTCGGGTCATGCTGACCACTAACCTGGATGAAAATGGCGGTCTGATTCAAGCCATTCGTCCGGATGGCCTCTTGGACTTTGTGGCCCTAGGCCGCTATCAGAAGACCGACTATGTCAACCAAGTGGTCCGCCTCTTAACCCGGGATCATGTGCCCCATCTGGGCTATGGGGTTCTGGTAGAGGGCCAGCCCTATCTAGCGCTAGGTGCGGCCTCAGCCCAGCAAGTGGCTGACTTGGGCATCCAGGTGGGTGATAGCTTTGTCTTAGACTTTTCCCGCCGGCAAATAGCTGGGAGTGCCTGGCTAGGTCGTAACTTGGCCAATCGGGCCAGCCTAGAGCTGATACTGGATATGAGTCGCCAACTTCAAAACAAGTTAACTTATGAGTTGGCTGTGGGGGGCATTAGCCAGTCCCTAGTGGGGACCCGGGGTGCCATTACCGCCACTAATCTTATTCAACCAGACTTGGCTCTGGTGCTGGATGCCAGTCCAGTGCCAGCTTCTGACTATGACCCTAAGTGTCTTTATTTGCGTTATTTTGATAAGACCCTCTTACCTAATACGGCCTTGCTGGAAGCCATTCGCCAAGTGGCCCAGGGTCTGGGTTACCAAGTCAAGGGCCAGGTTCAAGAGGCCGGGACCGATGGGGCCTTTATCCACAAGACAGGGGTGGGGGCACCGACCTTGGTTATTGCCTTGCCGCTGCTTCAGTCGCCAGGTCTCTACCAGTGTCTAGATCCAGCCAGTTTCGAGCCCGTGCGAGATACTCTGGTGGCCTTCTTGAGCCAACTGACCCCAGCCCAAGTCCGAGACTTTGGCTTTGGCAGTCGGGGAGGTGGCCCTTATGACCACTGAGGCTCAAGGTCAGGTAGACTGGCAAGTCCTGTCAGATTTATGTTGCTTACCTGGGGTGTCGGGCCATGAAGCGGGCATTCGGGCCTACTTGGATCGGCAGCTGACCATGTGCCAGCAGGGTACCGATCCCTTGGGCTCTGGCCTCTACAGCCTAGCAGGTCAGTCCCAGTCGCCCCTGTCCTTGCTCTTTTCCACCCACATGGATGAAATCGGTTGGGTGGTGCGGGTCATTGATGAGGCCGGCTATGTCTTTATTCAGGAAGTGGGGCGATCTTGGTCCCATACCCTTTTGCAACAGGAGGTCCAAGTCTTCACCCAAGATGGCCGTGTCTACACAGGGATTCTGGCTGGGCCTCAGGTTCATAGTCTCAGCCCTGAGCAGCGCCAGCAAGTGGTGCCCATGGACCGGGTCTATCTGGATCTGGGGGTGGACAATCGCGACCAGGTTAAAGCTCTGGGCATTGAGGTTGGCGACTGGGTTTGCCCGGTGACTACTTTTCAGGCCTTAGCCAATCCTGACTATCTGGCCGCCAAGGCCTTCGACAATCGGGTCAGTGTGGCCCTGGGAGTCTGGACCATGCAGGCCCTGGCTGAGGGGCCTTGTCCCAACAAGGTGACCCTGGGGGCGACCGTTCAAGAAGAAGTGGGCTTGCGGGGGGCGCGGACCGTGGCCCAAGCCGTCAAGCCGCACATTGCCTTGGCCGTGGATACCTGCTTGGCAGGCGATACGCCAGCCGACTACAATCCTATTAAACTAGGCAAAGGGGTCTCCCTAACGGTGGCCGACAATATGACCGTGACCCACCGGGGCCTCTTGCGTTACTTGGAAGGCATCTGCCAGCGAGAGGGCATTCCTTACCAACTGGGCTGCTTCCTAGATGGGGGGACGGATGCGGGCAATATCCATAAGTCCCAAACCGGTATTTTGGCGACGACCCTGTCCCTTCCCATGCGCTATATGCATACCCACCGGGGTATTTTGCATCGGGCTGATGTCCTAGCGGCCTACCGCCTCATGGTGGCAGTGGCGCGGGACTTGACGCCGGCTATCTACCAGCAGCTGCTGGACCAAAATTATCATTATCAAGTATCGAATCAATGACAGAAAGAAGGTGACAGCCATGTGGGGAATCATTGCGACCTGGCGGATGGCCTTAGAAGGAGTCCAGGCCACCCTGCCTAGCTTGGCAGGCGGTGGCTCTGCGGGTGACGCCATTGAGCAAGCCATCAAGGCCGTCGAAGACTTTCCTTATTATAAATCCGTCGGTTATGGCGGGCTGCCTAACCGCCAAGGCCAGGTAGAATTAGATGCCGCCTATATGGACGGCAGTCGCCTGGACTTTGGGGCTGTTTGCGGGATTCAGGATATTGCTAATCCCATTGGTGTGGCGCGCCGCCTTAGCCAGGAGCCGGTCAATAATGTCTTGGTCGCCCAAGGTGCCCGCCAATATGCCCTAGACCATGGCTTTGAAGCCAAAGAAATGCTGACAGACCGGGCTCAAATTCACTATCACAATCGCCAGGTGGAGCTAGCTCAAGAACAAGGCCTAGCTGCCTACGACGGCCATGACACGGTGGGCATGGTGGCCCTGGACGGCCATGACCACATGGTGGCAGGCACTTCGACTAGTGGCCTCTTCATGAAGCATCCCGGCCGGGTAGGCGACTCGCCAATTATTGGCTCGGGTCTCTATGTGGACTCCCAGATTGGGGGAGCCACCGCTACAGGCCTAGGGGAAGATTTGATGAAAGGGGTCCTGTCCTACGCCATCGTTCAGCTCATGGCTGCGGGCTACCATCCCCAAGAGGCCTGCGAAAAGGCCGTTTATGACTTAGACAGACGTCTCAAAGCCCAACGCGGCCAAGCCGGCGATTTGTCGGTAGTGGCCATGAACGCCAAGGGCCAGTGGGGGGCTGCGACCAATATTGACAACTTCTCCTTCGTGGTGGCTAGCAAGACCACGCCTTTGACCGTCTACCGTCTTCATCCGCTGGCTTCTGGCCAGATGGAGTTGGAGCGGGCGAGTCAGGAATGGCTGGACGACTATGTGCGTCAACGCATGCGGCCCCTGGAGGTGAAGTAGGCATGACCCTCAAGCAAATCCAGGCACTCAATGACTTGCTGGAAGACTTGCTGCCCCAATACTGGCAGGACCTAGCCCAACTGGTAGCTATTCCTAGTGTGCAGGGACCAGCGGAGCCAGACGCTCCCTATGGGCCTGGACCTAAGGCTGCTCTGGACTGGGTGCTAGACCGGGCCAAAGCCATGGGCTTTGAGACGGTCAATTTAGACCATAAGGTTGGCTACGCCCAGTGGTCGCCTGACCCTAACCAGGCGACCTCAGGCGCTGGCTATTATGGGATTTTCGGGCATGTGGATGTGGTGCCGGCCGGCCAAGGCTGGCGGCAGGATCCCTGGACCCTAACCAAGAATCAAGCACAAGGTCGCTACGAAGGGCGTGGCGTCCTAGATAATAAGGGGCCCATTCTGGCCAATCTCTATGCCGTCTATGCCCTCAAATGCCTAGGCTATCACTTCCGCCATCCCATTCGGGTGGTCTTTGGGACCAATGAGGAGACAGGCTTTGGCTGTATCCAGCATTATCTGGCTCAGGAAGCAGCGCCCCTCTTCGGTTGGACGCCAGATTGCAAATGGCCGGTCGTCTATGGCGAGCGAGGGCGTTTGCGGGTAGCCCTTAGTGTGGATTTGGATCAAGTGGCCAGCCTCTTTGACTTTGTCAATGCCTATCTGCTGACCGGCACCAAGGATGGTCGGGAGCTGGGCATTGCTTATGAGGACCAGGACTTTGGCCGCATGATGCTGAGGGGCTATCAACTGGGCATGACTCAGGGACGGCCTTGGGTGGCTTGGTCCATGGCCTATCCGGGAGCCTGCAGTCAGGAAGACATTCTGACCCAAATTAAGTCGCGCCTGCCGGAAACAGGCCAAATAGAAGTCCTCAGCCATTGGGCGCCTGTCCTCAAGGACAAGCAGTCGCCTTATATTGAGGCCTTGCAGCAGGTCTACAATCAGGTGACCGGCCAAGCCCTTGAGCCCGTCACAACCACAGGGGGCACCTATGCTAAGTTTGTGCCTAATATCGTGGCCTACGGGCCTTCCTTCCCGGGCCAACGAGACATCGCCCACTTGCCCCATGAATGGCTAGGCATTGAGGATTTAGAGACTGATCTAAAAATATATAGCCAGGCCTTATTGGCCTTATGGCAGCTAGAACAAGAAGTAGAGGAGGCAAGTCCATGACCCTAATCGAGTTGTGTGCCGGTAGTGTCAGAGATTGTCTGATTGCCCAAGAAGCTGGCCTGGACCGGATTGAGCTCAACAGCGCCCTGGCTCTGGGGGGACTGACGCCAACGGTGGCCTGTCTGGAGTTAGCCAAGGCCAATGGCGTGACCCTACCAATCATCTGCATGGTCCGCCCACGTGGCGGTGGCTTCGCCTATGATAAGCTGGAAATCAGGCAAATGCTAGCAGAAGGCCAAGCCTTGTTAAGAGCAGGTGCCCGTGGCCTAGCCTTTGGCTGTCTAACTGAGACTGGTCAGCTTAATTGGGATGCCAACCAAGCCCTGATTGAGCTCTGTCAGACCTATGGCGCCCAGTCGGTCTTCCACCGGGCCATTGATGTGGTGGCCCAGCCTGACCAAGCCATTGAAGGCTTGATTAAGCTAGGCTGTCAGCGGATTTTGACCAGTGGGGGAGCCAAGAGCATTGAGGAAGGGCGAGACCGACTAGCTCATTATCAAGCCCAATATGGGGCTGACATTGAATTTGTCATGGGGGCCGGTCTGAATTTGGCTAATGCGGCGGACTTGGTGGCCTATACGGGCATCCGGCAAGTCCACGGCAGCTTCAAGACCTGGTACCAAGACCCTACGACCCAGCAAGGCCCCGTTTCATTTGCTTACGATCCTCGTGGAGCCTATGAAGGGGCAGACCCGGACCTAGCCCGCGCGCTAGGCCAAGCACTAGGAAAGAAGGAGTAATATGGTAAGACGTGTATTAGAATGCCTGCCCAGCGATTATGCTGGCTACAGTGCAGAAGAACTCAAGCAAGCCATCTGGGCCGCTGAAGGCCGGACCGTTTGTTGTGAAATGGTAGCGCCTGTGCCTGCCTATATCAGCAACTTGACTAATGCGGAAATCGCTAAGGCCTTCGGGGCAGACCTCATGCTCTTAAATGGCCTAGATGTCCTTAATCCAGTCATTTGTGGCTTAGATCAAGGGACAGAAGATCCCATTCGCCGTCTCAAAGCCCTATCAGGTCGCCCTATTGGGGCCAACCTAGAGCCAGTTGATACCGACGCCATTATGGTGGAGGCGCGTAATGTTCTGCCTAAAGGCCGGACCTGCTCGGTTGAGACCCTAGAAGCGGCCGACCGCCTAGGCCTAGACTTCATTTGCCTGACGGGTAACCCTGGAACGGGGGTAACTAATAAGGAGATTGCCCACTATGTCAAGGTGGCCAAGCAACATTTCTCAGGTCTGGTCATTGCCGGCAAGATGCATGGGGCAGGGTCCAAGGAGCCAGTGGCCAGCATTGAGACGGCCAAGGACTTCATTGAGGCCGGGACCGACATTCTGCTGGTGCCGGCCGTGGGGACGGTGCCGGGCTTCACCGATGATGAGCTGGTGGCGATTGTCAAGTACGCTCACGCTCACGATGTCCTAGTCTTATCCGCTATCGGGACCAGCCAGGAATCTAGCAGCCCGCGGGTGGTGGAAGATATTGCCATTCGCAATAAGGTGGCTGGCGTGGATATTCAACATATTGGCGACGCAGGCTTTGGCGGCCTGGCCAATGTGGAAAATATCTTCGCCTTATCAGTGGCCATACGGGGCATGCGGCATACGGTGAGCCGTGTGGCCGGCTCCGCCATTCGTTAATGAAGCAAAAGTAGACAAAGAAAGCCAGGTAGTTGAGCTACCTGGCTTGTTTTAGTGTGGGCTGACCACTGATTGGATAATGGTAAGGACGACTTGGCTGGCCTTTTCCATGCTTTCTAAGCTGACAAATTCATACTGGCCATGAAGGTTCTCAGCGCCCGTGAAGAGGTTGGGCGTCGGGATGCCCTTATAGGTGATGATGCAGCCGTCTGTCCCACCCCGGAAAGGCTTGATAATAGGCTCAATGCCACAGGCCTTGTAGGCGGCAATGGCCACCTCAACCGGCGTCATGTCTTGCTTTAGAATGTCGTACATATTATAGTATTCGTCGTAAATTTGGCATTGGATGCGGGGCCGGTCGTAGCCTGCATTCTGTTGGGCCACAATCTGACGGAAGAAGTCCTTACGGGCTTGGAAACGCTCCTTGTCATGGTCACGAATAATGTAGGTGGCCTGAACTTGGCCAATGTCGCCGCTTTGACTGGACAGCATATAGTAGCCCTCGTGGCCCTCAGTCAATTCTGGTACCTGGTCTTGGGGCAGGCGGGCGAAGAGTTTGGCAGCCTCGGCCAGGGCATTGACCATGAGGCCCTTTGCGGTCCCTGGATGGACACTGGTCCCGTCGATGGTCAGCATGACCCGGGCGGCGTTGAAGGTCTCGTATTCCAACTTGCCCACCTCGCCGCTATCCAGCGTATAGGCAAAGTCTGCTGGGAAGTCTTGGGCTTGGAAACGGTGGGCGCCCTTGCCGATTTCTTCATCAGGTCCGAAGGCTAGCCAAATATCGCCGTGAGGCAGGTCTGGATGGGCTAATAGATGGATGACAGCTTCCAAAATGCTGACCAGACCTGCCTTGTCATCGGCCCCTAGCAGGGTGGTACCATCTGTGGTGATCAGGGTCTGTCCCACATAGTGTTTCAAGTTAGGAAATTCGGACACCCGCATGACAATGTCCAGGTCAGGATTCAAGACAATATCCTGGCCGTCATAGTCTGCATGAACCTGGGGCTGGATATGGTCAGCATTGAAGTCGGCTGTATCCACATGGGCAATAAAGCCAATGGCTGGCGCCTTTTGATGGGCCGATAGGTTGCTTGGCAAGAGGGCGGTGACAAAGGCGTCCACTGGATTGAAGCGGACTTGGCTGAGCCCCAGGTCCTTGAGTTCGCCCTCCAACATGCGGAGGAAGTCCAGTTGACCGGGTGTGGTCGGTACGGCATCCGAGTGCAGGTCAGATCGGGTGTTGATTTTAGCATAGCGGATAAAGCGTTGGAGCATGGATTCCATGGCGGAGCCTTCTTTCTCTTAATCAGTTAAGTCTAGTATAGCACTATCACGGGCCAGACCCAAGTTAGACCTTGTTGGCAGGGACGAGGATTTGTGATAGACTGAGGGACAGTAAGGCCTGGAGCAGAGGAGGAAGCCGCATGCGGATTAGAAAAACACAGAATCGGGACTTGCCGGCTTTGATGTCCATATACGACCAAGCCCGGGCCTTTATGCGGGCTAAGGGGAATCCCAACCAGTGGCCAGACGGCTATCCGCCTCTAAGTCTCCTAGAAGCAGATATAGCGCAAGGCCATTCCTATGTCCTAGAGGACGAGGCCGGCCAGCTAGTGGGCACCTTGGCCCTGATTGGCGGCCAAGATCCGACCTATAGGCAGATTGACGGTCTGGGCTGGCGCAGCCAAAGTCCCTATGTGACCATTCACCGCCTGGCTTCCAATGGCAAGGCCCGCGGCGTGGCGCGGGCAGCTTTCGACTTCGCTAAGTCCGTCTGCCCCCACATCCGGATTGACACCCACGCCCAAAACCTTCCCATGCAG
Organism: Abiotrophia sp.; assembly: GCF_057275535.1. Taxonomy (NCBI): domain Bacteria; kingdom Bacillati; phylum Bacillota; class Bacilli; order Lactobacillales; family Aerococcaceae; genus Abiotrophia; species Abiotrophia sp. The sequence goes on from NZ_DBHIRJ010000004.1 coordinate 136,163, forward strand.
CAGGCCATCCTGGCCTACGGCTTCCAGGAGCGAGGCACTATCTATCTCCAAGACGGCTCGCCCCGGCAGGCCTATGACTATCTAAGTGAATAAATGTGTGAGGGCTGGCACTGGGGTGCCGGCTCTTTTTTGCTCGGGTCAGTTCATTGGTCCCGGCTTCTTTTTTGTTGTATAATAGTAAGGTTACGAAAGGAGAAGGTGTCATGTCACTCATTCGCAAATTAGGCTGGTTCTTCAAGTTGGAAGCCCGCCGCTATATCATTGGGATTCTGGCCTTATCCTTGGTCAGCGTCTTCAACCTGATTCCGCCGCGCATTATTGGGCAGGTTATTGATGCCATTGCTGGTGGCAATCTGACCCCTAGCGATCTGGCCATCAATCTGACCTGGCTAGTGGGAGCCGCCCTCATTATGTATGCCCTCCGCTATGTCTGGCGACTCTTTATTTTAGGGACAGCCAATAGCCTGGGCCGGATTCTACGGACTCGCTTGTTTAAACACTTTACCCGCATGGCGCCGTCCTTCTATACTCGCTATCGGACCGGGGACCTGATGGCCCATGCCACCAACGATGTCCAAACTCTGGTTATGACGGCAGGGGGCGGGGTCATGTCGGCTGTGGATGCCTCGATTACTGCCCTAGTTACCCTGGCTACCATGTTCTGGATTCTGGATTGGCGCCTGACCCTGGTGGCGATTTTGCCTCTGCCAGTTCTGGCCTGGGGCACCAGTCGCCTGGGACGCATCAACCATGAAGGCTTTAAGCAAGCCCAGGAGGCCTTCTCTGAGCTTAACAACTCGGTTCAGGAATCAGTCTCTGGTATTAAGGTGACCAAGTCCTTTGGTTATGGTGCCCAGGAGACGGCTAAGTTTCAGGCCACCAACCAGATGGTCTGGGCCAAGAACCTGCGAGCTGCCAAGTACAATGAGCTCTTCCAACCCATGGTCTTGATTTTCGTGGGGGCTTCCTATCTGATTAGTCTGCTCTACGGGGGCTATCTGATTAGTCAGGGCCAGTTCACCGTCGGGGAAATGGTTACCTTCATGACTTATCTGGACATGCTAGTCTGGCCCCTGCAAGCCATCGGCTGGCTCTTCAACATTATGCAAAGGGGTTCGGTCTCGCTGGATCGGATTGATAAACTGCTGCATGAGGAAAGCCCCGTCCGTGAGACGGAACACCCTCTGCCTAGCATTCAAAATGGGCGCCTGGACTATGACATTGAATCCTTCGCCTACCAAGACCTGCCTACGCTTGAGGATGTCCACTTTAGCTTGGAAGCCGGTCAAACCCTGGGCATTGTCGGGACCACGGGGTCCGGTAAGACCAGTCTCTTGCGTCTACTCTTGCGGGAGCAGGATGTCAATGTGGGCAGCATTCAGTTAGATGGTCACGACATCCGCGACTACCGCCTGAGCGACTTGCGGAGCTTGATGGGCTATGTACCTCAAGACCAGCTGCTCTTCGCCATGAGTATTCGGGACAATGTCCGCTTCGGCCAGGCTGACTTGGATGATGCGGCCATTGTCAGAGCCACCCAACTCTGTGGCGTCTACCAGGATATCCAGGCCATGCCCGAAGGACTTGATACCCTGATTGGGGAGCGGGGCGTCTCCCTGTCCGGTGGTCAGAAGCAACGTCTGGCCATGAGCCGGGCCCTGATTTTGGATCCAGACATTCTGATTCTGGACGATTCGCTGTCAGCCGTGGATGCCAAGACGGAGCATTTGATTTTAGAAAATCTTAAGTCGGAACGTCAAGGCAAGACCACCATTATTACGGCCCACCGTCTGTCAGCCGTCGTCCATGCCGACCTGATTCTGGTTATGGAAGATGGCCGCATTAAGGAGCGGGGTAATCACCAAGAATTGCTGGCGCAAAATGGTTGGTACGCGACCACCTACCGTAGTCAGCAACTGGCTCAAAGTTTGGAAGGAGGGGACTTGGATGCCTAATCGTGCTAAAACTTTTCGGCGCCTTATGGCCTATATGTGGCGTTACAAGGGGACTGCCCTGATGGCTCTGGTCTTCATCTTCCTGACGTCGGCCGTGACGACTGCCATTCCACTTCTGGCCCGGTATTATATCGACCACTTTATTGGGGGTGGCTTGGTGGCCCAAGGAGGCTTAATCCTTCTGGCCTACTACAGCCTCTTCCTGGTGCGGGTGGCCTTTACCTTCTTAGGTAACTACACCTTCGCCCGTGTGGCTCAAAGTGTGGTCCGCGACTTGCGCCAAGAGTCCTTCGACAAGCTGCAAAGCCTGTCCATGCGATACTTCGACCAGACGCCAGCCGGGGCCATCGTGTCCCGCCTGACCAATGATACTCAGGCAGTGGCCGATATGTTCAGTGCCATCTTCTCTAGTTTCCTCAGTTCCTTGGTCATTGTGGCGGTTACGATTGGGACCATGCTCAGTCTTAATGAGCCCCTGACCCTGCTCATGCTGGTCTTTATTCCCATTATGTTTGGTTCTATTGCCCTCTACAATACTAAATCGCGTGATTTGATTGCCATGACCCGGGCTAAGCTCAGCGACCTGAACGTTAAGCTGTCGGAAAGCATTGAGGGCATGCGAATTGTCCAGGCCTTTGGCCAGGAAGGGCGTCTCTTGGCGGAGTTTGAAGCCATTAATGCAGACCACGTGGCCTATTCCAATAAATCCCTCAATGTCAACAGCCTCTTCCTGCGGCCGGCCATGTCCTTACTTAAGCTCTTGGCCTATGCTGTTATCCTGGCCTATTTCGGGGTCACCTGGCAGGTGGCTGGTGTGACCGCGGGGCTTATGTATGCCTTTATTCAATACTCCAACCAGCTCTTCAACCCGCTGATTGAAGTCACCCAGAACTTTTCCATTCTGCAAACTTCCATGATTGCGGCCGACCGGGTCTTTGCCTTGATTGACCAGGAGGATTATGAACCGGCCCAAAGCGGTCAAGTCACAGAAATCGGGGCGGGCAGCATTGAGTTCCGGGATGTCAGTTTCTCCTATGACGGCAAGCGGGATGTCCTCAAGCGTATTAGCTTCAAGGTGGAAGCCGGCCAGACGGTGGCCTTTGTAGGTGCGACCGGGTCTGGTAAGTCTTCGATTATGAACCTCTTCTTGCGTTTCTATGATTTTGATCGCGGCCAGATTCTGATTGATGGTCAGGATATTAAGTCTTATTCGGCTCAGGCCTTGCGGTCAGCAGTAGGCTTGGTTCTGCAAGATCCTTTCCTCTTCCACGGGACCATTGCCTCTAATATCCGCATGTATCAAGAGGGCTTGACGGATGAAGCCATGCGCGAGGCGGCGCGCTTTGTTGATGCGGCTGACTTTATTGAGAGTCTACCTGCGGCCTACGACAGTCCGGTGACGGAGCGGGGGGCTACTTTCTCAAGTGGCCAGCGCCAGTTGCTGGCCTTTGCCCGGACCATGGCCACCCAGCCTAAGATTTTGATTCTGGATGAGGCCACGGCCAATATTGATTCGGAGACCGAGGAAGTCATTCAAGCATCGCTGGCTAAGATGCGAAAGGGGCGGACGACCTTGGCCATTGCCCATCGTCTGTCGACCATTCAGGATGCGGACTGCATCTATGTCCTGGACCAAGGGCAGATTGTCGAGTCGGGCAACCACCAGGAGCTACTGGCTCAAGGTGGGCTCTACTACCGCATGTATCAGCTCCAGGCTGGTATGATGAACTAAATAAGATAAGCTTGAGGCTGGGACGGGTGTCCTAGCCTCATTTTTGTGTGTCGCCAAGGCCAAAGTCTAGCCTCGCTCCCACCAAATCGGCCTTCCTAGGAGCCGGACCGGCTGCAGCCTCCCTGCGGGAGTCTTCCGCCTTGCCTAGCTATGGAATCTCTAGGTCGCTAGCGCTCCCAGAGCTTCTCATGCGCTTGGCATCCTTTGGTACCACACGGACCCGATTTTGCCTGTGTCGCGTCTTAGTCACGGGCTTGAGGCTCTCTAGCAAAAAGGAAAGGGCTGGCGAGTGCCGATCAAAAGTAAAGAATAGGGCCTGCCCTTTTGAAGTCCAAGACAGGCTTTGTTATAATGAGAAAGTAAGCGAAAGGGGGGCGACCGTATGACCATTACAGCACAGGAGATTCTGGCGCAAAGGCTCTATCATCAGGCTTTGCTTGAGTCTAAATTGACAGGGACAGAGGTCTTGGCCAAGAGTCTGGGGATTCAGTCTCAGTATGTGACCCATGGCATCTATAATTACTTCAACCGCCTGGCTAATCCCAAGGCGGATAGCTATGCTGACTTGACAGAGCAAGGTATTCTGGCTTGGGGCCAGCGGGGGACCTACCACTTCTATGATCGTCCGACTTGGGAGGCCTTGTCACTTCTTCTGTCGGAGACAGTCTCCTGGCCCTGGCATCATTTGGCCGAACAAGGGGTAGAGGTGTCGGCCCAATTAGAGCGCCTGGCCGGCTATCTGGCTGACGGTCCTCTGACGCGTGAGGCCCTTAAGGATCGCTATGGTCAGGAAGAGTGGCGCCAACTCTTCCGTTGGGGTGGGCTCTTCTTGGCGGCTTCGCGTCAGGGCCAGCTCTATCATACCCTGAGTCAGGGCGACCGCTTGGTGTACTGGCAGCTAGCGCCGGGCTCACAGGACCTTCTTGGCCTTAAGGAGCAGCTCTTAGGGACTTATTTTTCTTTTTATGGTCCGGCCACACTGGGTGATGCAGCCCATTTCTTCGGGGTGCCCCAGGCCTTCTTCAGTCAGGTGGACCTGTCTGACTGGCCAAGTTGTCGCTACGGCAAGCAGACCTTCTACTATGAAAGCTGGCAGGATGCGGCCAAGTTGCCGACTGTCTTAGTCCTGGGCAAATTCGATGCCCTCTTGGTCTCCTACAAGTCTAAGGACATCCTAGTAGAAAAGGACCGTCACCACACTATTTGGCAGAAAGCAGGCCAAATTCCGGCTCTGATTCTGATTCGGGGCCAGGTCAAGGGCCAGTGGAACTTGCGCCAGCAAGGCGACCAAATCACTTTTCAGGTGACTAGCGCCCAGCCTTTGGCTAAGGTCCACCAGGCCAGCATCCGCGCTCGTTTCAAGGCCTTTGCCCGCTGGTGGGGCAAGCAGGTCAAGGCCATTGATTTTGTGGTGGAATCCTAGACCCTGTTTTCTGTCAGTCAATCTGCTATAATATAGAAGTATAAAGAATTTACACAACGAAGGAAGATAGAATGAAACTGATCTCATGGAACATCGATTCACTCAATGCGGCCCTAACTAGCGACTCGGCCCGGGCCCAACTCTCCAAAGCCGTCTTGGACCAGCTAGCGCAAGCAGGGGCAGACATTATTGCCATTCAAGAAACCAAATTATCGCCAACAGGTCCGACCAAGAAGCATGAAGAAATCTTGGCCGAATATTTCCCAGGTTATGCCCACACTTGGCGGTCCTCTCAGGAGCCAGCCCGCAAGGGGTATGCTGGGACCCTCTTCCTCTATCGGGAGCACTTGCAGCCTAAGGTGACTTTCCCTGAAATCGGGGCGCCGTCGACCATGGACTTGGAAGGCCGGATTATTACCCTGGAATTTGACGATTTCTATGTCACTCAGGTCTACACGCCTAATGCGGGGGATGGCCTCAAGCGTTTGGCAGAGCGTCAGGTCTGGGATGCTAAATACGCCGACTACCTAGTTAGTCTGGATGCTAAGAAGCCCGTCTTGGCGACCGGAGACTTCAACGTTGCCCATCAGGAAATCGACCTGGCCAACCCAGGAGCTAACCGCCAATCTGCGGGCTTTACCGATGAAGAACGGGCCGGCTTTACTCATTTGCTCAGCCGGGGCTTTACCGATAGTTTCCGCCACCTACATGGGGACGTGCCGCATCAATATACCTGGTGGGCGCAGCGTAGCCGGACCAGCAAGATTAACAATACAGGCTGGCGCATTGACTACTGGTTGGTATCTGATCGCATTGCAGACAAGGTGACCAAGTCCGAGATGCTGGATTCCGGGGCGCGCCAAGACCATACACCTATTCTGTTAGAAATTAACTTATAAGAGGAGGCAGTTCGATGACACACTATCCTGTGGAAAGCACAGAGCTCATGCCGGAAGATTTCTATGAGAGAGTCTTCACGCATGGCTATGAGACCTACTTCAATCAGCCTAAGCCTGAAGGCTTGGACCAGTCCTTCATCTGGCAGATGAAAGACGGGGAGCGCTTGGTAGCTGCCATGAATGGCAAGATTCGTTATCAGGCCATGGAAATCGATAACTTGGCTATTGACCCGGACTATCAAGGGCAGCGCCTGGGCAGCCAGTTCATAGACTATGCCAAGGACTATGCTCGTCAAATAGGGGTGACTAGCATCCTCCTAACTACGCGGACCTATCAGGCCAAGGACTTCTATCTCAAACATGGCTTTGAGGTCTATGGCTTCTTGGAAGATGTCCCAATGCCAGGGGTCGGGGTCTACTATATGATTTATCGACTTAAATAAGCAAGCTAAGGTCGGGAAGGGATTCCCGGCCTTTTTGCTAGATCGACTATCTATAATCAATATTATTAAATAATACAATCTTGACGATAAATATTATTGACAATCTAAATTAGAGAAGCTATAATAAGAGTGTAAAGTAAATTGATTATAAATAAGAGGTGAGATCATGAAGTGTTTAAGATACAACAAACGAATTATTGAGACTGCGCTCTGTCTGGGTTTTATCCTAGTGGGACTAGTCTTTTTAGAAAGTCAACCTGTCTGGGGGCAGGCAAGTTTTATTCTAGCTTTCTTGATTGGAGGCTATGAGCCAGCCCTAGAAGGCTGGAAGGAGTTAGTAGAGGAACATCACCTCAATGTGGATGTCCTCATGGTCCTAGCTGCCTTGGGTGCAGGCATTATTGGTTACTGGCTAGAAGGGGCCTTGCTGATTTTTATCTTTGCCCTGTCTGGGACTCTGGAAGAATTAGCTATGAAGAAGAGCCAGGATGCCATTACAGCCCTCATGGCCCTACGGCCAGATAAGGCTTGGCGCATTCTGTCCGACGGTCAATTGGAAGAAGTAGAAACCGGCGACCTCATGATTGGCGACCGTCTGCGGGTCAAAAAAGGCCAGGCAGTGCCAATCGATGGCAAGTTAATCAGCGACTGGGCTAGTTTAGATGAAGCCATGGTGACAGGGGAGCCAATCCCAGCGGATAAGGCAGCGGGCGACCTAGTATTAGGCGGGACCCTCAATGTGGGCGCCGAATTGGATATGGTAGTGACAGTAGCCCAAGAAGATACCCTCTTCGCTAAAATCGTAGCCCTGGTCAAACAAGCCCAGGGCCAAAAGAGCCGGGTGTCTAGCCTGATTGAAAACTTAGAAGATGGCTATGTGAAGGCGGTGCTCTTCCTGGTTCCGACCTTTATCGTGGCGGTCCACTTCTTGCTGGGCTGGTCCTGGTTGGATAGCTTCTACCGCGGCATGATTCTCTTGACGGTGGCTTCTCCTTGCGCCTTGGTGGCTAGCTCCACACCGGCTGTCCTTGCGGCTATTAGCCGAGCTGCTCGTATGGGCGTCATGGTCAAAGGCGGTCAAATCATGGACCAGATTGGCGATGTCAACCTGGTGGTAATGGATAAGACTGGGACTTTGACTCAAGGTCAACCCCAAGTAGAAGAGGCTTGGTTTGCAGAAGAGGCGACTGACTTGAATGCCTTGGTGGCAACGGCTGAAGCGACTTCTACTCACCCTGTGGCTCAAGCCATCTTGAACTATGTGGGCGACTATCAAGCGGTGACCTTGGATCAGCTTGAGGATGTGACCGGTCGTGGTTTTACTTGTGCCTATCAAGGGCATGACTGGCGGATTGGGAAAGCTGATTTCGTCTTAGAAGCAGTGGGGCAAGTGCCTGCTGACTTAGAACAAGTCCTAGCTGAGCAAGAAGCAGACGGCAAGACCCTGGTCTTGGTGTCTCGTGACCAAGACTTAGTGGCCTGGTATGCGCTCTTTGACCGAGTGAAGGCGGAGAGTAAGGCCACAGTGGAATTGCTGCATGAATTAGGGGTCCAAGTGGTCATGATGACGGGGGACCACCAGGCAGCGGCCCAAACCATTGCTAATGATTTAGGTATTGACCAAGTGCAGGCTAACTGTCTGCCAGATGACAAGGCCCGTTTGGTGGCCGACTACAAGGCTCAAGGCTATTGTGTGGCCATGGTAGGGGATGGCATCAATGATGCGCCTGCCTTGGCTCAGGCTGATGTCAGCTTTGCCATTGGTTCAGGGACGGACATTGCCATGGAAACGGCCGACTGCGTCATTATGGATGACTTGACCCGGGTGCCTCAGGCCATTCGGCTCTCTCGTCGCATGAAGACCATTATTATGCAAAATATTATCTTCGCCTTGGCCGTGATTGTCTGCCTGATTGCAGCCAATGTCTTCCAAGTGGTCAGTCTACCGCTGGGTGTGGTGGGCCACGAAGGTTCTACAATTTTAGTGATTCTCAACGGCTTACGTCTCTTAGGTTTTCGGCATAACCCATCAGACCCTAAGTCAGTCCAAGCGGCACAAGTAGCCCAATAGGTAAGAGGCTGCGCCACTTGGAGGTGCTTTTCAGATGACTGGCTCACACTGCATGTGGGCCAGTCATTTTTTTGTAAGCTTTTCCTTAGGCTCAGAATGTGCTATAGTAAGGGAAAGCAAGAAGGAGGGCCTTACATGAGATTATGGCATCAAGCCTTGATTGACAAGTTGCCAAGACAACAGCTGCTAGGTCAGCATCGGGAGTGTGCGGCCTTGCGGGGCAAGGGTTGGGGCAAGCCCCACAGTGTGGTTAACTATGTCTTTGAACACTCGCCCTACAAGCTCTATGCCTACCACCGCCTGATTATGGAGGAAATGGTCCGCCGCGGCTACCGGCCGGACGACCAGTGGTGGGAGCCCAGCTATCGTGGCAAAGTCATGCCAGCCTATGAAGCTAGCCAAATCCAATCTCAGCCGCTGGGCTCTCCTATTTATGCGGAGCATGACGCGGCATATCTGGCTGAGTGCTTAGCTAACTTGCGAGCTAAGGGTATTGAATTAGAGCCAGAAAACTAGAAGGGAGATTTAAATGATGATTAAAGAATGGAAGAAACTAGGGCTTTTAAGCCTGACTGCGACTATGTTATGGGGTGTCGGTGCACCGAGTGTGCAGGCTCAAGACTTGACCACTGATGAGCTGGTAAACCGGGTCATTAAGACTAGCCTCCAAAGCAAAAGCGTCCACACTAAGGTCAAATTTTCCATGACCCACAGTGATCTTGAAGAGAAAAATACACAGACCGTGCTAGATGGCGAGTTAGATGCTAGCCTTGACTTAGATCAAATGGCGGGCAAGGCCGAGTTTGGCTTGGCTAAGTTTCCCGGGGCAAGCAAAGTCAAGTTGGCCTTAGTAGATGGCTACTTGTATGGTAAGGCGGACGGTAAGGAGTTGGAGCCAATTGACCTCAAGTCTCAGGTGCCAAGTTGGAAGTCAGACTTGGAGTCGATGCGTCAGGTGGAAACTTGGAATAGTCCTCAATACAAAGGGGAGCTAGCGAAGTATATCCAGAGCGTCAAAGAAGATCAGGGTTACCTCTTGCAATTATCAGAAGATATTGATGGCAAGCAGCTCTATCGTGATCATCAAGAGTTCTGGGACCAGGTCAAGCAAGAGGCCTTGCACCAATTGCTGCTGGAGACTAGTAACCCTACCATCTATGGCGATTTTGCGAGCTTTATTGACTATGTCTTAAATGAAGAGGCCTTTGGTGCTTTCATGGCTCGTAAGCCAAAGATTCTGGTGCAGACCGACAAGGATTTCCGTGTAACCCATGTCACGGTTGATTTTCAGTTTAGTATTGACCAGGGGATGGATCTATTCTCTGGCTTAACAGGAATCTTCCATGTCAAATTGGAAGCGGACTTGGACCAATATGACCAAGCGGTGTCAGTAGAAAAGCCCTAGGACATTTGAGGAGGAAAGTAGATGAAATGGTTTAAAAAATTAAGCCTGCTAGCCATGGCCGGCGGCCTTTTGGCAGGGGCTGGTGGGGTGGCGCCAGCAAGCGTTAGTGCGCAAGCTCCGTCCCTGGACCAATTACTGAATGAGACGGTCAAGAAGATGGCCAAGACCCAGACAGTCCATACTAAGGGTGAGTGGAAGATAAGCAATACTCTCCCAAGCCAGGAGGAAGATATCCTCATAGGCGGCCATTTTGAAGCAAATGTAGATTTGGACCAAGCGTCCGGATTTGGCTCCTTTGATATTGGTAGCTTCTTGGGCGACTACCACTTAATTGCCTCTGTCAAAGACGGGCAGCTTCATGGCAAGGAGAACCATGAAGAAGAGGTCAGAAGTCTAGATATCAAGACCGAAGTTCAAGAATTTCAAGACTCGCTTAAGCAGTTACGTAGCTTGGATCAATTCTATACGCCTGAAGAAATCGCCTTATATTCAGAGATTTACGAGGTTAAGGAGCTAGAGAATGGCTACGAGTTGCGCCTGAGAGAGGATATAGATGGTAAGAAGGTTTACCGCGACCACGAAGCTGCGTGGAATCTATTAAGTGCAGCTGCGGTTTATGGGGCTTATCAATCGGACCACCCAACCGACGCCAAAGAGATTAGCACGGAACTGATCCGCTACATCTTTAACGAGGATGCTTTCGCGGCTTTCTTTGCCAGCAAACCTAAGTTTAATTACCAAGTAGATAAGGACTTCCGACTTCAGAGCCTTGAAGTGGACATGGTCTTTACTGTTGAAGAGGGCAAAACGCGTCACTTGAACTATTTAGCAGGTACCTATCGTATTCAAGGTAAAATCACTTTTGACCAATACAACGAACCTGTTCAAAGTCCAAGACCTTAAGCCATCTAGCCTCCTGCATGAATCTGTAAGAATTTTTCATATTGAAAATAATCAAAAATGTGGAAATATAAGTGATTTCTAGAAGATGCTTGGAGCGTTATTAAATATAATTATTTCAAAATGGGCCAAAAGTAGGGCAAAGAACCATACAGATTCTATACTGTATGGTTCTTCTTTTTTATCTAACCAAGAAAGGTTAAAACCCATTAAAATAAATCCCAGTCAGGTGTTGAATATTTTCTAGTCTGGGTCATGTAAAAATGAACAAAAATGAATTTCTATGATTAAGGCTAAGAGGATTATTTGCTAGAACAGCAGCCTGAAAGAGTCCAATTCTGATATAGAAGAAGCATGTCACGCATTACGCTGTTGCTCGTAGTGTCAATAAAATAAATAGACAATTTGGAAGTTTCAGTCTGGTTCGCAAAAAGAAAAGGAGTTTTCACTCCTTTTCACACGTTATATTTCGCTTTGCTTTTCTTTCTTTTGCAATCATATAGGTGCCAAGAATGACGAGTACGCCGAAAATGATACTTCCCAAAGTGATGTTCATAAAAGCAATTTTTTGAGGACTATCGGCTGTTCCGTACTCTTTCATCATCATACCAGACAACGGTATGATGGAATCCTTCTTTGGTATTCTTAAGTCTGAGATGTTTTATGGTTATGAGAAAACATTTAAATCACTTAACCAATTGGAACAAGCTATTGTTGACTACAATGAGTACTACAACAACAAACGAATTAAGGTAAAACTAAAAAGGGCTTAGTCCTGTGCAATACAGAACTAAATCCTTCACTTAAATTATTTGTCTAACTTTTTGGGGTCAGTACAAACAGTGCTTTTTTTGTTGAAATCGCAAAAAATCCAAGCTTTCTTTTTGCAGATAACATTCGCTCTTTTATTTTCGGTATGATTGAGTCGATGCCCCGTTCTCGACCGGTTATTATTGCAACTTATCGAATGCTAGAGCACTATGCCATCACTTTTTGGAAGAATACTTGGAGCAATTCTACGCAGAATGGAATGCGAAAAAGTGATAATTAAAGAGACGAAAAAGCTGAGAATATGATTTCCCAGCTTTTTTGAATGCGATAGAAATAGCAACTAGACTATTTACGAAAGGCCTCAATAATGTAGGTGAAGCCAGTAACTAAAAATGCAAAGGCATTGACATAAACGACAAAGACAGCTGTAGCCACTGGATTGAACAGAATCACTAGACCTAGTAAAAATTCAAGCAAGGCTACCCACGTGATATTGCTACCAATAATAGGGAAAATCAATCCTAGACGATTGCCTTTAAAGAAAGCAATAATGGCTTCTACAATTAACCAAATTCCTACAATGGTCGGAATGACGACCGGCAGGGTCACAAAGCCATAAGCAACGAGGTAAAGAGCTAAGAGAAGACTAACAAATCCTTGGAAAAGATAAACAGGTGAGCGAAGCTCTTTTGGTGCAGAGAAATAGCCTAAAATAGCTGCTATAGAAGAAACCAGTAAACCAAATGCAATCCACCAGCTGTAAGCAACAAGATTAGCTACTGGGTTTGTAAATAGGAAAAGTCCTAAAAGGACAAAAACAACTCCTGCAAGGAATAGCAGTAAACGATTAGAAAATTTCATTTCAATACCTCCGATATAGTATAGTTTGATATTAAAGTTATTGTACCTCTTTTTATAAAAAATGTCAATAAAATAAATAGACAACTTGGAAGTTTCAGTCTGGATCGCAAAAAGAAAAGGTGTTTTCGCTCCTTTTCACACTTTATATATTTCGCTTTGCTTTTCACGCTTTTGAAATCATATAGGTACCAAGGATGACAAGTACGCCGAAAATGACACTTCCCAAAGTGATGTTCATAAAAGCAATTTTTTGGGGACTATCAGCTGTTCCATACTCTTTCATCATCATGATTTGCAAGAATCGGTAGTAAAGCAGCTGTTGCAAAAAATATTCCACCTTATGCTATCGCAGTCGGAAATCCAGTGCGTGTTATCAAGTACCGCTTTGACGAAGAGACGATTGCTTTTTTGGAAAAACTTAAATGGTGGGATTTTTCAGAAGAACAGCTCGACGCTGCTATTCCGTACTTGACGAGTGTGCATTTAGAAGAGGCAAAGGAAGAGTTGATGAGAATTAAGCAAGAAATGAAATGATACGAAGATAGTGTATTATCAGAAAGGATTCGTTAAAAATGCGATAAACTCGCAACAAATTTACTTTGGAAAAGTAAAAAAGCCTTTAAATAAAGGCTTTCAGAGTGAGGACAAAGTCCTTATAAAAGTGTCTTCTAAAGATTTTAACTCCAATCTGAAGCGAGGTTATCCTCGCTTTTTCTATTTATCAAACAATTCCTTATTTTCAATCAAGAGTTCTAGTGGAGATTTTTCTCTTGCTACAATAAAATCGGGTTCATATTGGGTATGAAATGTTCTGTTCTAAGAAGTTGGATCAATATACAACTCTTCTCCATCTTCTGTGTATAGTTGGTTGCCCCGTGTTAGATAGAGTAAATCTTCTAAGTGCTGTCCATCAGTTGGAGGAGCGCCATGTCGTGTTGGGGCTCCAACGCGACGTGGTGGAGGCGATGAACTTGGTTTTTGAGCGAAAAAGGAGCCAAAAGGTGCAGCCACGTCGCATTGGAGGAGGGCGATGTCGTGTTGGGGCTCCAACACGACGTGACTGCGGGCACCCGCCCCATTTGTCACGCAAAAAGATAGGGCGCCTATCCAAACTTGTGTTATAATGAAGGTGTAAACAATTTTCAAGGGGGCATTAGGATGAATCCAACCTTAAGTTATCTGCAAGAACTTCTAGCTATCGCGTCGCCAACGGGCTACACGCGTGGCGTTCAGGACTATTTGGTATCGACTCTGGAAAAAATGGGCTACCAACCGGTGCGCACTTCCAAAGGACTAGTACATGTGACGGTGCCGGGCCAGGACGATGACCACCACCGCATCGTGACGGCTCACGTTGACACCTTGGGGGCAATGGTGCGCGCGGTCAAGGGCGACGGCCGGCTCAAGCTGGACAAGGTGGGTGGCTTTCCTTGGAACATGATTGAAGGGGAGAACTGTACCGTCCATGTGGCGGCCACCGGTAAAACTGTATCTGGGACTATTCTCATTCACCAAACTTCTACCCACGTCTACCGTGATGCGGGGACGGCTGAACGGACCCAAGACAACATGGAAGTCCGCTTAGATGCCAAGGTTACCAACGAGGAAGAAACCCGCGCCCTAGGTATTGAAGTGGGTGACTTTGTCTCCTTCAACCCACGAACCACCATCACCGACACCGGCTTTATCAAGTCGCGCTTCCTCGACGACAAGGTGTCCGCCGCTATCCTGCTTAACTTGTTGCGCCGTTACAAGGAAGAGGGCATCACCCTGCCGGTGACGACCCAATTTGCCTTCTCGGTCTTCGAGGAAGTAGGGCATGGGGCCAACTCTAGCCTATCAGACAAAGCGGTTGAGTATCTGGCGGTCGACATGGGCGCCATGGGGGACGACCAACAGACCGACGAGTACACCGTCTCCATCTGTGTCAAGGATGCCAGCGGCCCTTACCACTATGAATTCCGCCAACACCTGGTGGAGCTAGCTAAGGCCAAGGAAATTCCTTACAAATTAGACATCTACCCATTCTACGGCTCCGACGCTTCGGCCGCTATGTCAGCGGGTGCCGAAGTCAAGCACGCCCTCTGTGGTGCCGGCATCGAGTCCAGCCATTCCTATGAGCGGACCCATGTCGACTCTGTAGAGGCAACCGAGCGCTTGGTGGATGCCTATCTCTTGAGTGACTTAGTCAAGTAAGATGACAGGGAAGTGACTAGTGTGACCATTACCTTTAGAGAGATAACAAGCGATAACTACTCCCAAGTCTTAAATCTCAAGATTTCTCCTGAGCAAGAAGAGGCCAAATTTGTATCTCCTGTCGTCCGGTCCTTGGCAGATGCTTGGTTTTACCGTGAAGAAGGCATTACCTATCCCAAGGCCATTTATGCAGATGAGGATTTAGTTGGCTTCATTATGTATGAATTGGATCCAGAGGAGCAGCAAGTCTTTGTTTGGCGCTTCTTGATTGACCAGCGCTACCAAGGCAAAGGCTACGGCCGACAAACCATTGAAGCCGTAGTTGAAATGGCCAAACAGCAAACCCAGATGACCAAGGTGGTGGCCGATTACGTGGACGGTAACGAGCCTATGAAGAAGATTTTGCTAGGTCTAGGCTTTGAAGAGACCGGCTTTGACCCAGACAACAATGAACACATTATGGTCTATCAGTTATAAGAAGAAAAGGTCCCCTTATGATCAGACGAGGGGGCCTTTTGCTATAAATGACTATATATGTGTCTAAATTTATGATATAATATAGCCATTAAAAGGGGGTGGCGTTGATGAAAATTATTCCCATGCGCGATTTAAAAAACACAGTGGCAGTTGAAGCGTATTGCCAAGAGGAACAAGGCCCAGTCTTCGTAACTAAGAATGGCTACGGGCGACTAGTTGTCATGGACATTGAATACTATGAGAAGACCCTCCGCCAAATGGAAGAAGCAAAATTTCTATATCAAGGGCTGGAAGATATTCGAGAGCAGCGTCTAAGAGACGGTGAGTCCCTTATCGCGGATATGAGGGAGCGTTATGACCTATAGTTATGAGTTCACTCAGAAGGCAGAAGAAGATTTAGAAGTGATTCTGGACTATCTGACCAAGGAACTTAAGAATCAGCAAGCTGCCAAAAAGTTTCTTGATGCACTCCATGAGTGTTTGAAAAATTTGCTAGTTTTCCCAGAAAGCGGGGAGCGGGTGCGCAATCCCTATTTGCCAGCTATAGGCATTCGACGGAAAATTATTGGTCACTATATTGTCTACTATGCGCCATACCCCAAAGAACAAAAAGTGCGGATTATCCGGCTAGGACATGGTCTTCAGGATCAAGCCCATTTGTTTATGGACCTTAAGTCGCATTAAACCAAGCAAACGCCATCGCTAGGTCATCATACCGAGCTGATGGCGTTTTGTTTATTCCTAATCCTCCATATCAAACAACAACTTATACTTATCCAAGATAAGCTTCAATTCTTCTTGGGATAGTCTTTCCTCTACCTTAGCGACACCTCGTGCCGCCAAGTCTAGGGTCATGGTCTGGTCTAGCATGACCTTGCCCTGAATGGTGCGGGTGCTAGTCAGCTCATGATAGGTAGGAAAGTTACGACTAGTGGTGGTGATGGGGGCAACGATGGTCAAGCCACTCCCCTCCAAGTTGAAATTTCCTTACAATCCTATTATAATTAACTTGTAAAGGGTTACAGATAACCCTGCGCATTCGCATCGCAACTTATGCAAGATCATGTCAGACCAGGAAAGGAGGCAGCCAGGCCAGGAAGGGCCGCGAGTCCCTCGGAAGAAGGGACCAAAGGAGTGAGTCAGGAGGATTCCGATGCGAGACTTCTGAAGCACCTAACAATCAAAGGAGGTCTTTGTACCATGTTTAAGTTGTTACAAAAAATCGGGAAAGCCTTTATGCTGCCAATCGCTATTCTGCCGGCAGCCGGGCTATTGCTGGGGATTGGGGGCGCCTTGTCTAATCCAACCACGGTGGCGACCTATCCCGTATTGAATAATCCAAGCCTACAAGCTATTTTCCAAGTCATGAGTTCGGCCGGCGAAATTGTCTTCGCCAACCTGTCCCTCCTGCTCTGTGTGGGCCTCTGTATCGGCCTTGCCAAGCGCGACAAGGGGACGGCAGCCCTAGCTGGGGTGACCGGTTACCTGGTCATGAAAGCCACCATCGGTGCCTTAGTCAAACTCTACATGGCGGAGGGTTCTGCCATCGATACCGGGGTCATTGGCGCCATTGCGGTCGGTGCCTGTGCAGTTTGGCTCCATAATCGCTATCATAATATTCAACTGCCACAGGTCTTGGGCTTCTTCGGGGGCTCCCGCTTCGTGCCGATCGTGACATCCTTTGCCTCAATCTTCTTAGGGGGCGTCTTCTTCCTAATCTGGCCACCATTCCAACAATGGCTAGTATCAACAGGGGACTACATTTCCCAAGCAGGTCCGCTGGGGACCTTCCTCTACGGCTTCCTCATGCGTCTCTGCGGGGCGGTCGGCTTGCACCACATGATCTACCCAATGTTCTGGTACACTGAATTGGGTGGGGTGGCTCAAGTTGCGGGCCAAACCGTAGCCGGGGCGCAAAAAATCTTCTTCGCCCAATTGGCAGATCCAAACCACACTGGTCTCTTCACCGAAGGAACTCGCTTCTTCGCTGGGCGCTTCTCAACTATGATGTTCGGTTTGCCAGCTGCCTGCTTGGCTATGTACCACTTGGTGCCAAAAGACCGTCGTAAGAAATACGCAGGTCTCTTCTTCGGGGTTGCCTTGACCAGCTTTATCACCGGGATTACGGAACCAATCGAGTATATGTTCCTCTTTGTGAGTCCTTTCCTCTATGTGATTCACTCCTTCCTGGATGGGGTCAGCTTCTTCATCGCCGACATCCTCAACATTTCCATCGGGAACACCTTCTCTGGTGGGGTCATCGACTTCTCCCTCTTCGGGATCCTGCAAGGGAATGACAAGACCAACTGGCTCTTACAAATTCCATTTGGCTTAATCTGGGCCGGCCTCTACTATGTGGTCTTCCGTTGGTTCATCACCAAATTCAACGTGCCAACGCCAGGTCGTCTGGAAGAGGACTTGGACGAGGATGCCAAGCCAGTGGTCGACACCAAGGACAGCCTCAAGCAAGATTCAGTTAGAATCATTGAAGCCCTAGGTGGTCCTGAAAATATTGAAGAAGTCGACGCTTGCATCACTCGCTTGCGTGTATCAGTCAAAGATTCAGGCAAGGTCGACAAGCCAACCCTCAAGGCCATCGGTGCCGTCGATGTCTTGGAAGTCCAAGGCGGCATCCAAGCAGTCTACGGGGCTAAGGCTATTCTCTACAAGAACAACATCAACGAGATTCTGGGTGTGGATGACTAGGAATCTAATCAAGGCTGGGGTGACCCGGCCTTTTTTGATGTGGCGGAGAAAGATTAAAATAGAAATATGCTTATTTTGAGTTTAACTACTACTCACTTAAGACTCTAGCATATTTATTCTTTCTTGACCGAGATTAAATTGAGTGGTAATGTAAAAGTATCTAAAACTTTTAGACATATGGATCTTAAAGATAGTACTATTAAAGGTAATGGAGGAAATATTATGGGAAAATTTTACTTCTCAAATTTAAAGACCCTGTATGCGGATATGAAAAGGAAAAATGAAGTTAGAAGTATATTTCCTATTAAAATAAAGGAGAAAGGGTTTAATTGTATCTTCATTATAGACACTGTGCCTTTTAGGTTGTATTTGACAACTTTAGGAAAATTTCCTGTTGTTTTAGAGTTTGAAGTAGAAATAGGATTTAAAGTTAATGATTATTTAGATGGCGATACATATAAAGCTTTGCTGAATTATCTAGAGATAGAACGTGATCCGGACTATAAATTTAAGCCAAAGGATTTCTTTGAATTAGTAAATAGTAAAATTCCATCTGAACACAGGGAACGCCCTGGATATCGGAATGTACTTAATCTTGCTAGAAAGACAAGATATATTGAGGATGAGGATAAGAGATATTTTTGCGGATGGCGTAAGAATCCTGAAGGAAAACATGTAACCAAAGAAAATATAGAAAAGACAATGGCAGCTTTTGGTAAGAAATATGCTGATTTAAGTATCCGTTATAATATGAGTTCGTGCTGGACTGATATCAGTAGTAAGGAGCAAATAGAGCGATTAAATCAACTAGTTAGTGATACCGATTAACAATTTCTATATTTGACAAGCTTTTACAAGAATGAGTAGGTCTGGATGTTAGGCCACGCAGACCTATTTAAAATGTAAGTAAACCCAAGACACCCCCTCGGGTGTCTTTCTTTATGCTAGCTTGAGAATTTGTTATAATAAGGAAGCAAAAGAGGCTGGCTGACGCCTAGTTTAAGCCCCCAACTACCCAGCCAGCAGACAAGGAGGTCCGGCTTATGCAATGGACAGATCTTTTATCTACTACCCGTCTATCGGGTAGTGCGACCCAGCATCGTAATGAATTTGATGATGACTACAAACGAATTGTAACCAGCCCGTCTTTCCGGCGCTTACAGGACAAAACCCAGGTCTTTCCCCTGGAGCGGATGGATTTTATTCATACGCGCCTGACTCATTCCCTGGAGGTGGCCATGATTGGCCGGACTCTAGTCTCGGAGATTGCCCTTAGTCTGGCTGATCAGCTGGAAGGAGTGGCCGATTCAGAGCTAGCAGTCAGCCAGCAGGAATTCATTGTCCGTCAGGCCGATATCGCCCGTATTGTCGAGTGCGCTAGTCTCCTGCACGATATTGGCAATCCGCCTTATGGGCACTTTGGCGAGGATATTATCCGCCAGTGGTTCAAGAAGCGTCTGCCAGCCATTCTGAGTGAGCAGTTGGATCCCCAACTGGTCCAGGACTTTCTGGCCAGCGACTATGTTCATGACCTCTATCATTTTGAAGGTAATGCCCAGGCCCTGCGGATTGCGGCCAAGCTCCACGACTTCAAGGGCAGCTTTGTTGGCCTGGATTTAACCGTGGCGACCCTCAATACCATTCTCAAGTACACTCGGGCTTCCCACCAGCCAAAGACTGGTGCTATCACCCATAAGAAGGTAGGCTACTTCCATGCGGAGGTCGACCTCTTCCAAGCCATTACTAGCCAAACGGGGGCGGGCAGCCAACGCCATCCGCTGACCTTTATCCTAGAGGCAGCCGATGACATTGCCTATCTGGTGGCCGATATGGAAGACGCCCTGGGCAAGGGGGTGCTGACCTTCGCCATGGTCAAGGCGGACTTGCTAGCCAGCCTGAAGCAGTCAGCCCAGGAAAGCCAGGCTTCGCGCCAGGTGGTTCACATTCTGGAGACCATTGATGAAGAAATCTTCAGCATCAACCGTTTCTTCGAGCACCTGCGCAATGTCCTCATTGCCGGTGCCACCCAGTCTTTCGTGAGTCATTATGCTGACTTGATGGCCGGAACCTACGACTTTGATCTCTTCAAAGACTCGGATGTGGCGCCGCTCTATGCCCAGTTGCGGTCTATTTCTGAAGAGCGAATCTATGACCACAAGTCGATTCTACGCCTGGAAATAGCGGGCTATTCGACCCTGACCTATCTGCTGGATAGCTTCGTGCCACCACTCGTAGCCTATGATACAGCGCGTCGACTAGACTATGTGGACCTTAAGAAGATTGGCATTATTTCCGAGAGCCAGAAGCGGTCCTACCATTACTTTGCTCAAGGTAAGTCGGACCTGGAGAAGCTCTACCTGCGCCTGCTCTTGGCCACGGACTTCATCTCAGGTATGACCGACAGCTATGCCCACCAACTCTACTTAGATATGGTAGGAATTTCCTAAAGCTTATCACTCAGCTCCCTCATAGCAGGGGGCTTTTTTGATGTTATCAAACTATTTAACAAGTAGTGCAATATTTTTTCATTAGACTATTGACAATCATTACGATTCGGTGTAAGATGCTAAACGTAAGAATTACCATTATATATAAAGGAGTCATCATTCATGACTAAAAAACGCATCCTCTTATGGGGGATTAATGGCGTCGTTCTCTTGAGCGCCGGGGCCGGTTTGTGGGGCCTTAACCAAGAACTTAGCCAATCTCAAGCCCGTTTACAAGAGGCCCAAACGGCCATGTCACAAGCAGAAAGCGACAAGGGGCAATTATCTAGCGATTTGGCCGCAGCCCAAGCTCGAGAGGAATCTCTGGCTTTGGATAAGCTAGAGCTAGAATTCAAGGAAAAAATGGGCAAGCAAAAGGTCATCGTGGGTAAGGTCTTTTCCAACGGTTACCTTAAGAAACACGGCAATCACTATCACTTTGTCTATGGTAAGCCACCAGTGGACGCTATCTATGAAGACCAGGACCAAGCAGGGGCTAGCAGCTCAAGAAGGGGTGGGGACGATCACTATACCTTTAACCCAGCCGATATTGTCGAAGAGAATGCGGATGGTTATGTAGTCCGTCACGGCGACCATTTCCACTTTATCTCCAAACGGGACTTGGCCAATGCGCCAACTGTGCCTAATGCCCACACACCAGGGGGCTGCCGCCTAGTGCGGATTCCTCACGGCGACCATTTCCACGATGTCTTGGATTGCGGTCAAGGCTTAGGCAATCTGTCCTTCGATGATGAGCCAGTCAGCCCAAGACCTAATGGTCCAGTCGCTAGCCGGCCGGCTAGCCCAAGCCAACCTGTGGCACCAAGCCATCCAGCCGATCAATTGACCCGACCAAGTCAACCAGCGACGCCAAGTCTGCCAGTGGATCAGCCAGCGACGCCAAGTCCGACTCCGAGCCAGCCAGAACAACCAAACACGCCACAAGGGCCGACTTCCCTCTTGACCCTAGACTCGCCTGAGTTGCAGCCGCATTTGGATTACATCAGCTATGCCTATGGGGTAGAGCGGGACACTATCAAGTTGCAAGCCGTCTATGATGATGCAGGCAACTACCGGGGTCAAGTCTTTGCCTTCCAAAATATGGAACAAGGCCAGGACAAGTCTCACATCCACCCTTGGGTAGTGCCACTCTGGACCTTGGAAGTGCCTAGTCAGGATCCAAGCATTGACCCTGAGTTACGCTTTGCCCGCGAATTAGCAGGTCTTGCTAAACGCATGGGAATTCCTCAGCGCATTATTCGCATTCGCGATGGCTACTTCGAGGTGCCACATGGCGATCACAGCCACAATATCCGCATTCGCAATGTGGACGGGGCCAAGGCTTATGTAGCCAACAAATTAGCGAGCCTGCCAAGTGTCCATGTGCCAGGGGATTTGGATGAAGCGACAGTCAAAGCCTACATCGCCACCCTGCGCCAAGTAGCTAGCCAACGTTTGGCTGGCCAAGAAGTAGCCCTAGCCCGGATTGAAGCTGGCTTGCAAGACATTGAAGAAAGCCTCAAGGACAAGGGCAATTCGACCCAAGGCTTCCTCCAACTCTTAGACCGCTTTGCGGCCCGTTACATCTTCCAAATTGAAGACAATAGCGACAAATTGTCCGAACGTCTGGCCAAATTGAATGCCCAACATGAGAGCATCCTCAAGGCCATTAGCGAGCTTAACTTGACCAACTATGGAGTGACCGCTGACCAATTGCGGGAACAAGCCAACAAGGCCATCGAAGCACAAGACGCGGTGGGCTTAAGCCGCTTAGCAGCCTATGTGGCCGCCCTCAAGGACGCCAACGACCGTCCTGGGGTTGAAGCCATGAAGCATCTCTACTTCTTGACCCAACACGTCCAAGATAAGCCATTGTCTTATGACTTGCGGGAACAAGTGTCGGATATCATTGCCCGCCTATCCAAGACCAATGCCGTCTTCGGTGGGGACGACCCGGCAGAACCGCTTTTCGCGCCAGCTATCTTAGCTAAACAAGCCATCGAGCTCGCTCACGCCCAGTTCAATGGCAAGGTTGACACCCGCGTAGGCGACAAGTATAAGGCCATTACCCAAGCCGGGGAAGATGGCGGTCCAAGCATCTTGGAGAGCAACAAGTCCTTCACTTCCGAAGTCTTAGAAGACGCCGACAAGGATAAGAGCCTGCCAGTGACTAACTTTGAAGAGGACAAGGCAATTGAGGCCTCCTCATCCTCAGACCAAAGCTCATCCCAGTCTTCGTCCAGCTCAAAAGCTGATGCAGCAAGCGATCAAAAAGATGAAACGCCTGCAAGCAACTAAATCTAACCCCTCTATTAAAAAACCACCCCCATCAGCGGCCGAACTGATGGCAGGGTGGTTTTTAGCTTGGCTGGCTAGGATTCAAGTTCCTGAGCCAAAATATGGAGAATAGCTTGTGGACTTTGGGCCTCTTTTAGCGATTGCTTGATCGGTTGGCGCATTAGTAGCCGAGCTAGCTGGGAGAGAACCTTGAGGTGGGTAGTTCCTGCTTGGGAATCAGGAATCATGAGACAGAAGATAAAGTCAATGGCTTGGCCATCCATGCTTTGCCAGTCAATGCCTGAAGTTAATTTCAAAATTAAGACCTTAGCTTCTTTAATGCTCGCGTCCTTGGCATGAGGAATAGCAAATCCATCCATCATGCCAGTTGTCCCCAGGGACTCGCGCTCTTGAAGACTGGCTAGAACTGCCCCGGCATCTGTGGCGACTCCCAGGGTCACTGCTTGTTTAGCCAGAAAATCAAAGACAGCTGCCTGGCTTGTCAGCGTCTGGTTGAGGTAAATAGCGTCATCTGATAGTAGCATGCAATTCTCGCCTCCTACTATTTAGGTTCTGGACGGGACAAGCCCAAGAGGACCGCCCCAATGACGGAACCAATCAGGATAGCAAGGACCCATAAGAAGGGATGTGTCACGACTGGTAGGACCAGGAACCCACCGTGAGGTGCAGGAACTTGAACCTTGAAGAGATAGGTCAGGATTGCTGCGACGGAAGAACCAATCATCATAATAGGCATAGCTCTGAGTGGGTCTTTGGCTACGAAAGGAATAGCACCTTCGGTGATATGGGTACTACCCAGGATGATGTTGACAATCCCAGCATTGCGTTCACTGGAATCGAAGCGTTGGCGGAAGAGTAAGACCGCAATCCCGGTAATGAGTGGTGGGGCAATGCAGGCTGCAGAGACCCCAGCCATAAAGGCGGTATTGCCTTGGGCTAGGAGAACGGTCCCGGTGACATAGGCTGCCTTATTAACCGGGCCGCCCATGTCGAAGGCCGACATACAGCCCACGATTAGGCCCAGAATAATCGGGTTAGAGTTTTGGAAACCTTGTAGGAAGGTCATCATGCCTTCGTTGATGCCAGCCATTGGGGTGACTAGCCACATCATAATCAGCCCTGTAATCAACACCCCGAAGAGTGGGAAGAGGAAGATGGCTTTCAGCCCGTCCAAGGTCTTAGGTAGGCCCTTGAAGACGACTTCTAAGAGACGAATGGTATAACCCGCCAAGAAACCACCGACGATACCACCTAAGAAGCCGGCGCCGCCAGTGCTGGCAATGGTCCCTGCCACGAAACCTGTGACGAGAGCAGGGCGTTTGCCAATACTTTGGGCAATGTAGGCTGCTAGTACGGGCGTCATGAGACCCATGGCTGTGCCCCCAATATCCTTAAGTTTGGCGGCAATTGGATTATAAGATTCATGACTAGGGTCGAAGGAATAAATCCCGAAAATAGCGAAGGAGAGGGCAATCAACACCCCACCGCCGACCACAAAGGGTAGCATGTGAGAGACCCCGTTCATGAGGTGCTTATAGATATCACGTCCAAAGGATTGGCCGCTAAGGCTTGGGGCACTAGTCCCTAAGAGAGCATCTTCCGCCGCCACTTGTTGGCTGGAAGGGTACTTGACTTGACCTTGTCCCGCCAACGCTTGTTCAATCAGCTGGGCTGCTTGCTTAATGCCTTGACCGACGGATACGTCAATGATGCGCTTGTCAACGAAGCGTTCAGCCTGGACATCTTTGTCAGCGGCAATAATGACCGCCTTGGCATCCGCAATTTCTTGAGCAGTTAATTCGTTGTCGATACCCATTTGCCCATGAGTTTCAACCTTGATCGTAACGCCAGCCGCCTTGGCTGCTTGTTCTAGGGCCTCTTGGGCCATAAAAGTGTGGGCAATCCCGGTCGGACAACCGGTTGCCGCAATCAAATCATACTTGGTCATGCAAATTCCTCCTTATAAATAAGTAAGCTCTATGCTTTTACTGAGTTCTGCTACATCTGAGAAGTCTGTCAGTCCAGGTCGAAAGGCTGTCGAGCTGCCCGCTGCTACCGCCTTGACCAAAGAATCTTCATAGGATAGCCCTTGTTGGCGACAGCCAATGAAGGTTGCTAATAAGGTGTCACCGGCGCAAGCCGTATTGACGACCTGGCCTTGAGGAGCAGTGGCTTTAAGGCTTATCTCTGGCGTCAATAAGATGGCACCGTCTGGGCCCAGTGATAGTAAAACCTGGCGGGCACCCTTGTCTAAGAGTTGGCGACCGTAATAGATGAGCTGGTCTTGGTTAAGGGCTTCTACCTGGAACCAGTGGGCTAACTCTTCATCATTAGGCTTGATTAGGGCGGGGCCATAAGGCAAGAGGTCCAAGACTACCGGACTGGAGATATCTAGAATGAGTTGGAAGCCTTGCGCTTGGGCAGCCTGGCCGATGGCCAAATAGGTGTCATTGGTGACGCCTTGGGGATGGCTGCCAGAGATTACTAGGGTGTCTTGGGGTTTGAGCCGTTTAATCTGGGCTAGAAGTTGCTGGATATGGTCAGGACTTAGACCGGGTCCCTGATTCACCAACTTATACTCCAGATTTTGACTGGTGACGCGGGTGAAGACATTGATGCGATTAATCCCAGGAATAGGGATGAAGGCAGTCTGGATACCCGCTGCAAGCAGTTGGTCTGAGATAAAGCGGCCCGTAAAACCTGCACTAAAGCCAAGCGCCGTAGAGTCTAGGCCCAGTTTCTTAAGGATGAAGCTGACATTGACTCCCTTGCCATTAGGCTGGTAGTCTGCCTCTTGGGTGCGGTTGACCACGAAGGGGACTAGGTCCTGAGTTTTGATGAAGAGGTCAATGGCCAGGTTCATGGTACAGGTATAGATCATTCAATCACCTCCTTGGTTTGAGATGGGACTTTTGTTATACTTAGTATGACAGAAGTTTGACTGTAAATGTTTTCTAAATGCGACGCTAGCTAGGAAAAAATTTACAGAATTACGGAGGAGGGAGTCTATGTTTTCGCTAGAACATTTAACGGCGACCGAGCGTCATCTTGTAGCCTATTTGGAGGCCCATCTAGGCCAGGTGCCCAGTCTATCCATCACCAAGTTGAGTCAAGAAGCCAATGTCTCCACAGCTTCCATTGTCCGAACCATGAAGAAGTTAGGCTATGATGGCTTTACGGCCTTTAAGCATGCTATCAAGCAGCAGCTTAGAGGTGATCAGGCAATCTCCATTACCTATCAAATCCTGGACGATAATGATCAGAAGATTCAGGAAGTTATCTTGAAAAATGACCTTGAGGTCCGGCAAACCCTGGCCCTCTTAGATAAGCGCCAGATTGAAGATGCTATTCAAGCTATTGCAGGGGCAGGCCAGGTCTATCTCTTTGCTCGCGGCTTGAGTGAATTGATTGCTAGCGAGATGGAAGTCAAATTTCATTTGCTTGGCCGGACCTGCGAACTCTATACCGACCCCAATATTATTCGTACCATCAGTAAGCGCCTGACGGATCAAGACCTGGTGCTCTTGATTTCCCTTAATGGCCAGACTCAGGAGTTGGTGGCAGCTGCCCAGACCTGTGTGGCCCAGGAAGTCCCCCTAGTTCTCCTGACCGCCAACGGAGGCTCTAGTTTGGCCCAGCTAGCCGACATCAGCTTAGTAGGCTATAAATCAGAAATTTCTTATTTTCCTGATTATGAAGTGAGGTCTCGCCTACCCTTGCAGGTCATTGGCCGAATTTTACTGGATGCCTATGCTATTCGAGTTGGGGGCCCAGCCAGCTAATTTTATTTATAAAAAATCCCAGCCCTTATCCTGTTCTCAAGCCAGGTCAGGGGCTGTTTTTTTCATTTATTGAAGAAGACAAAAATTTATTTCACAATTTCATATCAACTTCACACAGGGGTTGCATACTATAGTTAGTTCTTAATCAGCAGAAAGGAAGTGACTCGTATGAAATGGTATCAGCGTGCTTGGGCCTATGTCAGCCGTAAGCGAGTCAGAGTAGGGCTGCTTTTCCTCATCTTATCTCTGATCACGACCGCTGTCTTAGCTGTTTTCGCGATTCAGATTAGTACCCAACAAGTTCAAGATAAACTCCTGTCCCTCTCCAATGCGGGATTCCAGCTCCAAGGTCAGGGCTTGCAGGCAGGTATGAAAGAGTCGGACATCAGTCAAGTGGCTCAAGTAGAAGGGGTAGCAGATGTTCAGTATCAATCAGAAGGGCTGGCCAAGTTTGAGTCCGGCCAAGTCATTCAGGCCCAACAAGCCGTGCAACGTGACCAAGGCGACGATATCTTTAATCAGCTCTTATCCATTCAAGGTCGCCAAGACAGTCAGACCGATTTAGATTTTGCTAGCGGGGCCTTGACCCTCAGCCAAGGGCGCCACTTGACGCCAGATGACAAAGACAAGGTCATGGTCCACGAGGCCTTTGCAGAAGCCAACAAGCTCCAGCTAGGCGACAAAATCAGCCTCAAGGGCACCCAGCTAACAGAAGGTGGGGAAGCCAAGGACGGGGAAGCCAAGGAATTTGAGATTGTCGGGATCTATGGCGGGAAACGCAGTGAGACCTTCACCGGGCTCAGCTCCGATTTGACCGAAAACCGGCTCTACACCGATTACGCCAGCAGTCAGGCCCTCTACGGGCGGCAAGCAGACGACTATCAAGTGCGTCTGGCTCAGTATCGGGTGAAAAATCCCAAGGAACTAGACCAAGTTATTAGCCGTGTTAAGGCCTTGTCGCTGGATTGGGACCAAACCCAATTGACAGCCAACAGTCAAGCCTTTGACCAGGTGGCAGCACCTATCGCTAGCTTCAAGTCCCTCATGACCAT
Organism: Abiotrophia sp.; assembly: GCF_057275535.1. Lineage (NCBI taxonomy): Bacteria > Bacillati > Bacillota > Bacilli > Lactobacillales > Aerococcaceae > Abiotrophia > Abiotrophia sp. The sequence continues at coordinate 163,620 of NZ_DBHIRJ010000004.1, forward strand.
CATGACCGGCGCGGTCTTATTGGTCAGTGTGATTACCCTCTTCCTAGTCTTGCTATTCTGCTTGCGGGAACGAGTGCATGAATTCGGCATTCTGCTCTCGATTGGGATTTCCAAGGGCCAAATCATTGGTCAAATTCTGCTAGAGCTCTGGGGCCTATCCATTGGGGCCTGGGCCATCGCAGCAGCAGTCGCCTATCCACTGGCTAACAGTTTCTTCTCCAGCCTCTTAGTCTCCAATGACCTGCCAGACCAGGTCCGCAAACTCTTCGCGGCCGCTGCGCCAACTTGGCAGGCCGGCCTAGTCGCAACAAGTTATGGCGTGGTTCTCATTATTATAGTAGTGGCGGTCATGGCTTGTGCCGGCTTAATTCTAACCAAAAAACCTAAGGAAATCCTAGGACAACTCAGTTAAGGAAGTGATCATGATGACATTATTGAAATTAGACAATATTTACTATCGTTATGAAGGGGCACAAGAGAGTGTCCTCAAGGAATTAGACGCTAAATTTGATGCTGGCACCTTCTATGCCGTTGTGGGTAAATCCGGGGCTGGTAAGTCAACCTTCTTATCCCTCTTGGCAGGCTTAGATAGCCCAACCAAAGGTAAAGTCCTCTTCCAAGGCAAGGACATTGCCCAAGAGTCCTATAGCGCCCACCGCCGCCACAATATTTGCTTGGTCTTCCAAAACTACAACCTGATTGACTATTTGACGCCACTAGAAAATGTGCGCCTAGCCAATGCGGAAGCTAGCGAAGACTTGCTCTTACAATTAGGCTTGGGCCAAGACTTAATTCATCGTAACGTCCTCAAGTTATCTGGGGGTCAACAACAACGGGTGGCCATCGCCCGGGCCTTGGCTAGCGAGGCACCAATCATCTTAGCTGATGAGCCAACCGGTAACTTGGACGAAGGGACCGCCCAAGAAATTATCGACATTTTACGTCAAGCTGCCCATGAACGAGGCAAATGTGTCATCGTCGTGACGCACAGCCCACAAGTGGCAGAGGCAGCCGATACGGTTCTAGAACTCAGTCATGGTAAGCTCAAAGCAGCTAACGGACATAAAGTCAAGTAGAGAGGGGGAAGCACAATGCGTTTATTGAATAATGCTTGGGCCTATGTCTGGCGTAAAAAATTTAAGACTCTGATCATCTTCCTCATTCTCCTAGTCATGTCGACTGTTTCCTTAAGTAGTTTGGCTGTTAAGCGAGCTACCGACGTAGCCTCCAAAGAAACCTTCAAGGGCATCAGTTCTTCCTTCTCTATGGAGATTGACCGCCGTAACAACCAAGGGACCAACCGCGGGAGTGGGAACTTGCGAGGTAAGGACATCGCGGCCATTCAAGGCCTAGATGGCATTAGCCAAGTAGTCAAACGTATGGGGATTGTGGCTGACTTAGTCGACAAGGAACTGGTTTCCCAAGATGGCCTGCCACGAATTGATGCCGACCGTCAACGTCGCTTCGGTAAGGCAGCTATGTTGACAGGGACCAATGACTCTTCCTTGGATGATCGCTTTAGTGCCGAAACCTTCAAGCTAGTTGAAGGTCGTCACATTAAGCCTGAGGACAAGAACGTGGCCATGGTCCACGAAGAATTTGCTAAGAAGAACGGCCTCAAGGTAGGGGACACCCTCAAGCTCAAGTCCAACATCTATGATGCCGATAATGAAAAGCAAGCCAATGAAACGACTGAAGTTACGATCGTAGGGACCTTCAGCGGGAAGAACAAAGGTGGGGTAACGGCCATCCAAGAACTCTACCAAAACAACCTGCTGACCGACTTAGGGACCACGCAAAAGCTCTATGGTTATACCGACGAGACGGCTATCTATCAAGATGCTAGCTTCTTCGTTGACGGTAACCATGACTTAGACAAGATTATGTCTGAAGCTAAGAAGTTGTCCATTAACTGGCGGGCTTACAGCTTAGTTAAGAGCAGCCAAAACTTCCCATCCTTGCAAAAATCAATTGGTTTAGTCTATGGCATGACCGACAAGCTACTCTTGGGTAGCCTGATCTTCTCAGGTGTCGTCCTCATGTTGATTCTCTTCCTCTGGATGAACGGTCGTCGTAAGGAAATGGGGATTCGTCTCTCCCTAGGTATGACCAAGCCACAAATCTTAGCTCAATTCCTAGTTGAAGTGCTCATGGTCAGTCTAGCAAGCTTTGTGGGGGCCTTCCTCCTAGGTGGACCTGTCAGCCAATGGGTAGGGAATACCATTTTGGGCAGTGTCAACCAAAGCATCGGCCAACAATTGGCAGCTGAAGCCAAGAATACCACGCTTGGGGGTGGGGCTGCGATCGATAGCTTCAACAAGACCTTGACCGAATTATCCGTCCAAGTACAAGCCATGGATATGGTTTGGGTAGTGGCCTTAGGCTTGGTGGTAATCCTGGTAGCTGTACTCCTAGCTTCCATTACCCTTATGCGTAAGCAACCTAAATCGCTCTTGGCCGACCATCAATAGGTCATAGGCCAAAAATGTGGGTGAGTTCTCGTCATCGAGAACTCCTCATAGACCGGCCAAGTCGCCGTCATTGTCACTTACATACTCTCGTCACTCAGTCCAAGCAATGACGCCTTGACCGGCCTATGAGGGGTTCTAGATACCCCTTTATTCTCCACCTAAGGGACTTCCATTTGTAGATAATGTTCAGAATTTGGTTCAAGTGTAGGCTAGGAAGTCCATAATATTTTTTACCATGGAAAGTAGGGTTTGCGCAGGCTAATCCTACTTTCTGTGGTATAATTGACTTAAGATTTTAATGTGAAAGGAAGTGCGCCCATGAATCTGATGATTGTAGAAGACGAAGCAGCCATCCGCGAAGGAGTCAGCGAATTTCTCCGCAGTCAAGGCTACTTTGTTTGGGAGGCGGCTGATGGCCAAGAAGCCCTGGACCTCTTTGGGGAGGTATCCGTGGATCTGGTCCTCTTAGATATTATGATGCCTAAGAAAAATGGCTTTGAAGTCTTAGCAGAAATCCGTAAAACCAGTACAGTGCCGGTCCTTATGTTGACGGCGGTGGCCGATGAAGAAGCCCAAATTAAGACCTTCGACTTGCTGGTGGATGGCTATATTCAAAAGCCATTCTCCCTGGCCCTGCTGGCTAAGCGCATTGAAGCCTTGCTTAAGCGCCATTACGGCGAGTTTGACATCTGGGAATACAAGGACAGTAAGGTCAACTTCTCCAGCTATGAAGCGACTTATAAGGGGGAAGTGGCGGATACCAAGCCTAAGGAATTGGCAGTTCTCAAGCTCTTGCTGGACCACCAAGGCCAAGTCCTCAGTCGGGCGCAAATTCTCGACCATGTCTGGGCCAATCAGGATGATCCACCTTTTGACCGAGTAGTGGACGTCTATATCAAGCAATTGCGCAAAAACTTAGGATTGGATTGTATTGTCACGGTCAAAAATGTGGGCTATAAATTGGAGCTAAAATGAAACGACTAAGTTTATTTCCGAAAATATTTATCTGGACCATCTCCATCTTGCTAGCCTTGGTGGCAGTGGCCCATCTCTCCATCTATTTGGTCTTTCCCCATTTTTATCTCAATGATCGCCAGACCGACTTGAGCCACAAGGCCGATGCTATGGTCCAAAACCTGGCCGAAGTCGATGAAGAAGAAGTGGAGACAGCCCTGGAAGTCTATGCTAAGAACGAGGGTATTACGGCCTTTATGCAGCCCCAAGGTTCTAACTATACCAAAACACTCGGACGTAACCTCAACTATAATCAGGACAGTGACCAGAACTCGGTCATTATCGAAGAGCGGGAAGTGGTGACGCGGGATAAGAAACGCCTGTTAGTTCAGTTTGTTGCCACTACCGAAGTGGTCCGCCAGGCCACGCGGGTGACCCTGACCTTACTGCCTATGTCGCTAGGGGGATCGGTGGCTTTGGCAGTGATGGTAGCCTATGTCTACGCTCGCAGCCTGTCTCGGCCTCTCAGCCGCATGGCGGCCATGACCGGGCGCATGAAGCAGTTGGATCGGACGGCCTTCTTTGCTAATATTCGTCAGGATGAGCTGGGCATGATGGAGCGACAAATCAACGAGCTCTACGGCCATCTCCTAGCCGTTATTGATGAACTGGAGGAGAAGAACCAGCGCATGGTGGAGTTAGAGAAGCTCAAGGTCGACTTCCTGCGCAGTGCTTCCCATGAACTCAAGACGCCCTTGGCGGGTCTGCGTATTATGCTAGAAAATATGCGTTGGAAGGTAGGCAAGTATGCCGACCGGGACACTTATTTGGATGAGGCCATGCTTAAGGTCGACCAGTTATCTGGCCTAGTTAAGGAAATTCTGGAACTCTCCAAACTGCAAGAATGGCAGGCCGAGACAGGACCACTGGATGTGGTGGCCATTGTACCTCAGGTACTGGCTGACTATGAAGTCCTGGCCCAGGCTCAGCACTTGCAGATTGACTATCAACTGGACCAGGCCACCCTGGCTATGAGTGAGTCAGCCTTCCGCAAGGTCTTCTCCAACCTCATGAGTAATGCGGTCCGCTACTCCACACCAGGCGGCACCATCCGCATCTATCGTGAGGGACAGAAGTTAAGAATTGAGAATCCTTGTCAGCCTATGTCTGACCAAGCCCTTCAGTCAGCCTATGACATTTTTAGTCACCAGGACAGCGACCAGCAGGGCAATAAGGGGACCGGCTTGGGTCTCTATATGGTCCATAACCTACTGGAAAACTACCATATTGTCCATGACTTCTATGCCATTGAAGGCGGCATGCGCTTTGAGCTGGAAGTGCTGGAGGATTAAATCAAACATGAAAAAGCGCCCTAGGGCGCTTTTTTGAATGGGAGAGTGACTTATGCTATAATCGGGTCAAAGCAATAGTGTAGTAAAGGAGCCTAGACCATGTGTTTAATTTGTCAACGTATCGAGATGATTAAGGAAGGCAGCAATCCTTACCTAGTCAAGGAACTGTCCACTGGCTATGTGGTCTTGGGTGACCACCAATACTTCAAGGGCTATACGCTCTTCTTAGCCAAGCAGCATGTGCGGGAGCTACATGACTTAGACCCTGAGACTAGGTTAGCCTTCCTGGCTGAAATGAGTCAGGTCCAAGAAGCGGTGGCCAAGGCCTTTGGGGCGGAGAAGATGAACGTCGAATTGCTAGGCAATGGCGACGCTCACCTGCACTGGCATCTATTCCCACGTCGTTCCGGCGATATGGGGACCTACGGCCTCCAGGGGCGGGGGCCCGTCTGGTGGGTGCCCTTTGAGGAAATGACGGATGAGGCAGTGCGACTGCAGGAGCCCGAGCTGTCCCAGATGCGGCAGAAACTGTTAGAGGCCTTAGAAGGCTAGACGAAAAAATACAGGCATCGCACAAGTGATGCCTGTATTTTTTTGATTTTATGGGGTTAATTGGTCAATCATCTTGGCCAGGCGGCGCTCCTTAGTTGCTTCCTGCTTGGCTTCGTTGAGGTACTTAAGCCATTCGGCTTGGTGACTAGGGGGTAGACTGAGAAAATGTTGTCTGACTGGCTCAGGTAGCAGAGGCGCTAGGCTTTGACTGGTGTAAGAACTTGTGGACATCTTCATCCTCCTCCTTTGCCTTTTAGTATAACATAGGGGCCTTAGGGCAAGCCAGAAAGAGGGCTTGAAAGCCTACAAATCTTGAATTAAAGGCCTAAAAATGCTATATTGAGACTATCCAAAACTAAAGGAGTGGATTCAACTATGGCAACACGGACAGTGCTCTCTCGTGACGCGGCGCGTAACCTACGTGAGGGAGTCTATACAGATGGCGAGTTACAAGGTGTGATTCTAGAATTAGCAGAGGTGCAGGCGCGCCTAGACAAGAACTTTAAGTGGGTCATTATTATAATGGCTGTCCTGTTTGCAGCGGCAGGGGTTTTATACTTAAGCAAGCCGGGTACCGGTTTTGGGTCTACCCTCTCATCCCTTGTCGGTTTTCTTGGTGCAGGGGTTATTGCCCTCTTCTACATCCATTTCCGCTATACGACGCCGGTCAAACGGGCTTTCCTGCGTAACTTGCGCAAGGGCTACCCGGATCAATATGACCACTATGCTTCGCTCTTCCAAAGCTATGTGGAAGAAGCTAAAAATAATTAAAAATAGACTTGCTTAGTTGCAAGTTGCTAATGGCGGTAGCGATACCGCCATTTTTATGTCCTCGCTTGATTGTCAACGGCGGCCTTGCGCCCAATCTTGGCTAGGAGCGCCTAGAATGCTGGGCCTATGAGTGGCCTTGGCGCGGAGCGACTTAGGCCACCATAGACCAGCAAGGCGGAAGACAGCCGCAGGCTGGCTGAAGCCGGTCCCGCTCTCTAGCCAAGATTGGCTAAGCAAGGCCAGAGCTTGCCACCTCACTAAACTTTAAAAGTTATGACACCAAGCCCTTTCCAAGTTTGGCGCTTACAATTCACGAATCATAAGCAAGCACCTCTTGTCCAAGCCTAGCTCCCACTACAAGCGGGGGGCTTTTTTTGTTATAATAGAGAAGACAAAGTTATGAAAGGAGTTCCCGTCTTATATGAAAGAAATCCAGTGTCCCCATTGCGGGACCCACTTTACCATTAATGAAACCCAATATAGCGAGTTGCTAGCCCAGGTACGGACGGCCGAATTCGACGCCGAAGTGCAAGCTCGCCTCCATCAGGCCCTAGACTTGGCCGAGCAGCGCTATCAGAACCAGGAGCAGGCTTTGCGAGCCCAGAAGGACCAGGAACTAAGCCAACTGCAACATCAAATCCAACAATTTGAAACGGAGAAGGCCCTAATTCAAAAGGAAACCGAGACCGCCCTCCAGGGCCAGTTGACGGCCAAGGACCAGGCCATTCAAGCCCTAGAATTCCAGCTCAAGCAGGCCCAGTTGGAGCACCAACAAGCCCTGCAAACGGCCAAGACCCAGTTGGAGAAGGAACGCGATGCGGTGGCCAACCAGCTGGCCTTACAGGAGAAGGAAGCCCAGCTGTCTCGCAAGGCTGATCAAGAGAAGTACGAATTGGAGCTGCGCAAGAAGGACGAAACCATTGAGTTTTACAAGGACTTCAAGGCCAAACAGTCCACCAAGATGATTGGCGAGAGCCTGGAGCAGCACTGCGAGTACGAATTCAACCGCAATCGCATGGGCATGTTTCCCAAGGCCCAGTTCGGCAAGGACAATGATGCCCGGACGGGTTCCAAGGGGGACTATATCTACCGCGAGTATGATGACCAGGGTGTCGAAATCCTCTCCATTATGTTTGAGATGAAGAACGAAGGCGACGAGACCGCCAGCAAGAAGAAGAACGAACAATTCTTCAAGGAGTTAGACAAGGACCGGCGGGAGAAGGGCTGCGAGTATGCCATTTTGGTCAGCCTGCTGGAAGCCGACAATGAGCTCTATAATAGCGGAATCGTGGATGTCTCCTATGTCTACGACAAGATGTATGTCATCCGGCCGCAATTCTTCCTGCCTATGATTACCCTCCTGCGCAATGCGGCCATGAATGCCCTCCATTACAAGCAGGAACTGGCCCAGATGCGGGAGCAGAATATTGACATTACCCATTTTGAAGAAGACCTCAACGCCTTCAAACTAGCCTTCGCCAAAAACTACAATTCAGCCAGCAACAACTTCGCTAAAGCCATCGAGGAAATCGACAAGGCCATCAAGCGTATGGAGGCCGTCAAGACGGCCCTGCTAACCAGCGAGAACCAGCTACGTCTAGCCAATAACAAGCTGGACGATGTCAGCGTTAAGAAGCTGACTCGCAAGAACCCAACCATGAAGGCTAAATTCCAGGCCTTGGAACAAGCCAAGGATCAGACAGAGGAGGGATAAGGTGTTAGAAGGACTCAGAAGTTTGGGGGCAGTCAAGATAGACCTAGCCACTATCGCCGAAGATAGCGTGGAGTTACGTCTCTTGCCCCATTTGGTGCCAGACAGCCGGCAGGTTAGCCAGGACTATCTGGACCAAATCCTCAACCAACTCTATAAGGTCGGCGACTGGTATGCTTATGCCCAGACCGTCCTCCAGTCCGAGGATGCCACTTACGGCTACCTCAAGACTCTCTACATTGCCTGGGCACCGGGGCAGGAAGCTGGCCGTCTAGGTCTGGCCTTCCAAGTACCAAGCGACCCGGCCGGACGAGGCCTGGTCTTGACGACTGAGCCCTTGGAGCTAGAAGCCTATGGCAATCTGACCTACCTTAAGAACTATTTGAAGGGAGGGGACTAGGATGGCCACCAGTCCAGATTATCTAGCCTTTATCCTAGACCTTTGCCAGCATGACCAGCGGGTCACCAGTCGAGCCATGATGGGCGAGTACCTGCTCTACTATCAAGGAAAATTAGTGGGCGGTCTCTACGATAACCGCCTGCTAGTCAAGCCGGTGCCTGCCGCCCTATCCTATCTAGCCAAAGAAGCCAAGGCTATTCCTTATCCGGGTGCCAAGCCCATGATTGAGGTGGAGGACCTAGAGCAATCAGGCTATGTCCTGGCTTTGTTTGAAGCCATGTGGCCTGAATTACCGGCCCCCAAGCCTAAGAAAAAGTCAAAGGAGGACAAGACATGATTCAATTAGTAGAAGCAGGTCAAGACCGCTCACAACTAGTGGCTAAGGTCTTAGCCGACCTGCCTGAATGGTTTGGTCTGCCAGACTCCACCCAGGAATACATTGACCAGGCCACCGACCGGGTCTGCTTTCAAGCAGGGGAGGGCTGGGGCTTTATCACCCTTCAAGAAACTTCGCCTGTCTGTCTGGAAATCCACTGCATGGGCGTCCTCAAAGCCCATCAAGGCCAGGGCCTGGGGCGACAGCTCATGGCTGCGGCTGAAGACTATGCTATCAGCCAGGGCTATCATTATCTGCAGGTCAAGACCGTGGCCCCGGGACACTATGAGGCCTATGATGCCACCAATGCCTTCTACCAGGCCTGTGGCTATGAGGCCATAGAAATCTTCCCGGATCTCTGGGATGAATGGAATCCCTGTTTACTTCGACTCAAGTATCTCAAGACCAATTAATAAAATGAGGTGAATGCCATGTTAGAAACCAAACGCGTTTCAGTTTTAGAAATTTTTTATGATTTTGTTTTTGTTACCGGCTTGTTCACTCTGCTCTATATGTTAGCAGATATTACCAAGTATCCCCTGGAGACCAACCTGATCTGGCGTTTTGCCCTGACCCTGTCGGTCATTCTCTATGTCTGGTTCAGCCAAGCCGCTTACAACAATCGTTACCTGAAGGAAGGGCCCCTGGACTATGTCTGTCATTTCTTCGATATGACCGTTTTCCTCTTCCTCTTTAAAGGCAATACGGCTTCTTGGAAGGATAGCTGGGTCCTCTTGTCAGCATGTCTGGCCTTCCTCAGCCTCAGTCTGACCCTACGTTACGGCCTTCAATGGCTCAAGGCCCAGGATGACCAGAACAAATACTTTGCTGCTAGCCATGCCTTGATTTTCTTGGCTCAAGGGGGCTTGCTCCTGCTGGGCACCAAGTTGCCTTATGAATGGGGCGTCGCTGCTTTGGTAGTAGCAATTCTAGCTGGCTGGTTAGCGCCATTTTACTTTTTGCGTGACCGCCAAGTGCCAGCCCTGGACTTCGACCGGTTGAAGGACCGCACTTCGCTCATGACTATGATGTACTCAGCCGGCTTGGTTGTCCTCAGCTTGGGTACCTTCCTATCTCTGGAAACGACCACCTTACTAGGTCTTATCCTCATTAGCTGCCTCATTCTCCACTATAAGGTTCAAATCGACCGAGTGCCGCAAGGGGCCGACCAGTCAGCTGCTGGTTTTATTTACAGCCACTATGTGATTATGATTGGCTTGAGTCTTGTCATTATTGCCTTGGGTGGCTTTATGACCCCTTATGTGCGCATCAGTCATATTGTGGACCTAAGCTATGCCGGCCTGGCTGTTTACTATCTGGGCATTCTCTTGCTGAGCTTTAAGAGAAAGCCTGAATTCTTGGGTGGCTTTGCTACGTGGAAAATCTATCTGCCTCTCTTAGTAGGCTGGATCCTATCCTTGCGTTCACCTGCCACAGACGACGTGGAATTAGTCCGCCTAGTAGTGGTAGTTGGCTTGATTTTTGCCGGCCAAGTTTACTTGCTTAAGAAGCCAGAACAAGAGCCAGTGCCAGTCTTAGAAGGAGCGCCAGCGGAGGGCAACCAAGGTCAAGCACTAGAGGCGGCTGAAGAAACGCCTGTAAGAGAAGTGGCTGAAGAAGTAGCACTTGAAATTGAACCTGCTGAATCAGAAGTTGCTACAAGAGAAGTGCCGGCAGCTCAAACATCTGAAGCTCAAGAACAAGCAGACCCACAAGCTGAAAGTCCAGCTCCAAGCCAAGACTAATCCTTAGCAAGACCCGCACGAAAGGAGGCCGCTATGGCGTGTATATTGATTATCGAAGACAACCAGGACATCCATGCCCTGATTAAGCAGTCCCTGGGCCAGGAACATGAACTGGTCTCAGCCTTTGCCGGGACAGAGGGCTTGCTTTACTGCCAGTCACAGCCGGTGGATTTGGTCCTACTGGACTATATGTTGCCGGGCATGAATGGTCAGGCTGTCCTGGAGGCCATCCGGGCCTTTAGCCAGGTGCCGGTCATTATGCTGACGGCCTTGGGGGACAAGAAGCTGATTAGTCAGATGTTGCTAGCCGGAGCCAATGACTACATGGTCAAGCCCTTCGACTTCGAGGAGCTCTATGCCCGGGTGGCCGTCCAGTTGCGGACAGCCGGCCATGAGGCGGGCGCTAGCAGTCAGCCAAGCCAGGCGATTACCAGCCTAGGCCAGCTGCAACTCCAGGCCGATAGCTTTGAGATCAGTCGGGAGGGCCAAGCGGTCCGTCTGTCTAAAAAGGAATTTGGCATTCTAACCACCTTGCTAGGCGAGCCCCAGCGGATTTTCACCAAGGAGCTGCTCTATGAATTGGTCTGGCAGGATGCCTTCATTCCGGGCGACAATACCCTTAACACCCACCTGTCCAACCTGCGCAAGAAAATCAGCCAGCTGGATGATAGCCAGGATTATATTGAAACGGTCTGGGGCCTGGGGGTTCGCCTGGCTCAAGGAGTCCGGCCAGGAGGGGAGGCGACCTAATGTTGGGAATTACCTTGGGCCTAGGCCTCTGTCTCCTGGGGACCAGCCTCTATTTATTTCATCAAAGCTACACTGTCCGCCAGCTGACCCGGCAAATTGAGACCAAGCGCCAGACCAAATCCCAAGGGCGCCTGCGTCTCAGTCAGCAGAGTCGAACCTTAGTGGGCCTGAGCCAGGCTATCCAAGAAGTCTTCAAGGACCAGGAAGCCGAGCGAATCACCAGCCAACAGGAGCGGCGGGATTTGGACCAGGCCATCAGCAATATTGCCCACGATATCCGGACCCCGCTCACCATTGCTTCGGGTTATACCCAGCAAGCCCTTAAGCAGGTCAAAGCCCAAGAGCTACCCGATGTCCAGGCCTTGGAAAAGGTCCACCAACAACTCAAGCAGGTCTCGGGCCGGCTAGAGGCCCTCTTGGACTATCGCCGGGTCTTGGAGCACGAGGTCAAGCCAAGCTTTGCGCGCGTGGATGTCCATCAGCTCTTGTTGGAGACGGCCTTGACCTATTATGAAGCCTTCCAAAGAGCAGGACTTAGGGTCAATTTGGACCTGGCACCAGGGCCTATCTGGCTAGAGACCGACCCAGAACTCCTGGTCAGGGTCTTGCAGAACTTGCTAGGCAACTTACTTAAACATGGCCAGGGCCAGGGGCGAATTAGCCTGAGCACGCAAGCGGACCAGCTGCAAATTCGCCTTGATAACCAAATGGCCCAGCCCATCCAACAGGTCCGCTACTTGACCAAACGCTTCTATTCAGAAAACCTGTCAGAAGTCGAGTCTTCTTCAGGCCTGGGGCTCTATATTAGTCAGCAAGTGGTCCAATTACTAGGTGGCCAGCTGACCCTAAGCAGTCAGGACTTGGATTTCTCCGTCTGCGTCAGCCTACCATTGAGATAGCAAAAAGCCAGCCCGTCAGTATTCAAACTGATGGACTGGCTTATTTTTGTGGCTTTATAAGTCACGTCTTTTGAAAATCTGGTAACCTAGGCAGCCGAAGATGGTACTTAGGATTAGTGATAGGCCCACGGCCAGGGCTAGGTTGGGGTCTGATAGGAGGGCGAAGTCGGCTTGCACATCGACGTAGCGCAGCCAGGTGATTTTTGGCAAGAGCATGGCCAGATAATTGGCGGAAGGTCCGAATAGGAAGAAAAAGACCAGGCTGATGGGGATGGAGTGGGTCAAGTGGAGGAGGGTCAGAATGACGGCCACCCAGAATTGAATGAAGAGCCACTGAAGCAGGAGGACTTGGATTCCTTGCCCAAGCACTTGGGGACTTAGGCCCGACATATCCAGGAAGAGACTGGCATATAAATAGCGAGTGCTGGTGTAGAGGAAGAGGTTGAAGCCGGTTAAGAGGAAAATCATCAGCCATTTATTGAAGTAGTAGCTGAAACGGGAAACACCAGCGGACAGAGAATTCTTATAGAGTTGGTGATTGAGTTCAGGTCCCACCAAGTAGAGGGTCAAAAAGAGCATAAAGATCTGAATACCAGCTCCGCTTTCAATGGCCTGGCTGACGGCGGTCAAGCCGTCCAATCTCAGCTGCTCCAGGCCCTCGGCACCGGAGACTCCTTGGAGGCCCGAGATAAACTTGAGGACGGTAGGATGAGCTAGGAGGACAATGAGGAAGTTGAAGGCCAAGAGCAGGATTTCCATGGTCCAGAAACCCTTTGAATGAATCAGGCGACGGAAATCGGCTTTAAGAATGGCTAACATGGTGAGCATCCTCCTCGTGAATCAATTGGGTGAAGTAGTTTTCTAGGTTCTGCTTAGCATAATAAATCTCATCCAGGGCCACTTGGCCTTGGACCAGGGCGGTATTGACGGCCGACAACTGGTTGGCAGGCGCGAAGACATGGATCTCACCTGTTTCGGCCACCACCTTGAAGGGATAGCTGAACTGGCTTTCTAGCAGGCGGCTGGCCGCTTCCACCGCATGGGTCTTGAGGACAATATAGTCTTCAGACAGGCTATCGAATTCGGCCTTGGAGATTTCCTTAATCAGACGACCGTTTTTGATAAAGCCAAAGCGGTTGGCCACTTGCTGGAGCTCGCTTAGGATGTGGCTGGAAATAATCATGGTCATGCCCAGCTCGCGGTTGAGTCGGAGGAGAAGGGCGCGCAAGTCGCTAATGCCGATCGGGTCTAGGCCGTTGACCGGTTCATCCAAAATGAGTAGGTCGGGCTTGGCCAAGATCGCCAGACCGATAGCCAGGCGTTGCTTCATCCCTAGAGAGAAGTCCTTGAAGGGTTTTCGACCGGCATTCTGGAGGTCAATCAATTCCAGGGTCTCCTGGATGACTTGCTCGGCTTGGGGCAGGCAGAGGAGGGTGGCTTGGTAGCGTAGGTTCTCGTAGGCCGACAGATTAGGGAAGGCGGCTGGCGACTCAATGACGGCACCCACCCGAGTCAGGGCCTGGCTCCACTCCCGGTCGCTGCTAGAGCCGAAGAGGGAGACGCTCCCGGAGCTAGGGTGAATGAGTCTGGTAATAAGCTTGAGTAGGGTCGTCTTACCGGCCCCGTTTTGGCCGATTAAGCCGTAGATGTCGCCTTCTTCTAGGCTGAGGCTGACCTGGGTCAGAGCCGGCCCTGAGGCATAGTTTTTAGTCAGGGATTGGGTAGTCAGGATGGGGGTCATGTTGAACACGTCCTTTCTGCTAATTAGGAGCTTGGCTCCTTGATAATTCTTAGTATAGGACCTAAAAATCAAATATCTCTCAAGCAATTCTAAAGTATTTCTAAAGTTTTGTCGAGGGGGCTGGAACTTGCCAAGGGCTTGGGGCTATGCTAAAATAGTTAGCATGATAACTATTCAAGGAGGGATGCCAATGGAAGGTTGTATCCATGACACGGTGGTCTTCAGCCATCGCCTTAAAAATCAAGCCCAGAATCTAGCCAAGGAAGCCGGTATGGATTGGTTAGCCGGTCCCCAGGGACGGGTAGTGACCTATCTCTTCCACCACCAAGAGAGGCCGGTTACCATGATGGAAGTAGCAGAGAAAATGAAAATCTCCAAGCCGGTGGCTAGCCAACTCTTCAAGCGTATGGAGAAGAATCAGCTGATTGATATTAAGCCTGATCCCCACGATAAGCGGCGCAAGTATGTGACCCTGACCGGGCAAGGCCTGGTCAAGCAAGCCCAGGTCGATCATTTCTTAAAGACCATCCACGACCAATTGCTGGAAGGACTCAGTGAGCAAGATCTAGCAGTCTTCCACCAGGTGCTCCGCCACTTGACGCAAAATCTGGAACATATTCAATACAAAGGAGTAGACCATGTTTAAATTAATTAAGCGACTCAGCGCCCGTGAATGGGGGATGGTGGGTCTTACCGTGGCCTTCATCTTCCTAGCCGTCTACTTGGACTTAGAAGTCCCAAGTTATATGAAGGAAGTGGCCACTCTCTTACAAACGCCAGGCGTGGGCCTAGATCAGTTAATGGGTCCAGGCGCCCTCATGTTGGCCCTATCCCTGGCTAGTTTCGCAAGCCTAGTCATGGTGGGCTTCCTAGCCGCTCGTCTGGCCGCTAGCTATACCACCCGTTTGCGGTCGGACATCTATAGCCAAGTCCTTAGCTATTCAGATGCTGAAATCAAACGTTTCAGTATTCCCTCTCTCTTGACCCGGACCACTAATGACATTAGCCAGATTCAGCTGCTGATTACCATGGGCCTCCAGGTCATCGTTCGCGGTCCCATTATGGCTATTTGGGCCATGACCAAGATTGTGGGCAAGTCCGAGGCTTGGCTTTGGGCAGTGGGGGCAGCGGTCTTAATCATCATCCTCATGACGGTGGTCCTCATGACCTTGGCCTTTCCTAAGCAAGCGGTCATCCAGAAATTAACTGATAAGCTCAATGCCGTTACCCGCGAGAGTCTGATGGGGATTCGAGTTATTCGGGCCTACAATGCCGAGGACTACCAAGACGCCAAGTTCGAGGCCACCAACAATGAAGTGACCCGTCTCAACCTCTTCGTTAACAACCTCATGGCCATCTTCAATCCTATCATGTCGGGGATTTCCTCTGGTTTGACCCTGGCCATCTATTGGATCGGGGCCTATCTCATTGCCTCTGCTAACTTATTTGATAAAGTTGGCCTCTTTAGCGAAATGATTGTCTTCATGTCCTACGCCATGCAGATTGTCATCGGCTTCCTCTTGATGGGGATTATCTTCTTCATCCTACCCCGTAGCTTGGTTGCAGCGGGTCGGATTAATGAAGTCTTAGAACTAGAACCAAGCATTCATTCACCAGCCCAGGGCCAGTCTCCAGACCCAAGTCTCAAGGGCCAAGTCACCTTCCAAAATGTGACCTTCCGCTATGCTCAAGAAGCTGAGCCGGTCATCCAAGACGTGTCCTTCCAGGCCCAAGCTGGTCAAACCGTAGCCTTTATCGGCTCAACCGGTTCAGGCAAATCCACCCTAGTTAACTTGATTCCACGCTTCTATGATGTGTCAGAAGGCCAGATTCTGGTCGATGGCGTCAACGTGGCCGACTACGACTTGACTGAACTGCGCAAGCGGGTAGGTTATATTCCTCAAAAGGCCGTCCTCTTCTCAGGCGACATCCAGTCCAACCTGGATATGGGGGAAAGCTTAGAAAGCCCACTGACGGAAGACAAGATGTGGCAGGCGCTAGAATTAGCCCAAGCTAAGGACTTTGTGGAGGCCAAGGAAGGCGGCCTAGCCGAGCATGTGGCTCAGGGCGGGACCAACTTCTCTGGTGGTCAACGTCAACGTCTGGCCATTGCCCGGGCTCTGGCGCGTAAGCCAGAAATCTTAATCTTCGACGATTCCTTCTCTGCCCTAGATTATAAGACCGACCGCATCTTGCGTGAGGCCTTGACTAAGGAGACGGCCCACATGACTAAGTTGATTGTGGCTCAACGGATCTCCACCATTATGGAGGCTGACTTGATTCTGGTCCTAGACCAAGGTCGAGTAGTCGGCCAAGGGACCCACAAGGAATTGCTCAAAGACAATGCAGTCTATCGTGAAATTGCTTACTCTCAATTATCCAAGGAGGAATTAGAAGATGGCCAATAAGACATCCAAACCATCCCTCTTTAAGGGAATCAAACCTTATATTCAAGGCTTTCAACTGCCCTTGGTCTTGGCTCTGATTGGGGCGACCATTTTCAGTATGATTACGGTCTATGGGCCACGTAAGTTGGAAGAAATGACCAACCTGATTGGCCAAGGCATGTCAGGCAATATGGACCTCAAGGCCATTTCAGCTGTGGGCTTCTTGCTAGCTGGGCTCTACGCCTTTGGGGCGGTCATTAACTACCTACAAGGCTTCATTATCACCACCATGATTCAGCGTCTGTCCCAGCGTCTGCGTCGGGCCATCGCGACTAAGATTAACCGTCTACCCTTGGCCTACTTCGATAGTCACTCCCAAGGGGATACCCTGTCACGGGTGACCAACGATGTGGATACCGTCGGTCAATCCCTTAACCAGAGTCTGGCCAATGTGATTTCTTCGGTCATCATGATTATCGCGGTTCTGATTATGATGTTCACCGCCAATGTCATCCTATCGCTGGTGACGGTGGTTTCCGTCTTCGTGGGCTTTATCCTGATTATGTTTATCGGTATGCGGGCCCAGGCCTTCTTCAAGGTCCAACAAGTCAACTTGGCGGCCGTCAATGGCTTCGTAGAGGAAACTTATTCGGGTCACAATGTGGTCACTAGCTACAATGCTGTGCCTGAGTCTCTAGAACAGTTCGCCAAGCTCAATGGCGACCTCCATGACAGCATCTGGAAGTCTCAATTTATCTCGGGCATTATGATGCCGCTTATGATTTTCATTGGGAACTTCGCCTACGTCCTGGTTATTATCGTTGGGGCTATCTTGGCCCTGCAGGAGGGCAGTGGCGTGACCATGGGGACTATCGTGGCCTTTATGGTCTATGTGCGGATCTTCGGTCAACCCATTTCTCAACTGGCCCAAGGCATGACCTCCCTGCAACAAGCGGGGGCAGCCATGAGTCGGGTCTCCGAATTCCTTAATGAAGAAGAAATGGCGGATGACCACCAACTGCCACAGGCCTTGACCGACATTAAGGGGCAGGTCACCTTCGACCAGGTTTCCTTCGGTTATTCACCTGATCAAACCATCATCAATGACTTTACGGCCCAAGCCCGTCCTGGTAAGAAGATTGCCATTGTAGGGCCGACCGGGGCAGGTAAGACCACCATTGTTAACCTGCTTATGAAGTTCTATGAAATCAACCAGGGGACCATCGCCATTGATGGCGTGGATCTGGCCCAAATGAAGCGGTCAGAAGTCCACGATGCCTTCGCCATGGTCCTACAGGACACCTGGCTCTTTGAAGGGACCATCAAGGAAAACTTGATCTTCAACCAGACTGGTATTAGTGACGACCAGGTGGTCGAGGCAGCCAAGGCGGCCGGCGTCCACCACTATATTATGACCCTGCCTAAGGCTTACGACACGGTCCTGGATGACACGGTCACCTTGTCGGTTGGGCAAAAGCAGCTCATGACCATTGCCCGCGCCTTGCTTAAGGACGCGCCACTGCTAATCCTGGACGAGGCCACTTCTTCGGTGGATACCCGGACCGAGGAACTGATTCAACAGGCCATGGATACCCTCATGGAGGGGCGGACTTCCTTCGTCATCGCCCACCGTCTGTCGACTATTAAGAATGCCGACTATATCCTGGTCATGCAGGAAGGTCGTATTATCGAACAAGGTAACCACCAGGAGCTCATGGCTCAAGGCGGCTTCTATGCTGACCTCTATAACAGCCAGTTCGATAAGAATTCTAGTGGCATGGACTTCGAAGAACTCTTGGCTTAAGGCTAAAATTAAGTAGACAAAAAAAGGCTGGCATCCCGCTCTGGGTGCCAGCCTTTTGCTGTCTTATAATTCGTAGGAGTGTTCCTTGAAGTTGCCCAAGATATTGCTGATGTTGGTAATGGTGATGAAGGACTTGGGACTGGTTTGGGCGATAATTTTCTTGAGGGTATGCAGCTCATTTTGCTGAATAATGAGGATGATCATGTATTGTTTCTGGTGGGAATAGCCACCTTCCACTTCAATAATGGTCGAGCCCCGGCCCAGACGGGAGTTGATGGCGGACACGACTTCTTGCGGATTGAGACAGATAATGGAACATTGGATATAGGCCGAGAAGAAGCGTTGGATGGTCTTCATCGTCTGGTTACGGACGAAGCTCATAATCAGGGCATACATGACGTGTTGAATGTCGAAGGTCAGCCAAATCAAGCTGTAAACCAGGATGTCCTGCATGAGGAAGACCGTCGGGATGCTCCATTTGAAGCGCTTGGCCAGGAATTTACCGGTAATGTCGGTCCCACCTGTTGAAGCCCCCGCAATCAGCAGAAAGCTCATGGCAATCCCCGAGATAATACCACAGAAGATGGCGGCCACTAGGGAATCATGCAATTCAACTGGAGCTACCATATTAGGCAGGTTGTTAATGAGGAAGGAGGAGGCGAAGATAGTGGCCCCGGTTAGTAGGAGAAATTGCTTGCCGATATACTTGTAGGCAATGTAGAAGAGGGGGACGTTGAGGGCTAATTGGGTGGTCCCGATGGGAATGCCGAAATACTTCTGCATAATCAGCCCAATCCCGATAGTGCCACTGGCCCCGATCCCGTTATAAGGAACTAGCAGGCCGGCATAGACACTAAAAAGTAGGATGCCGATGACCAGGAAGAGGATGTCTTTGAGTCGTTTGTGTTGGTGGGGGGCATAGACGCCTTCAAGCAGTTGCATAATCGCAGTCAAATCCTTTACAGTATACTATTCATCTATCATTTTAATGATTCTGGGCTCATAAATCAAGGATAAGGGGGAGGACTTGGGGGTCAATTGCCTTTGTGCTATAATAGAGCTATCAAGGAGGTGTTAAGATGGAGCCAAGCAATGTTAGGAAACTGAGTCCAGAGGACAGGGACAAGCTGGTCCTTCAGCTGGAGCGGGAAGAGGCTGACCTGACTGAGCGCGACTACGATCGCTACCAGGAGCTGATTAAACAGGACCTAAGTGGTCTGACCGCTAAGAAAATCGTCCAGTCCCTGCTGGCTCTGCTTGATACCTTACAAGATGGTCTGCTCTTTGTCTTGGGCTTCGTGCTCTTGGTCCTAGTGGTAACATTCTTGAATGGTCATTTGGACCAGGCTTGGCCTTTCTTGAGGACCATGCTGACGGGGCTTTTGGCCCTAAGGCCAGACCAGTTTGTCTGGAACTTGACCTCGCTCTGCTTAGTCTTCCTAGTCGCGATGAATGTCTACAACCACTGGCGCTATCGTCAGGCCATGTTGAGATTACAGGTCTCAGTGGATGCCATGGTCCGGGTTCAGGCCGAAATTGCCCAGCGTCCTGTCGCCCTGACCCGTCTGGCTAGCTACCTCTACGAGTATGGCTTCCAACGCCTCTTAGCTGAGGAGGAGCAAGCCGACTAATACCGCATAGATTATAAGGAGGTAATCACTATGAAAGTCTTAATTGTTTATGCCTACCCAAACCATCAAGGTCTCAATGCTCAGATTCTAGCCCGAGTGCAGGCTGGGCTGGATGGCCGCCATGAGGTCAAGACCCTGGATCTCTACCAGGAGCATAAGGAAAAGGGCTTTGATCCCTGCCTAGTCTTTGACCAAGACCATAAACGTCGCGATTTAGACAAGGACCCTCAAATGGCTCCTTATCGCGACTTGGTGACTTGGGCTGACCATCTAATCTTCATCTATCCTATTTGGTGGGGCGGCATGCCTGCTATACTCAAGGGCTTTGTTGATCGCGTTTTGGTTAAGGGCTTTGCCTACGATTATAGTGATAATCCAATCCCTCAAGCCCTGCTTAAGGGGCGAACGGGATGGGTCATTACCACTCACGATACAGTAGGCTTCTTCGCCCGCCTCTTCATGCAGGATTATGGTCGCGTTTTAGCTCGCCATATTCTGCGCATGGTGGGCATTAAGCCAGTTCAACAAAGCCAATTAGCCTATGTGCGTGGCAGAAAGCCTGAGAAAATTGCGGCCTTCCTAGATAGAATTCAAGCCCAAGCGGCCAGCCTCTAAGAAGGGAGCCAAGTTAGTTGATGACAAGTCCCTTATTTGAAGCCTTTTTAAGCATTGCTAGAGCCCTTAATGAGCGGGGCCTTGTGCCACTCTTAATGGGCTCAGTCGGTCTGGAAGTCCGGACGGGCCGATCCTGGCAGGCGCGCGACCTGGACATCCATGTGCCGGGTGACCCGCGGGGGTGGGAGGCGCCTGACCACTTACGTATTTATGACTTTGAGCTGCTTGAAGGCCTGATGGAGGATCTAGGCTATGTCTTGGTAGACCGACACGAGCATGAATTCCAAGGGCCTGCCGGCTCAGTAGAGTTTGGCGCTCTGGATACTTTGCCAGACTTTGCCGGCGTGGCCTTGGAGGACCTGCCCCTGGAAGACTGTCAGGGGGTCCGCTTTTATTTACCTACCATGAGCCAGTATCTGGCCATCTACCGGGCTTCCTCCCAGGATTCCTATCGTAATGATCAAAATAATCATAAAGACTTCGCTAAGATCGCTTATTTAGAAGAGCGCTTAGCATTAGATTGTCAAATCAAGGAGTAAACCATGTCGCAAAAAGCTACCCCACCAAGGTCCCTGCCTAATAGCCATTTTCCGAGGCATCGCATCTATGGCCTAGGCCTTCGCTCTCGCTATGGGGCCATTGCCCGTTGCCTAGCAAGCCTACTTTTTATGTATATTTTTAGAGTTGCACTGATATTATTTGCTGCGCCTCTAATAGCCCGCTTGCTCTGGCTAATCCGCCAATGCTGGCTCATTCGCCGCCACAATAAGGAACGTTGGCACTACCTAGTCCAAAACTATCCCCAAGTGGAAAGCGATGACTTCCAGCCTGACCGGGAGTGGCCCGAGATTACCTGCATGGTCTATCAGAACCACCTAATCTTCTGGGGCGATGGACTAGAGGTCTGGCATTTCAATGATATTCTGACCATGGATTTCGATATTAACTGGGAAGAGCCCGACCAGAATATGCGGCCAGCTGAGTCCAGACGCCACCAACGCAACTGGTGGGGCCGACTGCAGAAGACTCGCTATCTGATTGTGTCCCTGGCTAACTGGCAAGTCCTAGAATTACGCCTGCCCAAGAGGGCAGAAGAAGTAGACTTGGAAATCGCCATTGACGAGCTCAAGGAATACTTTGCCAAGGCGGAGTATTAGTAGGTACCAACCTAGGCCAATCACAAAGGAGTCTACCATGATTAAACATCTTTTTTCTGATATGGACGGAACCATTCTGCGGGAGGACGGCCGCATTAGCCCGGAGACGGCCCAGGTCATTCGTCAAGTTGGCCTGCCCCTGACCCTGGTCTCGGCCCGATCGCCTATGGAAATGTGGGAAGCTATCGACCAGCTGGGCCTGCATGATGTCCATGTGGGCTTCAATGGGGGCTATATTTTCCAGGCCAGCCCTGAGGGCTACCAGGTCATTCATGAGGTCCGGATGGAATATGAATTAGCTAAGACCCTGGTCCTGGACTTAAGAGGCCGTTATCCCGACCTCAGCATCAGTGTCTTCGACGACCAGACCTGGTTTGTGGACCGCTATGATGCCTGTGTGGCCCACGAGCAGGACCTGACCGGTCTGGACTATGTCCTGGTGGACTATGAGGACTTCTTCCAGTCCCCTTGGCGCAAGGTTTTCAAGCTCATGCTAGTAACCTTCGACCATGATCTCATGGAAGCGATCAAAGCCTATCTGCCAGCAGCCTATCCAGAAGCCGAAATCGGTCTCTACCAGACCAGCATTCCTTATCTGGAAGTCACGCCGCACCTGGCCCAGAAATCCCTGGGTATCCAGTATATCCAGGAGCGAGAAGGCTTGACCCGCCAGGAACTCATGGCCTTTGGCGATGGGACCAATGACCTGGCCATGTTCCAGGTAGTAGGCCAGGCGGTGGTCATGGCCAATGCCAGTGAGGCCATTAAGGCCCAGGCTGACTATGTGACCCTAACCAATGAAGAAGACGGCGTGGCACATGCCTTGCTGCATTATTTGCCAAGTTTACAAGATAAATAAAGAGAGCCTCTGCCATCTGGCAGGGGCTCTTTGCTTGTTGTAGATTAGATTAGAAGAGGCCAGTCACCTTACCGTCGGCATCGATGTCGATACGTTCAGCGGCAGGGGATTTAGGCAGGCCTGGCATGGTCATGATGTCACCAGTCAAGGCCACGATGAAGCCTGCGCCGGCAGAGACCTTGAGTTTCTTAATGGTGACAGTGAAGTCCTTAGGTGCCCCAATCAGGCTAGCATTGTCGGAGAAGGAGTACTGGGTCTTGGCCATACAGATTGGCAGCTGACCGAATCCCAGGTCTTCCAGCTCCTTGAGTTCACGCTTGGCCGCTGGGGTCAGGCTGATGCCTGCGCCACCGTAGACCTTTTGGACGATTTGGGTGATCTTGTCTTGGATGGAATCTTCCAGGTCGTAGATGTAGCGGAAGTCCTTAGGAGCCTCCGTCAGAGCCACTACTTTCTCAGCCAAATCGCGACCGCCGGCCCCGCCTTGGCCCCAAACATCGGAGATGGATACGTCCACGCCACGGGCTTGGCAGGCTTGGTAGACGGCCTCCAGTTCAGCCTCGGTGTCGGTTGGGAACTTGTTGATGGCCACAACCACTGGCAGGCCAAAGGCTTCTTGGATGGTAGCCAAGTGCTTGTCCAAGTTAGGCAAGCCAGCCTTGACGGCCGCCACGTTTTCAGGACCTAAGTCGGTCTTAGGCACGCCGCCGTGCATCTTGAGGGCCCGGATGGTGGCAACTAGCACAACTGCGTCAGGCTCTAAGTCAGCCAGGCGGCACTTAATGTCTAAGAATTTCTCTGCCCCTAGGTCAGCGCCGAAGCCAGCTTCGGTGACCACATAATCGGCTTGGCCTAGGGCTAGCTTGGTGGCTAGGACCGAGTTACAGCCGTGGGCGATGTTAGCGAATGGCCCGCCGTGGACAAAGGCAGGAGTGCCTTCCAGGGTTTGAACCAGGTTAGGGTTGATGGCGTTCTTGAGCAGGGTGGCCATGGCGCCCTCAGCCTTGAGATCAGCGGCCGTCACGGGGCGGCCGTCGAAGGTATAGGCCACGATGATGCGGGCCAGGCGCTCTTTGAGGTCGGACAGGCTGGTCGCCAAGCAGAGGACCGCCATGATTTCAGAGGCTACCGTGATGTCGTAGCCGTCTTCGCGCGGTACACCGTTAATCTTGCCTTGTAGGCCGTTGACGATATGACGCAACTGGCGGTCGTTCATGTCGACCACCCGTTTCCAGGTGATGCGACGGCTGTCGATGCCTAGGGCATTGCCGTGGTGGATGTGGTTGTCCAGCATGGCTGCCAGCAGGTTGTTGGCTGCGCCGATGGCATGGAAGTCCCCGGTAAAGTGCAGGTTGATATCTTCCATAGGGATGACTTGGGCATAGCCACCCCCAGCGGCGCCCCCTTTGACCCCAAAGACTGGGCCAAGGGACGGTTCGCGCAGGGCGATGGCAGCCTTCTTGCCAATCAGGGTCAGGGCATCAGCCAGACCTACTGAGGTCGTGGTCTTACCTTCGCCGGCAGGCGTAGGGGTGATGGCAGTCACTAGGACTAGTTTGCCAGGCTTGCTTGCTTCTTTGGGCAGGGAAGCCAGGTCCACTTTGGCAATGTGATGGCCGTAGCGGAAGAGATTTTGGGGTTTTAAGCCCACTGAAGCAGCGATGTCTTCGATGGGGCGAGGGGTAACAGAGTTGGCAATTTCAATATCAGATAGATGGGTCATGGATTAGCGGTCCTCCTAGAATGCTTGGTAATGGCCAGCCCTTGCAAGGGGCTTCTGCTATGATTATAACAGAAATGTCAGGCCTTGTGGCTAAAAAAACGAATGGCCGGGGCCAAGAAAAATGGCTTCGTTCGTGTTTATGGTTAGGGCAAATTGGAGGGGCTAAGGTGCAGGACTCAAAATCTTTTGCCCCCGCACTCGCTCTGGCTAAGTCAAATTGGCTAAGAATGCCGCTATATCAAGGAAAAATAAGCCCTAAAAAATTTTAAGTCAATGGGGTTGACAACTAAAAGAGAGGGTGTTAAGATTTAAGTATAAACTTGTAACGCGGAAAGTTACAAGTTAGCATTTGACAATAAAGGAGGGTAGACTAAGACTTGTCCCAGTAGCCAATGGTAAACCAGGCAGACGGTTGCTTAAGCAGCCTTAAGTCGTCACAACCATGGTAAGAAAGTAAGAAATAGGATGTGAGTCTATGCAAATATCAAGTCGCTTTACCATTGCAATCCATTCATTGGCCGTCATCTATTTGAGACAAGACCAGCAGCGCGTGACCAGTAACTTCCTAGCGGAGAGCATTCAGGTCAACCCCGTGGTCGTGCGGTCGGTCCTATCCGGCTTGAAGGCGGCTGGCATTATCGAGTCGCGTCAAGGTAGTGGGGGATCACGCTTGGCCAAGCCCCTGGATGCCATCACTTTTTATGATATCTATGTCACGGTAGACAGTGTTGACAAGGATGGGCTCTTCAATTTCCATCCTAACCCACATCAGGACTGTCCGGTAGGCCGCAATATTCACCAAGCGGTGGATGGCAAATTGATACAGATCCAAGCGGCCATGGAAAATGAACTCAAGCGCATCACCATGCAAGATGTGGTGGAAGATTTAGAAAAGGCCATTGCGCAAAGCGCCCAATAATATAAGTAAATTAACTATCCCTTGGGGATTAGAATATAAAAAATAGAAAGAATAGAGGTAATTAATATGTCAAACTTTAACCAATTACAAGCAAAACGTCGTTCAGTTTACGCACTCGGTAAGGAGCTGCCAGTTTCTAACGACGCCCTAGTTGAAATCGTAGAAAAAGCCATGAAGGAAGCACCATCTGCTTTCAACTCTCAATCTAGCCGTGCCGTCATCTTATTCGGCAAAGAGTCTGAAGACTTCTGGAACGAGATTGCTTACAGCGAACTTGAAAAGGTAACGCCAGCGGAAGCTTTTGAAGGGACTAAGGGTCGTTTAGCAGGTTTTGCAGCAGGGGCTGGGACCATCCTCTTCTTCGAAGACCAAGAAGTCGTAGAAGGCTTACAAGCTAACTTCCCACTCTACGCTGACAACTTCCCAATCTGGTCAGAACAAGCCCACGGGATCAACTTATACGCAGTATGGTTGGCATTGGCTGAACAAAACATCGGCATGAACGTGCAACACTACAACCCATTAGTAGACGAAAAGGTAGCCGCTAAATACAATATCCCATCTACTTGGAAATTACGTGCCCAAGCACCATTCGGTAGCGTGGTAGCGCCAGCTGGCGACAAAGAATACATGGCTGACCAAGATCGCGTTAAGTCATTCGGTAAATAAGACAAGCTATAGCTAGTGGAGGACAGAGGTCTGAAGGACCTCTGTCTTTTTTGTGTCTGCCTCGGTTCGCCTTGGTCAGGTCGGGTACTTAGGCAAAGTGGAGCCCTTGTGGCGGGACCGGCTCCAGCCAGCCTGCGGCTGTCTTCCGCCTTGGCGGTCTATGGTGGCCTAAGTCGCTCCGCTCCAAGGCCACTCATGCGTCCGCCATCCTAGAGGCCACAAGGCCCACTTTGCCCGCACCCGACCTGGCCATGGCTGGGGACTATGACTAGGAAATTGGGGCTCAAGCCAAAGACTTGGCCTGGGGCTGGACCGGTTCGAGCCTGGCCCGCCAGTCTCTCGCCTTGCCTAGCTATTGAGTCCCTAAGTCGCTTCGCTCCAAGGGCCTCTAATACGCTAGTCATCTCTTGGGCCCCTGGCGCAAGTCTTTGGCCGCCCCGATTTCCTTAAGTTGGTGTTGAAGGTAGGGTGACGAATTAGTCGGCAAAGCCTGTATTTAAATGAAGTAGGCCTATTTATTTTCGGTTTAGAGGGCTATAATAAGGATGTAAGTAGAGTTATCAGCCAAAAGGAGGAAGCGTCATGTTTGTTGAAAATGATTATATCTTGCGCCAAATTAAGCAGGTCATTCGTAACTTAGCGGGCCTCTTGAATTTGCAGACGGTTTTTGATTTGCTGAGTGATACCCTCGACATTCGGGATGAGGCTACCGTCCTTAAAGTGACCAATGACTACTATGCGGAATTGATTCGGATAAAACTACAAAGCAAAGGGACGGACTACCTCAAGCGGCTGAGTGATACTTCTGGTGTGTCCCTTGAAGCCCTAAATAAACTGATAGACGGGCAAGAGATGCTAGATCAAGAACAAGTAGCACTTCTAAAAGCCTACTTTGGGGATTAATAGAGTGGATGTGAGTAGGTATTTTCGCTAAATTCTTTAGAAAAATAAGATTTGAAGTCAGATAGACAGATAAATCTTGTTGGCAACACAAAACTTTTTCGCTTCCTAGGCTTGGCAAGGCGGCTGCGGGGCAAAGTAGCCCTTGTGGCATTAGGATGGCGGGCGTATGAGTGGCCTTGGAGCGTAGCGACTTAGGCCACCATAGACCGCCAAGGCGGAAGACAGCCGCAGGCTGGCTGGAGCCGGTCCGCCGCAAGGGTCTAACTTTGCCTAGAGCAGCCGCCGTGGCCAAGCCAGAACAAGGCACAAAAAAGAGGCCCGAGGGCCTCTTTTTCTATCGCTTATTCCGAGAATTGGACGTTAACATTGCCAGTTGACGAGTGGGCCTTGACTTTCTTGCTGGCGCCTTCGTTTTCTTGGGTTTTGTTGCCCATGGTCTTGGTGTCGATTTGATAGTCCTTGCGTTTGCCTTGAATCGTGGCCTTAATATCACCCGTTGAAGAGGAAAGTTCAATGTCTGGCACGTCATTCAAGTCCTGAATATCTACTTCCCCAGTTGAACTATTGGCCTTGAAGGTCGTACCACTAGCCTGGGTTTGCTTGGTGCGGATATCACCCGTTGAAGCAGATAGGTCAAAGTTTTGGCCGGAAACCTGGTCAAGGCTAATCTTACCCGTTGAGGCAGAGACGTTAATATCCTTGCTAGCCTTAACCTTTTCTAGCTGGATGTCGCCAGTCGAGTCGTCGAGCTTGAGGTTGTCCTTGAGGTTAAGGTCGCTGACGGTGATGGATCCAGTCGAAGACTTGATGTCCACTTTGGCGGCCAGCTCCTTAGGAAGGGTAATGTTAATCTTGTGGGAATTGAAGATACCGAAGGGGTTGAAGGACCAGAAATTGAAGAAGAAGAACTGGCCCTTGGATTGCATAATCAGGCGAGAGCCTTCTTGCTTGATGTTATAGTTGACGCTGCGGTCTTCGGTGTAGTCAATCTTGATGTCGGATTGGTCAGTGCCTGTGACGGTCACATCCGCAATCGAAGCCTTGACGACCAACTCAGTCACATCGCTAGCTGAGGCTTGGTATTGTTTGTTCTCTGGGCTTCCTGCCATATTGAAGCGTGACAGGTCCCCACCCGATAGGGCGAAGGCCGTCCCAATGGACATCATGCCTAATATAATGAGAATAATGGCGGTTTTGGTCAGGTTTTTCATAAATAAGCTCCTTTCTAGGTGAGTCTAGTCACGACGAGAGTGAATCCAGCGCAGTCGATGGTTGAGATTGCGGAAGCCACGTTGGGCCCATGGCAAGAATAGGAGGCCTAGACCGACTAGGGAAAGACCTGCCCCGAAGTTGAAGAGGGCATTAATCAGGTTGAAACCGGAGGTGAAGGGGCTGGTCACTACCAGGAAAGCCCCACCGATGATAAAGGCAAAGACCATGGCATAAAAGGCGAAAAGTAGGGATGCCATCACCAATACCAAGGCAAAGCCTATAGCGCCGACCGTTATAATAAGTGGCAACCAGATGGGGAAGGTCAGGGCAATCAAGACCCATTGGCCACCCGAAATAGGGCGTTTGGGTTTGAGTTTTTGCTTGACCCGCTCAAAGGGTGATATTTCCGCTAGAATCCGGTTAGCAATTTCATCTAAGTCACCCAAGTCAGCTACGGCTTGCTCCTCAGTCATGCCCTCGTCTAGGCGGTCATCAATCATCTCATCGAAGAAGGACAGGGTGGTGGCCAGTTCTTCGTCGGGCAGGTCAGCCAAGCGCCCGGCTAGTTGGTGTTTGAAGTCGTATCTATTCATGTCGATCATCTCCTAGGATAAAGTGGTAGGCTTTCATGACGGCGTCCCAGTCCTGGAGAAAGTTCTGGATTTGACTGTGGCCGACATGGGTCAGGCGGTAGTACTTGCGTAGGCGTCCCTTATGCTCAATCGAGTAGGCAGCCACCGCCTGGTTGGCTTCCAGTCGCTTGAGGATGGGGTAGAGGGTGGATTCGGAGATCGGAATGTATTCCGACACATCTTTGACAATTTTATAGCCATAGGAGTCTTCTTGGCGCAGGGCGGCCAATACACAGACTTCCAAAAGGCCACGCTTGAGTTGAGCTTCCATAGGCGTTCTTCCTTTCTACACCTATACTATACAACGCATAGTATAATGCGTCAAGGGATATTCTGTCATAAAGAGTAAAATCGGTCTTAAGTCTGAGAAAAAAGAGGGGTTTACAAATGTAATCTAAGGTGTTATACTATAAATGAGGATTACACTTGTAATCCTAAAAATGAGATTAAGGAAGGTGATGACCATGTCACAAGAATATGCGGTTCAAGGCTTGTCTTGCGCTTCTTGTGCCCATGCAGTGGAAGTGGCCCTGCAGGCCGTAACGGGTGTCAAGTCAGCACAAGTGAATTTAGCAACTGAAAAAGTCAGCCTGGAGACAGAAGGGAGTGTCAGCCCCCTAGACTTGCAGGCAGCGGTCCAGGCGGCCGGTTATGATTTGGTCCTGCCCCAAGTGACGCAAAACTTCGCCCTGACAGGCATGTCCTGTGCCTCTTGCGCGGCCAATATTGAGTCTGCAGTCGGCAGCCTGCCAGAAGTCAGCGCGGCTAGCGTCAATCTGGCCACTGAAGTCCTGTCGGTGACCTACCAGCTAGGCGCTATTAATGAAGAAATAATTTGCCAAACCGTGGCAGAGGCCGGCTATCAAGCCCAGGTCCTAGCAGATCAAGCTGGAGCTAGCCAAGCCCAAATCCAGCAAGAGGCGGATCAGGCGGCCCAAGCCAAGGCTAGCCACCAAGCAGCCCTCTGGCGTCGTTTCTGGCTGTCGGCTATTTTCGCCTTGCCACTGCTCTGTCTAGCCATGGCCGAAATGGTAGGCCTGACCCTACCAACTTGGCTCAGCCATCGCGGGGGTGGCCAGCTCTTTGTTAGTCTGCAGCTGGCCTTGACCCTGCCTATTCTCTGGCTGGGGCGGTCCTTCTTCCTAAATGGCTTCAAGCATTTGGTCAAGGGCCATCCTAATATGGATTCTCTGGTGGCCCTGGGAACTAGCGCGGCGGTAGCCTATAGCCTCTATAGTAGTATTCAGGTCTGGTTGGGCAACCACCATGCGGCCATGTCCCTCTATTATGAGTCAGCCGGCGTCATCCTGACCCTGGTGACACTAGGTAAATATTTCGAAGCCCGGTCCAAGGGCCAGACCTCAGCCGCCATTCAGGCCCTGATTAAGCTGGCTCCTCAAGAGGCTCAGGTCTTACGAGAAGGCCAGGAAGTGACCCTGCCACTGGAACAAGTCCAAGTGGGCGACCTAGTTCGGGTGCGACCTGGACAAAAGATTCCGGTCGACGGCCGGGTAGTGGAGGGCCAATCCTGGGTGGACGAGTCCATGTTGACCGGTGAGAGCCTGCCGGTTGCTAAAAAGGTAGGCGACCAAGTGGTGGGCGCTAGCCTCAACCAGCAAGGGTCTTTAATTGTTGAAACCAATAAAGTGGGCCAAGACACCACCTTGGCGCAGATTATTCATTTGGTCCAAGCAGCGCAAGGCTCTAAGGCCCCTATTGCCCAATTGGCTGACCGGGTTTCGGCTGTCTTCGTGCCGGTAGTGATGACCTTGGCTCTAGTGGCTGGTCTGGCCTGGTACCTGATTGGCGGCCAGTCCTGGGGCTTTGCCTTGACCATTAGTATTGCAGTCCTCGTGATTGCTTGCCCATGTGCGTTGGGTCTGGCCACTCCAACCGCCATTATGGTGGGGACTGGTAAAGGGGCCGAGCAGGGCATTCTGATTAAGTCCGGGACCGCCCTGGAAATGGCCCACCAAGTGGACGCCGTAGTCTTGGATAAGACGGGTACCCTGACCCAGGGCCAACCCCAAGTGACCGATGTGCTGCCTCTGACAGGCTGGACGCCAGATCAGTTACTGGCCTTGGCAGCTGCGGCTGAAGTTAACTCTGAGCACCCACTGGGTCAGGCCATTGTGGCCGGTGCCCGTGAGCGGGAGCTGGCTTTGCCTGAAGTGACTGACTTCCAATCTCTGACCGGGTCGGGGATTCAAGTCCGGCTAGATCAGGCGACTTATTACCTGGGCAACCGACGGCTCATGCAAGAGCAGGGGCTGGATTTGGGTCAGGCAGAAGAGCAGGCGGCGGCTTTGGCGGCTGGGGGTAAGACGCCAATTTATGTGGCTAATGAGCATGAGCTCCTAGGCCTGATTGCGGTAGCCGACCCGCTTAAGGAGACTAGTCCGGAGGCTGTCCGCCGCCTCAAGGCCATGGGCTTGCAAGTCATTATGCTGACGGGCGACAATGCCAAGACAGCGCAGGCTTTGGCTGCAGAAGCTGGCATTGACCAGGTTATTAGCGACGTTCTGCCTGCGGACAAGGCCCAGGTAGTGGCTGATTTGCAGGCTAAGGGACTCAAGGTAGCCATGGTAGGGGACGGCATCAATGATGCGCCTGCCCTGGCCCAGGCAGATGTGGGCTTGGCCATTGGCCGGGGGACGGACGTGGCCATTGAGTCGGCTGACATGGTCCTCATGGGCTCTGACCTGACCAGCGTGGCGACCGCCATCAAGCTCAGTCAGGCCACCATCCGCAATATTAAGGAGAATTTATTTTGGGCCTTTGCCTACAATGTGTTAGGCATCCCGGTAGCCATGGGGATCTTGCACCTCTTTGGTGGGCCGCTCCTCAACCCCATGTTGGCAGGCGCGGCCATGAGCTTCAGCTCCGTCTCCGTCATTGTCAATGCCTTGCGACTGCGTCGTTTTAAGGCTTAAGTGAAAAAGGAGAGATTATAATGGAAAAAACTTATCTAGTAGAAGCCATGAAATGTGGTGGCTGTGCCAAGAATATTGAGAACCTACTTAGCCAGGTAGCCGGCGTCCAAGCCGTCACCACCGACCTAGCCAGCAAAAGCGTGACCGTCACCGGTCAAGTTGACCAAGCCAGCTTGCAAGAAGCATTGGCGCAAACTAAATATGTCCTGGCTACTAAGTAGTTGGGTTAAGGAGGAAGACTAGCTCTATGGGGCTGGTCTTTTTTCTTGGGTTTGGGGAAGGGAGCCTAGACAGAATGCCCGACGCTGAGAGCCAGTGGTCCACTCTCCAGAGTGGTCCACTGGCTAGGTCTGAAAGGCTGGGAAAGGGCCGGAAACCAGGGGAAGAGGCAGAGCCAGTGGACTACTTTTGAGAGTGGCCCACTAGCTGAGGCGAAAAGGCCGAGAAAGGGCCGGAAACCTGGAAAAATGGGAGAGCTAGTGGACCACTTTTGAGAGTGGCCCACTGGCTAGGCGAAAAGGCTGGAAACTGAGGAAAGAGGCAGAGCTAGTGGTCCACTAGCAAGGCAGAAGCTCCGGCCCCGAGCCCAAGGCTTGACAAGTTAGGGGCTCCCTTTTTATACTGACAAGGTTACTAACCAAGCAACTTAAAGGAGCAACACTATGTCCATTATTTCAAAGATTCTTATTACTTTATCGGCCTTGCTTTTCTTCTATATTATGTATCTGGAGACGGTGGCGACGACTTCGCAAGCTACCAGCCGGGTTTTCTCTATTAGTCGGGAGCAGCTGGCAGAGCCCAAGTTCAATACCCTCATGAAAAATCAAGGGGTCTACAACGGCTTTATTGGCGCGGCCTTGCTCTATGCGGCTTACTTTGCCTCGGCGCCTAAGGAGTTGGCCCTAGTCTTACTTATCAACATTCTGGTGGTGGCGGCCTATGGGGCAGTCACTAGCGACAAGGCCATTCTAGTCAAACAGGGCGGGCTGCCTTTCTTGGCTTTGCTTAGTCTCTTGTTTTAATAACAAAACCTAAGTTTATATAATTCTCAATAAAAAGTGCATATTCCTTGCTTTACTATCTAAGAGGTCTATAATGGTAGATAGAGATAGGGTCATCCTATCAAAAAAGTAAAGGAGTGTTTGATTATGTCAACCGTTCAACGTCTTAACGAAATCACAGCCAACTTAGGTGTTTTATATGCGAAATTGCATCAACACCACTTCTATGTAAAAGGCCAAGACTTTTACAAATTGCACGAACTTTTCGAAACGCAATATAACGAAGTTCACGAACAATTTGACGAAGTAGCCGAACGCATCCTCATGATTGGCGGCAAGCCAGTTTCAACTTTAGGTGAATTCTTAGCCTTGGCAACCATCAAGGAAGCGCCATACACGACTGAAAAAACAGGTCGTCAAATGGTCGAAGAAACAGTTGCCGACTTCGAGCTCTTCCGTACTCAATTGGAAGCTGCCATTCGTTCTGACATCGACGAAGTCAGCCAAGACCTCTTGATTGGTATGAAGGCTGTCTACGACAAGCACTTGTGGACCATGAAGGCTTACTTGGGCTAATAGAAATTTTTGGAGCTGAAGCCCCGAGCTTGGGCTCCTTTTTTGTGCTTATTTTTTGGCTAATGGCCCTATGATTTTTATCACTTTTATGTTAGTCTAAACGAGACCCAGTCCTCGGGACTGGACAAGTTTAGATTAAGATAATGAGGAAACCTTATGTCACCTACCCATACACACCACAAACCCCAACCCATCCGTCAGACCCTAAGTTTGATTAGGCGCCATGCCTTGGTCCTACTGTCCATGGGGACGGCCCTACAATTCCTAGTCAGTGGGCTAGGGGCCGGGCTGCTGGTCTATCTCTTCCGGCTGGCTCTGATAGCAGCCGACCAGACCAATCTGGATAAGAACAATATTAGTCATCTGCTGGCTAACCCGCTCTCTATTGGTATTCTGCTGGTCCTGGGGGCGGTCTTTGCCTTGCTCTTCTACCTGGAACTGTCGGCCATAGCATATGTGATTGATGCCTGTCGCCAGGGCAAACGCCTGTCCTATCGAGGCTTGCTGACCCATTCCCTGGGCCGGCTCAAATCCTTGACTGGGTTGGACTTTGTTAGTTTTTTTGGCTATTTACTGATTACCTTGCCAGTCAGTGGCTTGGTCCTCGAGTCCAGTCTGACGGAGGGCATTTATGTGCCGGAATTCATCACGGGTGAATTGATGAAGACCCCCATGGGGACGGTTATGGTGGGGCTGGTTTTTCTAGTCCTATCCTATCTCAACCTGCGTCTGATTTACACGGTTCCCCTCATGGTCATTGGCGACCAGGCCTTCTCCCAATCGCTTAAAATGAGTTGGCAGGCCACGCGCCAGGGCAAGCGCAAGCTAGTGGGCGCCTTGCTGGGCTTTGAAGTAATCCTGGCTATCTTGGGCTTTCTATTTATTATTCTAGGTGCCAGCCTAGCCTTCCTAATCAATACAAAGGGCGATAATCTCTGGTTCCAGGCCGGCGTCCTGACCCTCTATCGGGGCGTCAACTTTGCCTTTGGTCTCTTCACCAAGGTGGGCGTCATGTCCATTCTCTTGATTTTCTTGGGGCGGCCTTTGGAAAGTCAGCCTTACTTGCTAGCCCAGGCCAAGGGCAAACGCGGTTGGCGCTTCTATCTGCTGCTAGCCTTGCTGGGAGCCATGGCCTATGGGTCGGCTGCCTTTGAAGTCTTTTCTGGCGGTCTTAACAGCAAGCAGCAAGTCGTGGCCCATCGGGGCTATGTGGCCGAGGGAGTGGAGAATACTATCCCAGCCCTGGAAGCGGCGGCTGCCCAAGGGGTGGACCAAGTAGAGATGGATATTCTACTGACCAAGGATTTGCAGTTTGTGGTCATGCACGACTATAACCTCAAGCGTCTGGCTGGCATTGACCGCCGGGTTCAGGACATGACGCTGGCGGAAGTGGAGGGCCTGACCGTGCACCAGGACGGCCTGGAGGCCACCATTCCTTCCTTTGACGCCTATGTCAAACGGGCCAAAGAACTGGGCGTCAAGCTCCTAGTCGAGCTCAAGCCTCACGGGGGCGAGCCTGACAATTACGCTCAAATCTTTATCGACAAGATGCGCCAGCTGGGTGTGGAGACCCACTACAAGACCATGTCCTTAGACCTCAAGGTCATGGAAGAAATTGAGCGACTGGCGCCAGAAATCGAGACCGGCTATGTCATTCCCATCCAGCTAGGGGGCTTTGGCGACAATCAGGTAGACTTCTTCGTCATCGAAGACTTCTCCTATCAGGACTACTTGGCTGACCAGGCCCACGACCAGGGCAAGGCCGTCTATGTCTGGACCATTAATGATAATGAGAAAATCCGCAAATACCTGCAAAAACCGGTCGATGCCATCATCACGGATCAGCCGGATCAAGTGGCCAGCATCAGACAAAAGCTCCAGTCCCATCAGGGCAACTACTTGGACTATCTGCTCCAGTTGGCTTCGGGTAACTAGCTGGGTTGACTCGGGCTAACTAGCTCGCTTGGCTTGGACTTACTAGCCTGACTGGTTTGGGTTAACTAGCTTGGCTGGCTCGTGCTAACTCTTTTCCTAGTTAAGCCAATTGAAGCACACCTAAAAGAGGCCCCAGGGCCTCTTTTTTGCAGGCTTAAGTCGGCCATTTGTAGGGAATTTGTTACAGACACTGGGGGGTATTCATGTTACAATAAGGGGTGCAAGTATTGTATAGCCGATTAGAGCCAAAGGAGGGAGGCAAGAGATGAAACGGATTGCCACTTTAAACACAGGGGGAACTATCTCCATGAGTGAGGACCAGACTACTGGTAAGGTCTCCCCATCTTCCACCAATCCGCTCAGCCAGGAAGGCAATCTCTTCCGTTCTTTGGCTGACTTAAGCATCATTGACTTCTTCCACCTGCCGTCACCCCATGTGACGCCCCAACATATGTTGGAGCTGAAAAACTGGATTGAAGCCCACCAGGAGGAGTTTGACGGGGTGGTCATCACCCACGGGACCGACACCCTGGAAGAGACGGCCTATTTCCTGGAGTTGACCCTGGATCTGGACATCCCGGTCATCATTACCGGGGCCATGCGTTCCAGCAATGAGATGGGCTCGGATGGCCTAGCCAATTTGCGGTCGGCCATTGTCACTGCCGTCGCCGACCAGTCGCGGGGCAAAGGGGTCATGGTGGTCATGAACGAGGAAATTCACACGGCTACCTATGTGACCAAGACCCACACCACCAATGTGGCCACCTTCCAGACGCCAACCTTTGGCCCTAATGGGATTGTGTCTAAGAACCAGGTCCTCTACTTCCAGAAGTTACTGCATAGCGAGCACTATGAGCTCCAGGCCCTGACCAAGCAAGTAGCCCTACTCAAGGCCTACTCGGGCATGACGGCTGATTTGTTTGACCACATTGTGGACTCAGGCGCCTATAGCGGCCTGGTCATTGAAGGGCTAGGGGCAGGCAACCTGCCACCGGCGGCCTTGCCTGGCCTTCATAAGGTCTTGGCAGCTGGCCTGCCAGTAGTTATGGTGTCACGGGCCTTCAACGGCATTACGGAAGATGTTTACGACTATGAAGGGGGCGGCAAGCAGCTGCGCCAAGCCGGGGTCATCTTCACCCAGGGCTTGAGCGGGGTCAAGGCTCGTATCAAGTTGCTAGTCTTGCTTAACAGCCAGACGCCGGTCAATATCGCCCAGGCCTTTCATTTAGGGGCAAAATAAGTGAAAAATTATCAAAAAAGGGATGCCAAGGCGCCGTTTTTTTGATAAACTAATAGGGACAGTTAGAATGAGTAGAAAGGTGACCCATATGAGTCAAGTAACCCATATTGGATTAAGCTTCTTCGGCTACAACCGTAGTCAGGTAGAACGCGTCATTGAATCCAAGGATCAGCGCATCAGTGAGCTCGAAAAGCAAGTCGCTGACATCCAAGCACAAGTGACCAAGTTGCAAGCAGACATGGTCAAATATCAGGACATGGAACAAGCCCTTAAGGATGGGATTGTGGATGCCCGCCGCACAGGTAACCAGATTGTCCAAGAATCGACGGAAGAGGCCCAACGCCTAGTCGATCAGACCAACCAACAAGTGGTCCAATACAAGGAAGAGTTCGCCGCCTACAGCCATGATTTGGTGGAAGGCGGGGCCCAACTTAAGGACCAGCTCAATGAGATGAAGGCCCAAATGATGACTATTTTGTCACAGTATGAAGCCATCCTCAAAGACACTGACTTTGATGCCCTCTATCCAGAGAAGGAAGTCAATCGCTTCAATATACAGCTTAAGGAATATGTGGCCGACGAGGGCTTTAGCCTTAAGGGTCGGGAAGATTTAAGCCACCTCTTACAAGACGGCAGCCTGACCGAAGAAGAGAAGCAAGAATTGAAGAAATTAATCCAGGAAGTGATGACGGTCGAGCCTAATCAAGAGGCGCCCCAATCGAACGCTTCATCAACATCTGCCAAAGATAAGCATGACCAGGAGGACGACGCCTCCTCTCAGTTCCAAGCAGTCAAGAAAGTTGTCGGGTCTGATCAAGTCTATGAAGAAGCGCCCGTAGGGGAAGAGTCCTCCAGCTCAGTCAGCGACGCTGACCGCAAGCTCGTCCCTTTTAAACCCAAACACAACAAGAAGAAACGATCATAAGCCTCAAGTCCCGTGTCAACCAACCACGGGCTTTTGCTTACTAAGAAGGAGCATAACATGAGTTTAACAAGTCAAGTAGCCAAGCGCCGGACCTTTGCCATTATTTCTCACCCGGACGCGGGGAAGACGACCATCACCGAGCAACTCCTGCTCTTCTCGGGAGCCATCCGGGAAGCCGGGACGGTCAAGGCCAAGGGGAAGCAGTCTAAGAAATTCGCCAAGTCCGACTGGATGGAAATCGAAAAGCAACGGGGTATCTCCGTTACCTCTTCGGTTATGCAGGTGGACTATGATGGCTATCAAGTCAATATTCTGGATACGCCAGGGCACGAGGACTTCTCGGAAGATACCTACCGGACCCTGATGGCGGTGGATGCCGCGGTCATGGTGGTGGACTCAGGGAAGGGGATTGAGCCTCAGACCAAGAAACTCTTCGAAGTCTGCTCCATGCGTGGTATCCCCATCTTCACCTTCATGAACAAGTTGGACCGGGACGGTCGTGAGCCCCTAGAATTGGTGGCGGAACTGGAAGAAGTCCTAGGCATTGATGCCTATCCTATGAACTGGCCAATGGGTATGGGGAAAAACTTGCTAGGCCTCTACGACCTCTACAATAACCGAGTGGAACTACGCGGTCTGGACGGGGAAGAGGACAGCTATATTCCTCTAGATGAAGACGGGGAAGCCCAAGGCGACCATGCCTTCAAGCAATCCTCTATCTATTCTCAAGCCATGGAAGATGCCCAGCTCTTGTTAGAAGCGGGTAATGCCTTCGACCGTGAGCTCATTAACCGGGGTAAGTTGACGCCTGTCTTCTTCGGTTCAGCCCTAACAGGCTTCGGGGTCCAAACCTTCTTCGATGCCTTTGTGGATTTGGCGCCAGCGCCAGCGGCCGTAGAAGCCGAAGGAGAAGTAGTGGTCCAGCCAACCGATGAACGCTTTACTGGCTTTATCTTCAAGATTCAGGCCAACATGAACCCAGCCCACCGTGACCGGATAGCCTTTGTCCGTATCTGCTCCGGTAAATTCGAGCAGGGCATGAACGTGACCCTCAATCGGACCAAGCGGACCATCCGCATGGCCCACACCACACAATTCATGGCCGATACCCGGGAAGAAGTGCAAGAAGCCGTTGCCGGGGACATTATTGGTCTCTACGATACAGGCAACCTACAGATTGGCGACACCCTCTACACGGGTAATGCCGGTCTGCAATTCAAGCCACTGCCACAGTTTACACCGGAACTCTTCATGAAGGTAACACCTAAGAACGTCATGAAGCAGAAGTCTTTCCACAAGGGGATTGAGCAGCTGGTCCAAGAAGGGGCCATCCAGCTCTACAAGACCTACCATACCGAAGAATACATTATCGGGGCGGTCGGTCAGCTACAATTTGAAGTCTTCCAGTACCGCCTCCTGCATGAGTACAATGCGGAAGTGGACATGACCCCAATTGGCAACAAGATTGCCCGTTGGATTGACG
Source organism: Abiotrophia sp. (assembly GCF_057275535.1). Taxonomy (NCBI): domain Bacteria; kingdom Bacillati; phylum Bacillota; class Bacilli; order Lactobacillales; family Aerococcaceae; genus Abiotrophia; species Abiotrophia sp. The sequence goes on from NZ_DBHIRJ010000004.1 coordinate 201,946, forward strand.
AGAAGGACCTCAACCCTAACATGTCTTCCAGCCGTAACCTCTTGGCTAAGGACCGCTTCGGTCAGCCGGTCTTCTTGTTCGAGAACGCCTTTGCTGAAAATTGGTTCAAGGACAAGTATCCAGATATTGAATTGAAAAAATTACTCTAATCACTTGCTCATGGAAAGGAGCCAGGCCCATAAATACGCCAGTTACCCTCTTAGCAGATTTCTACAAACTCTCCCACCGGGAACAATACCCAGCCAAGACCGAATATGTCTACTCAGTCTTGACCCCACGTTCCAATGAACGGGCTCAATTTAGCCAACATGTGGTGGTCTTCGGGATCCAATACTATATCAAGGAATACTTGATCCGACGCTTCAACGAGGGCTTCTTCCAAAAGCCTAAGCGTCAAGTCATCGCCGACTATCAACGCTTCGTTAAGCATTCCCTAGGCTTGGACCCTGTCCCCGTGGCCCACTTGGAGGCCCTGCATGACCTGGGCTATCTGCCTATTAAAATTTCTGCCCTAGCTGAGGGGAGTCGGGCGCCTATCAAGGTGCCAGTCTTGACCATCGAGAATACCCATCCGGACTTCTTCTGGTTGTCTAGCTACCTAGAAACCACCATGCTCAACACCCTTTGGTTGCCGATGACTAGCGCCACGGTAGCCGATGGCTACCGCCGGATTCTGGAGAGCTTCAGCCTGCAAACTACAGGTGGGGTTGAAGGCGTGGACTTCCAAGCCCATGACTTCGGTATGCGGGGCATGAGTTCTGAAATGACCTCGACCGTCTCAGGCGCGGCCCATTTGCTCAGCTTCTTGGGTTCCGACACCATTCCAGCCGGTTGCTTCCATGAAGAATACTATGAGGCTGACTGTGAAAAGGCACCGATTATTATGAGTATTCCGGCCACTGAGCACAGCGTCATGTGTGCCTATGGCGAGGATAGCGAGCAAGAACTCTTCCGCCACCTGCTGACAGATGTCTATCCTAAGGGCTTTGTCAGCGTGGTGAGTGATAGCTGGGACTTCTGGCGCGTGGTAGGGGAATACCTGCCAGCCCTTAAGTCAGTCATTCTGGAACGTGAGGGCCGCCTGGTCATCCGACCTGACTCTGGCGTGCCAGAAGACATCCTCTGCGGGACGGTCCAAGAATTTGGCAAGGGCCAAACGCCAGAAGAAAAGGGTCTGATTGAGTGTCTCTGGGATACTTTTGGCGGCCAGGTCAATGACTTGGGCTACAAGGTGCTGGATCCGCATATCGGGGCTATCTATGGTGATTCCATTACCCTGGAAAGGGCCCAACTGATCTTAGAGCGTTTGGCAGCTAAGGGCTTTGCTAGCTCCAACGTGGTCTTCGGCATTGGTAGCCGCTCCTATCAATCCATGACCCGGGACTCCTTCGGCTTCGCCCTTAAGGCGACCTCAGTGGTCATCGACGGTCAGGAAAAGGCCATCTTCAAGGCGCCTAAGACCGACAAGGGCGGCACCAAGAAGTCGCAAAAGGGCCGGGTGCGGGTTTACCGCAATGACCAAGGCCAGCTGACCTACGAAGACGGCCATACCCGCGAAAGCTTGGCAGGCTGCGACAACTTGCTGCTGCCAGTCTTCGAGAACGGCCGTCTCTTGCGCCGGACTTCGTTAGAAGACATTCGCCAGCTGCTCAAAGAAAAATAATAGAAGCAAAAGAGACTGAAAGTTGGCCTTTCAGTCTCTTATTTTTTTATTTTATATAAGAAAAAAACCGCCTGCTTATAGGCGGAGTTCTAACTCGACAAAGTTGTGGGCCTCTAGGATTTCGACATTGTCGCGGTTGTTTTGCTGGAAGAGCTTGGCAATGGCAAAATCAATTTCCTTGGCGCGCACAGGGCGGTTCTTATTGATGACGATGATGTTCTTGTGGGTTGGGGCAGCTGAATAGAAGACGGTTGTGGGGCCCAGGGTGTAGACCTTAACAATGGATGCGTCCGAACATTCTAGCTGTTTAGTGACCAAGTCATAATGACTATTGGTGACGTCAATCATTTTCATACGAGACCCTCCTTTATTCTATTATAAGCCTTTTCAAACCAAAAATATAGGGGAATTTCTAGAAAAAAACCGCAAAGAGACATTTTCATGATAAAAAGCGACTAGGATGGGGCCAAATTAGGAAAGCGTTTAAAAAATTTTCGTCTTTAGGGTCATTTTTTCATGCTAGACGGTTGTTCTATCGGGAAAAAAATGTTATCCTAGTACGTGAAGAGATGTAATCGCCATTACATCCTCATCTTCTAAACTATTTTTTCAAAGGAGTTTTTTTGATATGGAAAAGAAAGAATTTCACGTTGTAGCTGAAACAGGGATTCACGCACGTCCAGCGACTTTGTTGGTACAAACTGCAAGCAAATTCTCTGCTGATTTAAACTTAGAATACAAAGGTAAATCTGTTAACTTGAAATCCATCATGGGTGTTATGTCATTAGGCGTAGGCCAAGGCGCTGACGTAACCATTACGGCAGAAGGTGCTGACGAAAAAGAAGCGCTTGAAGCTGTAACTGAAACTATGAAAAAAGAAGGCTTGGCTGAGTAATGACATACTTAGCGGGTATTGCAGCGAGTGATGGGATTGCCATCGCTCCTGCTTATTTATTAACGGAGCCAGATTTGAGCTTTGAGCGAGTAGCCGTAGCAGACACTGACGCCGAAGTTGCGCGTTTGGATGCTGCCTTGGCTCAAGCCAAAGAAGAGATCACAGCCATTCGTGACTTGGCATTAGACGCTTTAGGCGAACACGAGGCACAGGTCTTTGAAGCTCACTTGTTGGTATTAGGCGACCCAGAATTAACTGACCAAATCAAAAATACTATCCGTAACGAAAAGGTAAATGCGGAAGCAGCCTTGCGTGATGTAAGCGGCATGTTCATCCAATTGTTCAAATCAATGGAAGACAACCCATACATGCAAGAGCGTGCAGCCGACATCAAAGACGTATCTGAACGCGTACTTGCCGCTCTCTTAGGCGTTAAGTTACCAAGTCCAGCTACTATCTCTGAAGAAGCCATTGTCATTGCCCATGACTTGACTCCAAGTGACACGGCGCAATTGAACAAGAAATACGTTCGGGCCTTTGTAACAAATATTGGCGGACGCACCTCCCACTCAGCCATTATGGCGCGCTCTTTGGAAATTCCTGCCATTGTCGGGACCAAGGAAGTAACCCATGTGGTTAAGGATGGCGACTTACTGATCGTCGACGCCTTAGAAGGTAAAGTACTTGTTAACCCTAGCGAAGCGGAAGTAGCGGAATACCGCCAAAAAGCCCAAGCCTTCGCTGACCAAAAAGCAGAATGGGAGAAACTGGTCTCTGCACCATCCGTAACCAAAGACGGCAAACACGTGGAATTGGCTGCCAACATCGGGACGCCAAAAGACGTAGCCGGTGTCTTGGCTAACGGTGGGGAAGCAGTCGGTCTCTACCGGACTGAGTTCCTCTACATGGACTCTGCTGATTTCCCAACTGAAGATGAACAATACGAAGCTTACAAGGCCGTATTGGAATCAATGGCTGGCAAGCCAGTAGTGGTACGTACCATGGATATCGGTGGTGACAAAGAGTTACCATACTTGGAATTACCACACGAAATGAACCCATTCTTGGGTTACCGGGCAATCCGGATTTCCTTGGATCAACGCGACATGTTCAAGACCCAATTGCGGGCTCTCTTACGCGCGTCTGTTCACGGCAACCTACGGATTATGTTCCCAATGATCGCGACCTTGAGCGAATTCCGTTCAGCTAAGTCCTTCTACGAAGAAGTCAAGGCTGAATTAGTCGCTGAAGGCGTGGCAGTAGCTGACGGCATCCAAGTCGGGATCATGATTGAGATTCCTGCTGCGGCTGTCTTGGCTCATCAATTTGCTAAGGAAGTAGACTTCTTCTCTATCGGGACCAACGACTTGATCCAATACACCATGGCGGCGGACCGGATGAACGAGCAAGTCTCTTACCTCTACCAACCTTACAACCCATCCATCTTGACCTTGATCAAGCACGTCATCGACGCATCGCATGCTGAAGGCAAATGGACTGGTATGTGTGGGGAAATGGCTGGGGACCAAACGGCTGTGCCACTCCTCTTAGGGATGGGCTTAGACGAGTTCTCTATGTCAGCGACTTCGATCTTGAAGACGCGTTCCCTCTTAACCAAGTTGGACTCTCAAGAAATGAAAGCCTTGGCTGACAAAGCCATCAAGGAGTGCACCACTGTTGATGAAGTAGAAGCCTTGGTAGCTGAAGCCGTTGCTAAGGCAACTGGCCAAGCATAATAAGCTAAGAATTAGGAGACTAGGACGGCGGTCCTGGTCTCTTTTTGTGTGGGCTGGGGCTTTGGACTTGGGAGCTGGCTGAGGAGGGGAGGCTGACCCGGCTCAAGGTGGGTGCAGGGGAAGCCAACTGGTCAAGAAGGGCGGGGCGTCCACTCTCAAAATAGAGGCTATGAATCGCTCAAGAAAAGGGGCCTGTCCAGGCCAGACAGACCTTGACAAAGCCTGTCCCATGCCGTAAAATAGATAGGTATTCGACTTGCGAATACAGCATGTCTCAGTAGCTCAGCTGGATAGAGCATTCGCCTTCTAAGCGAACGGTCGGGGGTTCGAATCCCTCCTGGGATGTATGGATACGATTATACGTAATCAAAAAGCCCGATAAGACGGGCTTTTTGTCTGCAAATGATATTGCATGTGTCAATTGGTGTGCACAAAAATTACACAGCATGAGAATGAAAGGAACCCCACTAGCTAACAAAGGCTAGTGGGGTTCCTTTATTTTTCTTTAATCTCAAATTCATGGACCCTATTAAAGACCAGACCTTTTGCTTTATCGTTATCCTTATATTGGACGGCGTGTACTTTATGCTTGCCAACATTTGCTTTTGTATCTGGAACATAGAGAGAACCATCCATGCCCAATTCAATCTGTTTGCTATCAACTTCTATTCTGTCAATGTAGAAATAGGTGAGCAAAGCACCATTGTCGCACTCTGCGATAAAGAGGTTTATATGAGTAACATTTTATTCATTTTTTTCTTTTTGTAAATCATTCTTTTTTAAAAAGGAATGAACTTGATTTTTCAAACCATACGCTGGGGAATTACGCATATCAGACCAACATCTCTAACTAATGACTCAAATACCTGTTTCAAGATTCTAATTTTGATAATTGATAAGAATAGACACTAGGAATTATCACTACAAAGAAAAGTGTCAAGAAGAATACCCAGTAAACATATAGTTGCACAAAGGAATTTAGAAACAATAACAATCCTCCTAATACCCAAATTTTTCCAGCTAGGCGATGCGTTTTTCTCCAGTTTTCATCATTCTCCAAGGTCCACGGTAGTCGAATACCGATTATATAATTTCGGTGTGTTTTTGGTAGATAATTTCCAATTACAAGCATCACGACTCCCATAAAAATCTGAGCTAGTAGCCCACTCATCATGGAATAACCCAAAGATTCTCCGAAGATAGAAATCATTGATAGACAAGATACAAAAGGAATAATCCAGTAAATCAAAAGTTGTATTTTTGAACTGATATTGCTAGATTTAGGATCCTTAATCATTATAAATAGAAGCAACCAATGCATCAAAAGCATGAGAGTTGGTAATCCAAAGATAGCAAACATTTTATGATTGTAGCCATCTGCTTGACCCAGTAGGTTAAAATGAGTGGGCATCTCCTCTGGTAATTGATACCAGAAAACACAACCTACAAGGGAAGGTAGTAGGATGAGAATGCTCGTAAATAATACCAATTTCTTATTGATTTTTATCTTCATCAAAATGATTTCCTTTCAGATCTGCTAACCAAACCATTATATCCTCTAAAACCGATGTATTTAACTCATAGTAAATAAAGTTTTTCTCTTTCATTTCATGAATCAAATCAGCTGCTTTCAAAATCGTAAGATGATGTGAAATCGTTGCACCCGTCAACTCGAAATAACTGGCAATTTCTCCTGCAGATAATCTACCTGTTTTGAGTAAATTCAAAATCTCTCTCCTAACTGGGTGAGATAAGGCTTTAAAGCTATTTGCAAAACTCATGGTTCTTCCTTTCCCTTTGTAATATTAGCAAGGCTAGGAATAAGCATGGTAGAACTGATAGCATTCCAGCCGGTGACGGGCCTAAAATCAAGAGGCCTGAAACTTTTTCTCCTGGTAATTGAAAGAGTAACCCAAGACCTGCAGTTGCATTGATTGCCCCATGAAATAGTGCTGAAGCCCAGATAGAGCCTGTCTTTGCCAACAACCAGCTTAACAATATTCCTAGGCTAAAACAAAATAGAAACATGGCGACAACTCCCAAAACAGGATAAGCAAAATAAGATAGTCCATAATTATAGCCTTGCAAATTGATTGGTAGATGCCAAAGACTCCAAATGAGACCAAGCAAGACATGAGTCTGGACTATTGAAAAGCGTTCTCTTAGAGCTGGGTAAAGATAGCCACGCCAACCAATTTCCTCTCCCAATGCGAAGAAACTATTAAGAAAAGGAGCGTAGGTCAAACTAGCTAGGATTTGAATCAAGGCCAAGGAAGATAAGGGAATGGTTGATTGAGAAACACCTTTTTCTTGTAAGATGGCTTGAATAGATTCCAAACCAAGGCTGAAATTGCTAGGAAATACAAGAAAATAAAGTCCTGCTCCTAAAAAACTGATGACTGCTGGTAACCAGATAGCTAGTAAGTAAAAGCGCCAGTTCCTCTTGAGATTCACGACTAATTTAGATTTGATTCCACTAGGTTGATTCGTGATTTTCCCTAAAATAAAGACTGCAAGCGCAGGCATCCACATGGCCACAGTACTAGCAAGCTGATTCCATGGAGAATTAAGACCGACACCACTTAGCCATAGTGCCAACCATATTATCCAAGCAAGGCCGTAAGCCAAGACCACAAAAAGAAGGATTGTTCTCTTATTTGACATATTGATATACTTCACTTTCTATTTAGGTGTTTTTCTAAATAGCATTATACACCTTTCCATTCTATATACAAGAACTATTTAGATGTTTTTCTAAATAGTTTGGAAAATTTTTATTTCCCCTCGCTCAGCTTCAGATAAGTGTTTGTAAGATTGATTTGTGGCAGAATAATTAGTGGACATGCTCATCTTCCTTTATACTGATTTTCGCAACTCTAGTATATCAGATGAACATGTCTTTTTTGTTGCACTTCATTTTATAACAGGGCAAAAACCGAAAATAAGTCCCTTATAATGATGACCTATTTCCAGTTTTTGGCACTGACTTGCTAAATAATAGTTGATTAGTTACTATATGTCTAATCTCTACCCATTCGCCCTTAGCCGGTTCTCATAGGCCAGTTTCATTAACATGGTATAGAGGGGGCCCATGTCATAGCGTTTGGGGAATTCTAGGGTCAGGGTCTGGCGGCTTTCGCTGTGGGCCTTGAGGCGGATGTTGTCCAGGTATTCAATGGTCAGTTCGCTGTCATCCAGCATGGCGCCAGCCGTTTCCAGTTCAACATTAATAATGTTCATGAGGAAGATGGTCTTATAGCGGGCCTTCTTGCCCGTGGTGCCTTGGCGGTCGACAAAGAGGATGCGGATATTGGTGAAGATGACCAGGTCCCGAATGAGGGCATAACCCGCCTGGATTTCTTCCTTTTCAATCAAGAGGTGGCCGTAGTCCTTGGCCAAACTTTCCTTGGAGACCTCACTCATATTGCCGGATAGGCCTTGGAATAAATTGCCTAATACCATACTAATCCCTCCTTATGGATTCTTAGCTCTAGTATAGCAGACCCATGCCGTCCTTGCCCAAGAAAAGGCCCTAACTTTCAACTGGCCTCAATCTGTAGTACAATAGAAGCACGAAAATCAAGCAGGAACAAATGACCGCGCGACGGAGGGGGCGACAGACATGTTAGCATATGAAATATTGGGCCTAGAGGGTCCCACAGAGGATGAGGCGGTCCTAGAGGCAGCCTATCGTCAACGCTATGAGGAGTGGCAGGAGGATGCCCAGGCTCTGGCCCAACTAGAGGCGGCCTATCAATGGGCCCTCAGCCAGCGGGGCGCCAGCCAGGACATCGCTAGCTTGTTTAATGACCTAGATGACCACTCTGAAGAGAAGGGGACAGACTGGACCGACTTTGACTTAGAAGCCTGGATGGCGTCAGGCCTGTCGGGCCAATTCAGCCAGCAGGTAGCTCATAATCGGCTGGCCCAGAATTTGGCCGGGGTCAAGCAGCAATTTAATGACTGGCCAGCCTGGCAGCAACTCCTAGTCGACCAAGCCAATAAGGACTGGCAGGTGCCCCAGGAAGACTTCCTGCTGGCCCTACAAGCCCTGCCCCTGGAAAGCTTAGAAAATAAACGGGTCCTCTATACCTTGCTAGGCTATGTTCCCAGCCTCAAGGGCGACCCGGACCTGACCCAAGCCCTTGACCAGCGGGTCAATCAGCGCTGGCAGGAGCTAGTGGGTCAGTCCTGGTATCCAACTAATCGCCGCATGTTGTTAGCGGGTCTGATTACGACCTTTGGTAGTCTGGCTTGCTTTGGCTTACAGATCTTGATCTGGATAGGGATTATGATTTGGCCCCAAGCCTATGCCGTCTGGCTGCCCTTGGTGGCTAGCAACACCTTAGTCTGCTACTGCTTTGAGCTCCAGTATAGTACGGTCAACAACTGGGGCCACTTCCCTCATTACTTGGATGGCCGAGGCTATCGCTACCTGGCCCTGTCCAGTCTGCCCTTGGCCGGTCTCTATCTGGTCACCCTAGTCTTGGGGGCCTTGGCGGTCTGGCAAGAGAGCTGGCTGCCGGCCTTTGGCTGGACCTTTGGTCTGCTGATGGTACTAGTGGCGGTCCTACTCTTGGCCCAGCGAGGCTTAGGCATGGGGGCCTTTCACTTCAAAAATCAGGTCTATGATGCGGGCCAACCCGTCCTCTATCTGATTTTGGCCGCCCTGGTCTTAATCAGCCTGGTTGCCTGGTTCTTGCGTATGAACCAGCCCAACTTCTCTATCTTTTTATTAACTAGCATCTATTTATATGTCAACGCCAAACTAGACCCGACCAAGAAGCCAGCAGGGCGCTACTTGATTAACCAGGCCAGCTACCTGATCAGCGTCTCGGCCTTGCTGGTGGCTTGGCGACTCTATCAAGGGGCCTTCTGGCAGGTGCCCAATATTATCTGGTGGGTCATGGCCCTGACCTTAGTTCCCTACCTTGTGGGGACTTTGCTGGCCAGATTCCAATCGCGTGAAAAGGAGTAAGTATTATGACAGTTATCGGTATTGACTTAGGTACCACCAACAGCTTGGCGGTGGCCTATAGTGAAGGGCAAGTTCGCATGATTCCCAATAGTTTTGGGGAATATTTGACCCCGAGTGTGGTCTACTATGACGGGTCGGAAATCCAAGTGGGTAAGATTGCCCGGGAGAAATTAGTAACCCATCCCCAAGACACCGCCCAACTCTTCAAGCTCCATATGGGGGCCAACCGCCAAATTACCTTGTCCAAACGGGCCTTCCAGCCGGAAGAATTGTCGGCCTGCGTCCTCAAGCAGTTGGTGGCAGACGCCGAGGCCTTTCTAGGTCAGACGGTGACCGAGCTGGTCATTAGTGTGCCGGCTTACTTCAACGCGGAGCAACGCCAAGCCACTAAGAAGGCGGGCGAATTGCTAGGTCTCAAGGTAGAACGTCTCATTAATGAGCCATCTGCTGCAGCCATTGCCTGTCACGAGGCAGATGACTTCGAGACCTTCGTGGTCTTCGACTTTGGGGGCGGGACCCTGGACGTGTCCGTGGTGGACTGCTTCGAAAATGTCATCTCCATTGCGGCCATTGCCGGGGATAACCACCTGGGCGGTAGCGACTTCGACCGACTGATTGCCCAATATGTTTGCCGCAAGGCTGGGACTAACTTTGAAGCCCTCAATCGCCGGACCCGCAACTCTCTGCTCTTGGCGGCCGAGCGGGTCAAGAAGCAATTGTCTGAATTTGAGTCAGTCAATATGCAGGTTCAACTGGAAGGCAAGTCCCATGAATATAAGATTACCAATGAATTATTGGCTGAAATCAGCCAGCCCCTCTTCAAACGCATGCGGGAGGTCATCCGCAAGGCCATTGTGGAAAGTAAGTTTGGCGCGGGCGAACTAGATCGCCTGATCTTGGTTGGGGGTTCTTCCTACATGCCGGTGGTCAATGACTACCTCAAACGCCTACTTAACCTGCCAGTCGTTAGCGGTCAGAAGATGGACGAGTTAGTGGCCCTTGGTTTAGGTCAGTATATCGGTATCAAGACCCGGGCCCAAGAGGTCAAGGACTTGGTGGTGACCGACATTTGTCCTTTCTCCCTGTCTACTTCGGTTCACAACTATGTGGATGAGGACAAGGATTTGTCCGACGTCCTGATTGCGCGTAACTCCGTTCTGCCTAGCAGCAAGACCCAGATCTATTCGCCGGTCCACAAGGATCAGCCGACCATTCGATTCAAGGTCTACCAGGGGGAAGCCATGTATGCCAAGGACAATCTCTTCTTGGGCTCGGTTCAGTTACCAGTGCCTAGCAATGTTGACGACCAGTCCTTTGCGGTCACTTATTCCTATGACATCAACTCTATCCTCTATGTGGAAATCAAGACCGTGGCCACCGACGAAGTTAAGACCTACAAGCTGGGCCCTAACAAGAGCCTGGTAGCGGTAGATGCCACTGATACGGCCCATAAGGAAATCAAGGAGCTGGCCCTGCAATTGGCTAGCCAACCAGAGCGGGATGCCCTCTTTGAACGTGCCCTGCGTCTTTACCAAGAGTTGAGTCTGGACCAACAACAAGCCTTGCAACTGACCCTTATGCGTTTCTCCCGGCTCTTTGCCCGTTATCAGAACAACCTGCTCAAGAAGCGGCAGTTGCTGGATTCAACCAATGACTACCTCGACCACCTAGAGTGGGGCTTGGATGCCGGCATGGGCGATATCTTCCGGGATGTGGAGTCTGACTGGGATCAGGATTCGGATTGGGACCAAGAGCTAGAAGCCGAACTAGACCGGACCGTCATGGAATTCCTCAATGAGGATAGTGAAACTGAGGAAGGGGAGGATGCCCATGGCTAAGACGCCCTGGCAAGTCTTAGGGCTAAGCGGGCCAACTGCGGATAAGAAGGCCATTAAGCGGGCCTACGCCCAACAAGTTAAGCTCTACCACCCAGAGGACCATCCCGAAGAATTCCAGGCCCTGCAGGCAGCCTACCAAGAGGCCCTCAAGCGGGCGACTGACTTAGCTGCCCAAGAAAGCAGGGGAGCAGGAGCGGCTTTCTTAGGCGACCAGTCAGCAAGCAGTGGCCCTAGCGCCACTAGCAAAGCCGGCCACCAGTCCACTCATGCCAGCCAGCAGTCTAAGGCCAAGCCGTCAGATCAGTGGCCAGCCCAGTCGGCTGACCAAAAGTCTGGCCAGTCAACCGACCAAAAGCCTAGCCAGTCGGCCGGCCCAAGTGGCCAGACCAAGTCCCAATGGCAAGCACCTAAGCAAACGGAGCCTAGCTCTGAAAGCAGCTTAGATTGGTCGGATGCCAATCAGGGGCCTCGGGACAGCACCAGCAGCCAGACCCTGTCCTGGTCAGCACCGCAAGACCAGGAGCCAGTCAGCGACGGTCATTTAAGCTGGCAGGACCAAGCTGAGGAAGGTCGCCAATCGGGCAGCTTTAGCTGGCGGGACCAAGCTGAGGAAGGTCGCCAGTCGGGTAGCCTGAGCTGGCAGGACCAGGCCGAGGACAGACGCCAGACGGGCAGCCTTAGCTGGCAGGACCAGGCAGAAGAGCGCCGCCAATCGGGCGACCTCAACTGGGATGACAGCCAGTCCGATAGTTCTTTGGGGGACTTGGACGAGTTGGAGGCTGACGACCCCATTTTCTCTGAATTGGAAGAGCCTGAGCATGACCTTTTCCGCCAGGAGGAGCTGGAGCAGGACCCAGAACCTGTGGACTACCAACCGTCCATGGACTTCAACCTGGACTATCAAGTTGACATTCAGCAGCTTTTGGCCCCGCTCAGAGGCTTCCTGGATGACCAGGACCTAGAAGAACTGCTGACCAACCAAGCCCTCATGGCGCAAATTAGCCAGCATGGCCAGAAAGAAGCATTAGACCGGGCCCTGACCAGACTAGTCCTGACCCAGAATCGTCGCAAGCGTAAGCGGGTCAAGCAACTGGCCCAGCAATATGGCCTGATCCATTTGCTTAGAAAGAGCAAGCAGGGCTTCCGCCTACCTTATTGGCCTATGTTGCGCTTGGTCTTGGCGGGGCTTGCCTTTTTACTGGCAGCTATCTTCGGGCGCTTTACCGGCTCGGGACCTAGCCATCCTGTTCCGCCGCGCAAGCCAGCGGTTGATGTCGGCAAGTTGGCCGTCATTAGCTATGACCCTATTTCCATTCCGAGTTTTAGCCTGGACTTGTCCGGCCTAGATCAAATGGGGGAGAGCGGCCGACTGGAAGGGCCAGAGGGCAATCAGACCCTCTGGATTGGGGAAGAAGAGCGCCTGACAGGCATTAAGCAGTCTTGGTCGCTGACCCGGTCTGCCACCCTCTATCAGACCCAGTCCGGCTATGCCCTCCATCTACGGGCTAAGGACAAGCTCATTGATTTCAAGGACTACCAGGCCATGCGCCAGGTGAAAGCCTTTAATGACCAGGGGACCCAGAAACCGGCCCTAGTCGGTCAAGACAAGTCCAGCCAGCAATGGTACCTAGTGGACCTATCTTCGGGTAAAGTCCTAGCTGCCATTAGTGGGACGGCGCCTGAGCAGGGAGACACCAGCATGGGCGTCCACTACAGCCAGCAGGGAGACCTAGTGAAGGCCAAGTGGGAGCGTCTGCCCCAATAAGTTCGCAAGCCTTATAGCCAGCCAGCAAGCCAGTCTTGCTGGCTTTTTTTGTACTCAGGAAAGTGGACCACTAGCTCACGGCAAAACGTCGAATTCCCCTGTTTTCCGGCAAAATCTGAGGAGCCAGTGGACCACTCTGGAAAGTAGGCCACTAGCTCAGTCAAAACCGGCGAATACCCCTGGTTTCGGGCAAAAACAAAGGAGCCAGTGGTCCATTCAGGAAAGTGGACCACTAGCTCCTCTGGTTTTGATTGCTAGCTGCAAGTCACAAGCCCTTAAGCCCGGCCCAGCCCCAAGGTAAGGGCTTTTCAGTCACTTTCTGTCTCTAAGGCAACAAGAAGATGATAAAAAATCCTGCAAACGCGACCATGGCTGATTTATCAAGGATAGCGCCTCGTAAAACCTGTCAGGGCCTAGCACATGTGTTGACAGATGAGCAGACTTTCGATAAACTTTGATTATCAAATAGTTTGATAGTCAAAGTAAGTTAAAGGAGTGATAGTGAGTGGACCATTCGACCATTTTTGAAATGAACGAATTTTTGGTCTCTATCTTTAATGAAATTCTGTTAATTGAAGAAACTTCGCTCAAGATGAGTGAGTTTTCGGATTTATCAATCAAGGAAATGCATACGATTGAAGCCATTGGTTTGGGCGGCAACTTGAGCTCTTCGGAGGTGGCTAAGAAAATTGCCATCACCATGGGGACCCTGTCAGTGTCCATCCAAAACTTAGTAAAAAAAGGCTATGTTGAGCGTGTGTCCTCACCCAGCGATCGCCGGGTGGTGCTACTCAAGCTAACGAAGCGGGGTAAATTACTCTATCGGATCCACCGCAAGTTCCACTTGAACATGGTAGCTGAGACCTTAAATGGCATGGCGCCTGAAGAGGCAGCCACCCTAGTCAAGGGCCTACGTAATTTACATCGTTTCTTGGACAATGCTAAACAACGATTAGGAGAGTAAGATGAGTCGTATTATTGCAACAGGTGCTTATTTACCTGGACAAGCTTGGTCTAACGACCAATTAATCAATGCTTATCAACTAGAATCCAGTGACGAGTGGATTGTCCAACGGACAGGAATTCACCAACGTTACTTCGCAGCTGAGGACGAAACCGTCGCGATGATGGCGAGTGAGGCGGCCAAGCAATTATTGAAGAATTTATCCCCTGACATTGTCAGCCAAATTCGTCATATTGTCGTCGCAACCATGTCTGCTAAGGCTGCGACCCCATCCATTGCCTGCCAAGTGCAAGCCATGATTGGGGCGGAAGGGGCTTGGGGCTTTGACCTCAACGGCGCCTGTTCTGGTTTTGTAATGGCGATGGAAGTAGCCAACCGCCTGGCAGCTAGCCAGACCCAAGGTTACACCCTAGTCATCGGTGCTGAGAAAATGAGTCAGATTGTAGATCTGACAGACCGTACCACTGCCGTCTTGTTCGGTGATGGGGCGGGGGCTGTTCTGATTCAACATGATGGTCAAGAACTCAGCGGCTATGCCAGTCAACTCTTTGCCCAAGGAACAGGGGGCGCGGCCATTGAGGTCCATGAAGCGTCCGATGGTCAGTGGGCTATGCAGATGCAAGGGCGTGACGTCTTCAATTTCGTGAAACGAACCGTCATCAAAACGCTAGCAAACTTTATTGAGCAGAATGATTTTGATATTGACTATTTGATTTGTCACCAAGCGAACCAACGCTTGTTAAATCTAATTGCGGACAAGTTGTCCCTAGAAGAAGGCAAGGTGCCTGCTAATATTGCCCAAGCGGCTAACACCTCAGCAGGCTCTATTCCAATTCTCCTGGACCAACTGGTTCGTGACGGGCGATTGCGACTGGATGGAACGCAGTCCATTATCCTAAGTGGCTTCGGTGCTGGCTTAGCCTGGGGTCACCTACACCTTTCCATCTAAGAATCAAAAAATATTATTTATTTAATGGAGGAACACTATTATGACATTTGAAAAAGTACAAGCGATTATTGCAAACCAATTAGGGATCGACGAAGCAGAAGTACAATTAACCACTGACTTCGAAAACGACTTGAAAGCTGACAGCTTAGACGTATTCCAAATCATCAGCGAAATCGAAGATGAATTAGACATCACCATCGACACTGACCAAAACTTGAAGACTGTTCAAGACTTAGTAAACTACATCGACTCTTTATAATCAATTTTTCTTAAAGTTAGGACTGAAGGTATGAAAACAGCTATTACGGAGTTATTAAACATTGAATATCCAATTGTTCAAGGCGCAATGGCTTGGGTAGCAGACGCTGATTTAGCAAGCGCGGTATCAAATGCAGGCGGCTTAGGGGTTATCGGGACTGGCCACGACAACGTGGACACAGTTCGTGCTAAGGTAGAGGCAATGTTTGCCAAAACCGACAAACCTTTCGCTGTCAATGTAATGTTATTGAACCCACATGTGGAAGAAGTGGTAGACTACTTAATCGCATCTGGCGTCAAAATCATTACCACTGGTGCAGGTAACCCAAGTAAGTACATGCAGCGCTTCGAAGAAGCGGGCATTAGCCTGATTCCAGTAGTAGCGTCTGTGGCCTTGGCCAAACGTATGGAACGCATCGGCGCCAAAGCAGTGGTAGTCGAAGGTATGGAAGCAGGGGGCCACATCGGCAAACTGACCACCATGGCCTTGGTCCCACAAGTGGTGGATGCCGTTAATATCCCAGTCATCGCTGCCGGCGGGATTGGGGACGGACGTGCCATGGCAGCCGCCTTCATGTTGGGTGCTTCCGCGGTTCAAGTGGGGACTCGCTTTGTAGTGGCGCATGAGTCGAACGCTCATGACAACTTCAAGCAAGCCATCATTAAGGCCAAAGACATCGAAACCGTCGTGACCGGCCAAATTACCGGCCACCCAGTACGGGTCTTGCGTAACGCCTTAACCACTGAATACCTGCAAGCGGAAAAAGAAGAAACCAGCAAGGCAGAGCCAGACTTTGAACGATTGAACAAAATCGGCAAAGGCGCCCTCCGTCGTGCGGTAGTGGAAGGTGACGTTAAGACAGGTTCCCTAATGGCCGGCCAGATTGCTGGTTTGGTCTCTAAGGAACAATCCTGTCACGACATCATCCAAGAATACTTGGCTGAATGCCGTCAGACCATTCAAGCGAAACTTGACTTGGTCAATCAATAATTGTTATTTCCTTTCCTACTTGCCGGCACCCCCTAGCTGGTAAGTAGGCGAACCAAAGAGCTTGCTCTGACTTTATCCCTCTTAGGAGTGAGCTCTGGCCTTCGGGCCTTTTATATTATGAACGCAAACAAAACGAACGATAACTGAGGATAGGAGTCAGTGTATGAAACTAGCACTTATCTTTAATGGCCAAGGTGCCCACTATGCGGGCATGGGAATGGACTTCGACCGTCAATTTCCCCAAGCCAGCGCTGTCTATGAGCAGGCAGAAGCTGTGACCGGTTGGCCCTTAAGAGAATGGATCCAACAAGAACCTGAACGCTTCGGCCAGACCCGCTATGCCCAAGTCGCCATTACGTCGACCAGCCTAGCTATCTACCGTAGCATCCAAGACTTGTTACCTCCTGTAAGCTATATGGCCGGATTGAGCCTAGGTGAATATTCCGCCCTGGTTGCCAGTGGTGCCCTAGATCAAGCCAATGCCTTTGCCTTATTGCAGGAACGTGGCGAACTCATGTCCAGACAATGCGAAGCCCTAGCCAGCGACAGTCCATGCCAAATGGCGGCGGTTATGGGTGTGCCTTATGAAGAATGTCAAGCCTTGGTAGCCCAAGTGGCCGATCAAGAGCCGCTCTACATTGCCAATATCAACTCTTCAGCCCAAATCATCGTGGCTGGGACCATTGCGGCGGTTGAGCGCTTCAAGGAAATCGCCAAAGCTGCCGGCTACAAGAAAGTCATCCCCCTCAAAGTCGAAGGACCTTTCCATAGTCCCTTGATGGCCAATGCCCAAGAAGCCATGGCCCAAGCCTTGGAAAAAGTGACCTTCAAGCAAGGGGACGTGCCCGTCATCAGTAACACCACGCTAGACCTTCATCAGCCTGAAAGCCTCTCCCAAGTACTTGTTCGACATCTTGTTGAGCCAGTTTACTGGAAGCAAACCATTGATAAATTGGTTGAAGAAGGTGTGACTCACCTAGTTCAAATCGGTCCCGGCAATACCTTAGCTGGCCTGCTCAAACGCGAAGTTCTGCCCCTCAAGGTACAAGTCCTGGACAAAGTCGAAGACCTCGACGCCCTCAAAAACTTTTTAACGGAGGAAGAATAAATGACCTTAACCTGTTTGATTACGGGCAGCTCCCGCGGGATTGGCCTAGCCATTGCCCACCACTTAGCGGCTAAAGGCCACCGTGTCATCTTAAACAGCCGTAGTCCCATTGCCCCTGAAGTCTTAGCCCAATTTGAAGGCTATGAACAACCAGTCTTACAAGCGACTGGCGACATCAGCCAATTTGACGTGGCTAAGCAATTAGTGGACGACCTCTATGACCAAGGCGTCCAAGTGGATGTATTGGTCAACAACGCCGGTATTACCCGCGACGGTTTGGTTATGCGCATGAGCGAAGAAGACTTCAACGCAGTTATCCAAACCAACTTGAACGGTTGCTTCAACATGTGCCGTCATTTGACTCCACGTCTCTTGAAGCAAAAGGGCGGCCGCATTATCAACATGACCTCCGTTGTTGGGGTTATGGGGAATGCTGGCCAGGTCAACTATGCTGCCTCTAAGGCTGGTATGATTGGCTTGACCAAGTCCCTAGCCCGCGAAGTGGCTAGCCGTGGCATCACCGTCAACGCCATCGCCCCAGGCTTTATCGAAACTGACATGACCGATCAATTATCGGATCGCGTCAAGGAAGCTATGTTAGGCCAAATCCCACTCAAACGCTTTGGCCAAGTGGAACATATCGCTAAAACAGTCGACTTCTTAATCGACAATGACTACATCACAGGCCAAGTCATCGAAGTCAACGGTGGCTTGCACATCTAAGGTCTAATTCCTAGACCCGCACTACAGGAGGTAATTATGCAACGAGTTGTCGTAACAGGTTTGGGGACTGTCTCCCCAATTGGTAACAATGTCGCCGCATTCTGGGACAGCATGCGCCATGACAAGGGCGGTATCGCGCCTATCACAAAATTTGACCACAGTGGCTCTAGCGTCTCTGTGGCCGCTGAAGTCAAAGACTTCGACCCAAGCCCAGTCTTAGACCGTCGGGAAACCCAACGGATGGACTTCTTCTCCCAATATGCCGTAGTGGCATCGGTGGAAGCAGTGGAAGACTCAGGCTACAAGATTGAAGACAATGCCCACCGGGTAGGGGTCTTAGTCAGCTCTGGGATCGGGGGCTTAATCGAAATCGAAAAAGGCATCCGTAAGATGATTGAGAAGGGCGCTAAACGTATTCCGCCACTCTTCGTGCCACTGACCATTGGGAACATGGCCTCTGGTAATATTTCCATGAAGTTAGGTATCAAGGGCCCAAGCTTGGACATCGTAACAGCCTGTGCCTCTGCGACTAACTCGATTGGGGAAGCCTTCCTCAAGATCAAGACAGGCCTCTTGGATGCCTGCTTGGCAGGTGGGGCAGAAGCTACTATCTGTGAAATCGGGATTGGCGGCTTCGCAGCCTTGACGGCCTTGTCCACCAACCAAGACCCAGCCACTGCTTCCCGTCCTTTTGACAAGGACCGCGATGGCTTCGTGATGGGTGAAGGGGCCGGTGTCCTCTTCCTGGAATCCCTGGAGTCTGCCCAGGCTCGTGGCGCCCACATCTATGCTGAATTAGTGGGTTACGGGGCTAACTCTGACGCCTACCACATGACCGCTCCAACCCCAGACGGGTCTGGCGCCGGTGAATGTATCAAGCAAGCCTTGGCTATGGCCGGGCTCAGCGCTGAAGACGTGGACTACATCAATGCCCACGGGACCAGCACCCCAACCAATGACAAGGGCGAAACCCAAGCCATCAAGTATGCTTTGGGCGATGCGGCTTACAAGGTCGCTGTATCCAGCTCTAAGGGCCACTTCGGTCACCTCTTAGGTGGTGCCGGTGGGGTAGAAGCCATTGTCTGCGTCAAGGCCTTGGAAGAAGGTTTCGTACCAGCAACCCTAGGTCTAGAAAATCCAGAAGAAGGCTGTGACCTGGACAATGTCCCAGGCCATGGACGCCAACAAGACATCCAAGTTGCCCTGTCTAACTCCCTGGGCTTTGGCGGTCACAATGCGGTCCTCGCCTTCAAACGATGGGATGGTAAATAAGCATGCAATATGAAGAACTCGTCAAATTAATCGACAAACTCGACCAGTCTAGCCTGGCCTACTTCGAATTCACCAATGACAATGAGCGTCTGCTCTTGGCTAAGGAAGTGCCACAAGTGGCAGCGCCAGCCCCAGTCGTAGTGACCGATGTGACCGAATCGGCGGCCCTAACAGCCCCAGCTAGCCTGGCGGCCCCAGCCCCTGTGGCGGTGCCAGAAGTCGCAGAAGCGCCAGTAGCTCCTACACCTGAGCCAGCAGCCGCTGGTAAGGACGTGCCAGCCCCTATGGTAGGGGTGGTTTACCTGCAAGCTAACCCTGATGCGGATCCTTACGTACAAGTAGGCGACAGCGTCAAGAAGGGTCAAGTCCTCTGCTTGATTGAAGCCATGAAGCTCATGAATGAGATTGTGGCCCCTCAAGACGGCGTGGTCTCTGCTATCTTAGTTGAAAATGAAAACATCGTGGAATACGGCCAAGCCCTCTTCCGCATTAGCTAATTCGATTGAAACATAACCCCCAAAGAAAAGAGGAATAAACATGACTTTATTAACTGCTCAACAAGTAATGGACATTATCCCTAACCGTTACCCAATCTTCTTCATCGACGCTGTGGATGAATTGATTCCAGGTGAAAAAATCGTCTGCCGTAAGAACGTGACCATCAACGAACAAGTCTTCCAAGGTCACTTCCCAGGCGAGCCTGTTTTACCAGGTGTCTTCATCTGTGAAGCTTTAGCTCAAGCTGGTTCTATCCCACTCTTGCAAATGGAAGGTTTCCAAGGCAAGACCGCTTACCTAGGTGGCTTGAACAAGGTAAAATTCCGTCAAAAGGTAGTACCAGGTGACGTGCTTCGTCTCCAAGTAGACATCGTTAAATTGCGTAAGAACGCAGGGATTGGTTACGGCCAAGCCTTCGTTGGCGACAAGAAAGTTGCGGAAGCAGAAATGACCTTCATTATCGGAGCAAAATAATATGTTTAAAAAAGTGTTAGTCGCCAACCGTGGTGAGATTGCAGTCCGAATCATTCGGGCCCTGCGCGAAATGAATATTACGTCGGTGGCGGTCTATAGCGAGGCAGACCGGGAGGCCCTTCATACCCAATTAGCGGATGAAGCCATCTGTATCGGGCCTGCCAAGGGCTTAGACTCCTACGCCAACCCAGTGGCCATTCTGTCCGCTGCCATGGTGACGGGGGCTGACGCCATCCACCCAGGCTACGGCTTCTTATCCGAGCGTAGCGATTTCGTTGCCCTCTGTGAAGAGGTCAATATCAAATTCATTGGCCCTAAGAGCCACATTATCGAAGCCATGGGGAACAAGCAAAATGCCCGCAACACCATGAAGGCAGCCGGCGTGCCTATCACGCCAGGTTCCGACGGCTTGGTGCATAGCTTAGAAGAAGCCCATGCCATCGCCCAAAAGATTGGCTTCCCCTTGATTATCAAGGCAGCCGACGGTGGGGGCGGAAAGGGCATGCGCCGGGTGGAAGATCCTAAGGATTTTGAAGCCCTCTTCCTCCAAGCCCAGAACGAAACCCAGTCGGTCTACGGTAACCAAGATCTCTATATCGAGAAAATCATCTACCCAGCCCGCCATATCGAAGTCCAACTTCTGGGCGACGAGCATGGCCATGTCATCCACTTGGGTGAACGGGACTGCTCCCTGCAACGTAATAACCAGAAGGTCATTGAGTTTGCGCCCGCTGTCTGCCTAGATGAGGACACTCGTCAGGCTATCTGTGGGGCAGCCGTTAAGGCAGCTTCGGCCATTGGCTATACCAATGCCGGGACCATCGAGTTCCTCTTGGCCGATAATGGCGAGTTCTACTTCATGGAAATGAATACCCGTCTGCAAGTGGAGCATCCGGTGACTGAGATGATTACCGGGGTCGATATCGTCCAAGAACAGATTAAAATCGCCATGGGCCAACCCCTCTCTTATCAACAAGAGGACATTGTCTTGTCAGGGTTTGCCATTGAGTGCCGCTTGAACGCGGAAGATCCGCTCCACCAATTCCGTCCGGCTGCTGGCCATATCAAGCAGCTAGTCCTACCGTCTGGCGGTATGGGCTTGCGGGTGGAGTCAGGAATCTATCCTCAATACACCTTGCCACCTTTCTATGATTCCATGATTGCTAAAATCATTGTCCACCAACCTAATCGTGAGGCGGCCTTCCGACTCATGGAACGGGCCCTCTATGAAGTGGCCGTGGATGGACTGGTAACCAACGTGGAACTACTAGAAGCCATGGTGGCGGATTCCCACATCCAAGCGGATGATTACCACACCAAGTGGTTAGAAGAAAGCTTCATGCCAGCCTGGCTGGACTTCCAGAAAGAGGCTGAAGCAACAGAGGAGGCCTAGTAAATGGCATTATTTCGTCGTAATAAAACCATTCAACTGAATGCGGACGCCGTAGCAAAATATTCGGATAAGGTCGCCCAAATCCCAGATGATTTGATGGCCCGCTGTCCTAAGTGCCACAAGGTCTACTTCACCAAGCAGAAGCCTGAGGACTACTGCTGTATGCACTGCCACCACCATTTGCCATTTCCGGCTATGGAACGGATTGACTGGCTAGTGGATGAGGGCAGCTTCCAAGAAATCAACGCTGATCTCTGGAATGACAATCCCCTGGGTTTTCCTAAGTATTCTGAAAAATTAGCTAAGCTGCAGGAAGCGACTGGTCTTAAGGAGGCTATCGTGACCGGGACAGCCCGCCTGGACGGCCATGCCTTGGCCCTAGGCGTCATGGATAGCCGCTTCGTCATGGCTTCCATGGGGACGGCCGTAGGGGAGAAGTTGGTTCAGCTTTTTGACCTGGCGACGGCCCAAGGCCTGCCAGTAGTGCTCTATATCGCTTCTGGTGGGGCCCGCATGCAGGAAGGCATCCTGTCCCTCATGCAAATGGCCAAGGTCAGCCAAGCCGTAGCCCGTCATTCAGCGGCCGGCGGCTTCTACTGTGCCGTCTTGACCCATCCGACGACCGGTGGGGTTACGGCCAGCTTCGCCATGCAAGGCGATGTCATCCTGGCTGAGCCTGATGCCACGGTCGGTTTTGCTGGCAAACGGGTCATCGAGCAGACCCTGCGCAAGCCTTTGCCTGATGATTTCCAGGCGGCTGAAACCGTCCTAGGCTACGGCTTTATCGACCAAATCGTGCCCCGCGACCGCCAAAAGCGGATGCTGGCGCAACTCTTGACCATTCACGAGGGAGGGAAGGCTGAATGAAGGCTTATCAAATTGTCCAAAAAGCCCGCGACATTAAGCGTATCTCCACCTCGGATGTGATTGGCGCCCTCTGTGGCGACGACTTTATCGAGTGCCACGGTGACCGCATTATGGGCGATGACGCGGCCATTATGGGCGGTGTGGGCCTGGTGGACGACCAGCCCATGACCATCATCGGTATTCAAAAGGGCAAGACCACCAAGGAAAACATCAAGCGCAACTTCGGTTCAGCCAGTCCTGCTGGCTACCGCAAGGCCCAACGTCTGATGAAGCAGGCCGAAAAATTTGGCCGGCCAATCCTGACCCTCATTAATACGGCCGGCGCCTTCTGTTCGCCTGAGTCCGAGGAAAATGGGATCGGGGAAGCCATTGCTTCTTCCTTGCTGCTTATGAGTGAACTGACCGTACCGACCATCGCCATTATTCTGGGTGAGGGCGGGAGCGGCGGTGCCATTGCCTTGGCCCTAGCCGACCAAGTCTGGATGCTGGAGAACGCTATTTACTCGATCTTGTCGCCTGAAGGCTTCGCTTCGATCTTATGGAAAGACGCCAAACAGGCCGGCAAGGCCGCCGACATGATGAAATTGACGGCGACTGAACTCTTGGACTTGAAAGTCATCGACCGCATCGTGCCTGAGACCTACAACTCCAAGCCCGTGGAAAATGACGTCCTCTTAGAGCGCCTAAGCCACTTGATCAAGCGCGAATTTAAGAAACTAGGCCAAAAAACGGCCCAAGAGCGTCTGGCCCAACGCCAAGACCGCTTCAAGCAATTTTAGGAATTGTGACAGCCCGGGCCTAGCCCGGGCTTTTTGTGTGGCGTGGCGTGGCGGGAGCTGGGAAGCTTTCTGTGGAAGAGCCCCAAGCCCCCAAAAAAGGCAGAAAGTAGCCTGTGAAGAGGCGGAAACTGGGGCAGAAGCACCGAAAAGGCGCGAGCTAGTGGTCCACTCTTCAAAGTGGACCACTAGCTGCCTAGGAAGGGTCCGAAACAGGGCCAAAAGCCCGGAAAAAGTGTGAGCCAGTGGCCCACTCAGGCGAGTGGACCACTAGCTCCCTGGGAGAGGGCAGAAACCGGGTCAAAAGCCCGAAAAGTCGTGAGCCAGTGGTCCACTCAGGCGAGTGGACCACTAGCTCCCTGGGAGAGGGCAGAAACCGGGTCAAAAGCCCGAAAAGTCGTGAGCCAGTGGCCCACTTTAGAGAGTGGACCACTGGCTCCCCGGGAAAGGGCAGCAACTAGGTCAAAAGCCCGAAAAACCGCGAGCCAGTGGACCACTTTGCCGAGTGGACCACTAGCTCCCTGAGAGAAGGCTGAAACCTAGTCAGAAGCCACAAAACAGCCACCACACCCCGCCCTCTTTCCACTATAGCTGAGCCCTATAACCTGTCATAGAAACTAAATGATTGACTATTGGCGGCAAAAGGGCTAGAATATTCTCATGATGATTAGAATGAAAACCCGACAGGAGGTTCTTTAATGAAATTAAAAGCATTGAAACGTTCTGCCCTTGTGGCGACTTTATTGGCTAGCTTTGTGGCTGGCCCTGTGACAAGCTTTGCCCAACCAGCTGGCGTTGACGCCTCTGTAGAGCAAAAGCTCAGCATCGCAACCCAAGGGGAGCTGGCTACTTTGGACAGCGCCCTCTACAATGACGTGCCAAGTTCCGACATGATCGGTCAGGTCTTCGAAGGTCTTTACCGGGTTAAGAACGGGACCGAAGTGGAGTTCGGCCAAGCTGAATCAGTCAAAGTTTCTGACGACGGCTTGACCTACACCTTTACCTTGCGCGACGGTCTCAAATGGAGCGACGGCAGCCCGGTGACGGCGGCCGACTTCGAGTACAGCTACCAACGTCTGGTCGATCCTAAGTCTGGTGCCAGCGTCCAATCGGTTGACGTCTTCAAGAACGCAGCCGCAGTCCGCAAAGGTGAGAAAGAAATCTCCGAATTAGGGGTCAAAGCCTTAGATGACAAGACCCTTGAAGTGACCTTAGAATACCCAGCGCCATACCTGCCAAAACTCTTGTCCGGTAGCCGCTACATGCCTGTCAGCAAGGCAGTTCACAGCGCCAAGGCCGACAAGTACGGGACCAGCGCTGACAATGTCGTTACTAACGGGCCTTTCACCATCCAAGACTGGAACGGGACCAACCTGGAGTGGAAATTGGTTAAGAACGACAACTACTGGGATGCGGCCAACGTTTACCTTAAGGATGTCCAAGTTCAAGTCATCAAGGAAAACTCTACTGGTGCCGACCTCTTCGATGCTGGCCAGTTGGACTACACCACTTTGACTGACCAATTTGTCCAAGAATACACTGGGGCTGACGATTTCCATACCGCTTCTAAAGCCACCATCGGTTACCTCAGCTTCAACACCCAACGGGAAGCGACCGCTAATGCCGACTTACGTCGCGCCATTGCCCAAGCTTTCGACAAGCAAGTCTATGCGGACTCCGTCATCCAAGACGGCTCCAAGGTCCTCAACAACCAAGTGCCTAAGGACTTCGACGTCAACGAGGCAGGCGAGGACTACCAAACAGCGGCTGGCCCAATGTTAGAGTATAACTTGGAAGCGGCCCAAGCTGACTGGGCTAAGGCCAAAGCTGCTCTAGGCAAGGACACCATTGAATTGCAACTGCTAACCTCTGACGTTGGCTTGTCCAAGCGGACAGCTGAGTTCTTGCAGGCCCAATTAGAAGCCAACTTGCCAGGTCTCAAGCTGACCATTTCCAGCGTGCCCCTCAAGAACCGTCTAGAGTTCCAACGTCAATCAGACTTTGACATCTTCTACGGGACTTGGGCGCCAGACTATCAAGATGCCCTTAACTTTATCGAGCAGTACAAAACTGGCGGCGGCATTAACTTCGCCAAGTATTCCAATGCTGAATACGACAAATTAGTGGAGCAAGCCCGCAACGAATACGCTAACGACCCAGCTAAGCGTCGCCAAGCCTTAATCCAAGCCGAAACCATCGGCATTAAGCAAGACGCAGTCGCTGCGCCAATCTATCAATCTGCCACTTCTTACCTACTCAAAGCCCGCGTGAAAAACTTCGAAGTTATGCCATTCGGCCGTACCATTAACCTACGTCCGGTCTACGTGACAGAGTAATAAGGAAAAGAAAACAGAGAAAAGCCCGCACTATGGTGCGGGCTTTTTGTGTGGTGTGGGCTGGGGTTTGGGGCAGAAGCTAGGTAGCGAGCAGAAAATGGTCAAAAGCTAGGAAAAGCACGAGCTCCTCGGAAAGCGGCAGAAACTAGATCAAAAGCTCCGAAAAGTCGCGAGCCAGTGGTCCACTCTTTCGAGTGGTCCACTAGCTTCCTTTGCCTGCGGACTAATGAATCTGCACGGGCTGGCCAGGATTTTCTAGTAGCTCATGCAGCTTGAGGTGGGGCTGGGCGATGGCGTAGGGCACGTTGGCGCCGTGACCGTGTGCCTGCAGGGGCATCTAAACACAACAGGAAAAGCCTTGATTTACAAGGCTTTTTTGCTTGTCTATAACTGATTTGCCCCATCATTTGCCCCACATTTTTTTATGAGCAATCTTTCCAGACATCTCTGATTTGATTAAATTCCTCAAAAATTTTCTCTTCTAAGGTATGTCCATACACTTCTACTGTATAATCTTATTCTTCATTATCAATCGTCAAACACTCCGCCTGTAATCTGGTACATGAGGTAAATGTGCTCCAAGGTTTTGACAATTCGCGCCACATGAAGTTATTTAAGCATCTCCTTTTCTTTCAATACCATTTTCTGTTATAATAAATTGTACTTCTAAAATAGAAAGGACTTAAGATGACAACTCTTATTAAACATAAACGTGTAGAATTTTC
>NZ_DBHIRJ010000005.1:0-184160 GCF_057275535.1 Abiotrophia sp.
TTTATGGTATACTATAGGTAGATAAAGATGGGAAGGAGATGAGGCCATGCACGCTAAGATTAACGCAGAAGAAGTCTTACGACGTCTGAAGAATCAGACCATTAACTATGACAAGGTCTTACGCAAAATGATTGTTAAATGGGAGGCCCAGGAAGACAAGCCAACCATTCTCTTGCATTCTTGTTGTGCACCTTGTTCGACTTCCACCCTAGAATTCCTCTGCCAGCACGCGGAGGTGACCATCTTCTTCTCTAACTCCAATATTCATCCTAAGTCTGAGTATCAGCGTCGAGCCCATGAGCAGAAGCGCTTCATCGACCAATTCAATGAAAGGACTGGTCATCAGGCTGGCTTTATTGAAGATGAATACCGGCCAGAAGTCTTTACGCGTATGGTCATGTTCCATCAATTGGCTGAAGAAGAAGAGGGGGGCGAGCGTTGCTCGGCTTGCTTTAATATGCGACTAGACCGGGTGGCTCAAGTGGCCCAAGAATTAGGCTATGACTACTTTGGTTCGGCTCTGACCCTATCCCCTAAGAAAAACAGTCAGCTCATTAATGAATTGGGGCTAGAGGTTCAACAACTCTATGATGTTAACTACTTACCAAGTGACTTTAAGAAAAATAAAGGCTATGAGCGTTCAATCGTCATGTGCCGCGAATACGATGTCTATCGCCAGTGTTACTGTGGCTGTGTTTTTGCAGCCAAGCAACAAGGAGTGGACTTACGGGAGGTGAATAAGGAAGCCTTGGCTTATCTCAAGGATAAGCACGAGAATTGGGACAAGATTTCATTTAACTTTGGCAGGAGCAAGGCGAAGGAGGCCAAAGAAAACCATGATTAAGATATTTGGTGGCGTGGTGGACAACCACTTGCCGCGCGTGGAGACCAATCGCCTAGTCCTGCGCAAGCGGACCTTGGCGGACGCAGAAGATATGTTTGCTTATGCTCATTTGGATACCGTGGCTCAGGCCGCGGGTTTCCCGCGCATTCGGAGTCTAGAACAAGAAATTACCTACTTTACCCAAGTTTTTCCTCAAGAAATGAGTTATCGCAGGGTGCCGATTGGTTATGGCATTACCCTCAAGGGCATTGACCGAGTGATTGGCTCCATTGATTTTATTAATCGTCTGGGGCCAGATATCTTAGAGATTGGCTATGTACTGCATCCCACTTATTGGGGGCGGGGCATTGCACCAGAAGCTGTTTCGGCCTTTATCGAGGTGGCTTTTGGCCTACTGGATCTCTACAAATTAGAGGCATCCTGCTATAGCAGTAATGAACAGAGTCAGTCGGTTCTACGCAAATGTGGCTTTTCCCTAGAAGCATGTTTGCGGGGCAGACATCAGTTGGATGATGTCCGTATCGATGATTTACGTTATGGCCTACTTAAGTCAGACTGGGCTCGCCGGCGCGAGCGCAGTTCATACGCATAAGCTAAAATGGAACCGGTACTGTATAGTGCTAGAGTACTAGCCAGGAAAACAGGGTCAGAGTGCAAGCTCTGGCCTTGTTTTTGTCTATCGAGCCAGGAATGGAAAGCGCTTGTCGATAGCCCCCCTCATTGCGTATAATAGAAGTAATCAGTAATTTATGCTAGCCTAGCAATCACTATTTTATCGTCACTAGCTTAAGGAGGCAATGCTATGACCACTCAGCCCCTCGCTCTGGCCTATATCGGCAATGGCAAGAGCACCAACCGCTATCATCTGCCCTTTGTCGACCAACTGCCCCATTTGTTTCGGGTCAAAAGCATCTATGTCCGGCATTTTAACTTTGCTTGGCCCAAACGCCCAGATATCCACTATAGTCAGGACTTGGCGGCTATTTTAGCAGACCCAGAAGTGGACTTGGTGGTCATCACGACGCCCTTAGACTCCCACTATGACTATATTAAACAGGCCCTTCTAGCAGGCAAACACGTCTTATGTGAGAAGCCCTTTTTAGCGACCGCCCAAGAGGCGCGCGAGCTCTTTGGCCTGGCGGAAGCATTAGGCCTACACCTAGAGTGCTATCAAAATCGTCGCTATGATTCGGACTACCTAACTAGTCTAGCAGTCATCGAGTCGGGCAAGTTGGGTGATTTGCTGGAAGTTGAAATGCACTTTGATTACTATCGGCCAGAAGTTCCGCAAGGACAAGATAGGTTTACTCTCAATTCAAGCTTTCTCTACAGTCACGCCTGCCACACCTTAGATCAAGTGATTGCCTATTTTGGTCGACCTGACCGGGTGGTCTATGATGTTCGCTCTCTCTTAGGCCCCAATCGGATGAATGACTACTTCGACCTGGATCTCTATTATGGTCCCCTCAAGGTTTCTGTTAAATCCTCCTACTTCCGCCTAGAGGAACGGCCTTCCTTCCAACTTTATGGTAGTAAGGGCTCCTTTATCAAGGCAAGCAAGGACCGCCAGGAGGAAGATCTCAAGGCCTTCTATATGCCAGACCAGCCTGATTTTGGTTTGGATAGGCCTGAGCACTATGGCATTCTGTCTAGTCTGGATCAAGAGGGGCGCCTAGTCCGACAAGCCATTCAGAGCCAAAGGGGCGATTATGGCCGCGTCTATCAGGCCCTCTATGCCACGCTCAGAGAAGGTGCCCCCCGTCGCGTTCAACCGCAAGAGACCCTACTGCAGTTAGAAATACTAGAGGCTGGCATTGCTAGTCTCAAGGCCAGTTGGCAAGCCGCACCTTAATATTCAGCAAATAACTTAATTCAAGAAAAGGAGTTGTCGCCCATGGCCAACTTTATCTGGGACCTGGACGGGACCCTCATTAATTCCTATCCCCATACCCTAGAGGCGCTAGCCCAAACCTATCGCGACTTCGGACTCAGTTTCGACCGAGATGTGGTAGCATCCTATATTATTGATTATTCCATCCGTGATCTCATTGCCAATCTGGTGGCTTCTGGCCAGGTGGACCGCGACCCTTTTGTGGCCAGACTTAAACAAGCGACCGCTGGTCGGGACGAGCAGATTGGCCCCATGGAAGGGGCGGATGCCACACTAGCTAGCTTGAAGCAAGCAGGCCATCGGCATTTTGTCTACACCCATAAGGACAAGGCAGCCTTCCAAGTTCTGGAACGATTGGGGTGGTCTGACTATTTCGATGAAGTCATTACCATTGAAGCAGGTTTTAAGCGTAAGCCTGACCCTCAAGGGGTTCACTATCTCTTAGATAAATATCAATTGGATCCGGCTCAAACCTACTATATTGGTGACCGCGAACTAGATATTGAGTGCGCGCTAGCTGCCGGTGTAGGAAGCATTAACTTTATCGGAGCAGAGACTAGTCAGCAACGCGTCATGACGCAGTTAAAGGATATTCTGGATTGGTTTGCGCCTAGTGATGGCCCCGTCACACCGGAATTTCAGGCTAAGTTAGCGGCTTGTTTGTCGGCTCATTTGACACCCTTGGACCATCTATCGCTTAACGCGGTTTTTCGGGCCGACTTACCTCAGTACCAGCGTTGCTATTTTGTCAAAGTTTATGCCGAAGCAGACAAGTTTAAGCGGGATAAGCTAGGTCTTCTGGCAATCTGGCCCGATTGGTATGTCGCGGATCTGGTCTTAGAGGGACGCCATGTTCTCATTCAAGACTGGCAGGAACTAGCCCCAGTGGTGACGCCAAGCCTGGAAGACTTAGGCCAAATGGGTGAGCTCTTAGCCAAAACGCATTTGAAGCTAGCACCTTTAGCTGATTATTTGCGGCGTCAACTGCCTCTCAGCCAGCAAATAATTAGCTGGCACCAGGATTTACTAGGCAGCTCTGAAGCGGCAAGGCTGGCACCCCTCTATGACTTTTTCCAAGCTCGTTTTGAGCAAATCGATGCGGAGTATGCCAGTCTTCCGCAAGCTGTTCTACATGGGGACTACTCTTGGCGTAACCTCAAGCGTAGGGGAGATGAGTGGGTGATCATTGACTTTGAGCGTCTTGTGGTCGATATTCCCTGGCGTGAATTAGGGAAGCTCTGGCTACGTGAAGTCAAGTCCACAGAAGAACGCCAAGCCTTCCTAGCGGGCTACCGCAAGATCCTGCCCCTGCAAGAGCCAAGCCCCCTGCTAGATGCCTGTCTATCCTTCCAATTGGCCCAGGGCATCTATCGCTATGTCCTCAAGGTCGATGATTGGGAATTCCGTCAGATGGCGGATGGGGTGATTGAGGATGTTCAAGCCTGGTGTGTGACCCAAGGACTGGATATGAGTAATTAATTTTTTACCACAGCCCCTCAATTTTTTGCTATAATATTCACTAGAAGAGGTGATAGTATGCGTAGGAGATTTCAAGAATTTGCGGCTCGCCGCAATAAGACACGCTATGTCTTAGCGGGGCTCTTAGTCGGGGGGCTAGTGGGGTGTATTGTGTCGGCTTTCCGCTTTATGATAGGTGCTGTCCTGTCATGGATTGTGTCAGCCTATCAGGCCATGCAGGTTAATCCATGGCTAATTTTACCTTATATTGCAGGGACCCTAGTCCTAGGCTATGTTCTGGGGTTGATTGTCCGGAGTGAACCCTATATCAAGGGCAGCGGGATTCCCCAGGTAGAGCTCCAACTTCAAGGGCATCTAACCCTCAACTGGTGGCCAATTCTCTGGAAGAAATTTGTTGGGGGTGGTATTGCCATTGGGTCCGGTCTTTTCCTGGGTCGCGAGGGTCCATCCATTCAGCTGGGTTCAGCGGTTGGACATGGGGTGGCTAAGGCAGCCAAGAGCAATCGTGTCCAAGAAAATATCCTGATTTCCAGTGGGGCAGGGGCCGGCCTAGCGGCGGCCTTTAATGCCCCTATTGCGGGCTTGCTCTTCGTTTTGGAGGAGGTCCACCATAGTTTCAGTCCGACTGTTGCCTTGACGACTTTGACGGCAACGGTGACGGCCAACTTTATTTCCCTTCATGCTTTTGGCAATCATCCAGCTCTTGATTTAGGCAATCATCTTAAATTCCCAGTCGCCTATTACGGTTATTTGGTAGTCTTGGGGGTTTTCTTAGCACTTTTTGGCTGGTGCTACCAACGCGTCACCTTTGCTTTGCCACGGCTTTATGCAAAATTAGTGCCTTGGGTTAAACCACCATTTTATGGTATTGTGGCTGGCTTGCTGATTATTCCAATTGGCTTAGTCGCACCCCATATTCTAGGTGGAGGTGGTGAGCTCATCTTAGAATTAGCTAAGACTAAGACGCCACTCTTAGTGTTAGCTCTTATCCTTCTGGTACGTTTTGTATTTTCCATGGTTTCTTATGGGACTGGCCTGCCAGGTGGGATTTTCCTGCCTATCTTGTCTCTAGGTGCCTTGGTAGGTGCCTTATACGGTCAGTTTATTATCAATGTTACCGGCATGGATCAGGAACTCTTACTCTGCTTTATTTTCTTCGCTATGGCAGGGGGCTTTGCAGCTATCGGGAAAGCCCCACTAACGGCTTTACTTCTAGTTAGCGAAATGGTGGGTGGGCTCAACCAACTCATGCCACTAGCGGTAGTGGTCCTATCTGCCTTCCTTCTTGCGGAAGCTCTTAAGATGCCCCCAATTTATGAGGCATTAGCTGAAAAAATGCTGCACCAAGAGGATCTAGCCAAGACAGGTCGACGGACAACCTTTGAAGTGCCAATTTTCGTTGACAGTCCTTTAGTGGGCCAAAAGGTAGCCGCTATTCATTGGCCTGAAGATGTTTTGATTGCTACCATCCGCCGAGGTGAGAAAGAATACATCACCAAAGGCAAAATGGTCCTGCAGGCAGGCGATATTCTGATTGCGGTGACGGATGAAGGCATTGTGGGCAATATGCATCAAGCCATGACCCAACTAGCCATGCCGACGCAAGATTCATAATAATAAAAAAGGCTGAGACAGCGTCTCAGCCTTTTTATTAGTTTTTCATTTGGCGTTTAGAGTAAAACCACCCGATTAAAATCACTAGGGCGCAGAGTAAACTGAAAACCAAAGTAGTTTGAAGGGAAGAAATCAAACTCCCACCAATGACCAGAGCAGCCCCGATAATCCCCATCACAGGAGCAAAAAGACTGGTCAGGCGATTGCTAGCCAAGCCCTCGCGATTGAGTTTGATGACGCGAAGATAGAGGATGATGTAGAAGATGTAGTTGAAGACAATGGTAATTTCGCTGACATCGCCCTTGCCCATAAGGCCGAATTTTTGTGTTAGGTAATGGATTAAGAGCCAAACCATCGTAATAGCAGTGAAGAGAACGGCGGAAGGTACGGATACTTGATATTTAGGGTGAATCTCTTCCAAGCGACCTTTTGGTAACATGCCTTTTTCAGCATAGGCCTGCGGTAGACGCATCCCCGCTAAGAGGAGGCCGTTGAGGACCCCTAGCATGGAGATAATCACCACGACTAGAATTAGGTTACCAGCGCGTTCACCTAAGAGTGAAGTTAGGGCGTAGGTGATGGCTTGGTCACCAGTTGATAGTACGAAAGTTGCCCCCAAAATGCGGACCATGCCATAGAAGAAGAGCAAATAAGTCAAGAGAATAATGAGCGGGCCAATAATGAAGGCACGAATCAAATCACGTTTTGGGTGTTTGAGTTCGGGTGCAATAGTCACGACATAGTTCCAACCTTCATAGGTGAAGGCCAGGGGAACTAGGGCCGATAGCCAACCTAAGCCCACATTGCTCGGTTCAATTGCGGAAACACCAGCTGGAAGATTTGGCGCGGGTGCTGACCAGAAGAGGCCAGCAAAGACGATTAGGGCCAAGGGCACCATCTTGACGAACATGGTCAGGGTTTGGAAATAACCCCCGAGGACACGAGAGAGGACATTCAAGGCCATGAAGAAGAGGGTATAGGCCATACCTAAGAGCACTTGCTGACCTAGGTTCAGGTCAAGATTGAAGAGTACGCCGGTGTAGATGGCAGAAGCCCAAGACACAACAGCAACCACACTTGGAATCATGACGAAGGCTAAGAACCAACCATAGCCAGTCGCTAAGCGAGAAGAAATAAAGCGGTCTAAGTAAGCCACAACCCCACCACTTGAAGTCTCTAGCTTAGCAAATTCTGACAAGGATAGGGAACCGAAGACGATATTGCTGGCCCCAATGGATAGGACCAGTAAGCCTAAGGCTAGGCTACCACCCGTATAGGTCAGGATGTCATCAGCCTTGAAGTAAATCCCCGAACCGACCACAATCCCAATAATCATCGCTACAGCTGTTAAGAGGCCGTAGGCTTTTTTTGGTTGATTCATATATAGTACCTCCTAATATCAAAGATGAATTACTCTACATTATACGCGTTTAGGCCTTGGCGCACAAGAAGAATTTGAATAAAGTGGCAAAAAAATGAGAATTGGATGAGTTTCGTTCGGGCTACTTGGATATTGTATGACCATGATATGTGCGAAAACTACTAAATATATGCTGGAATTGTCTTAGTGACCAAGGCGCACATAGAGAAGGTAGCAAAATAAGATAGAAAAATATTTGCTAGGCGCTTACAATTATATTAGGTAAGTATGATTACTTTTATGAGGAGGAGAGGCGTATGGAACTCCAAAGCCAAACGCTTATCGGACATTTTGTCTGCAATCATCAACAGTTTTACTTAGACCGGCTGACCAATAGACAGACGGGAAAGACCTATGCATTAAGTGAGAGTGAGCCCTTTGTCATCCATTGGCAGGAGGGCGGGGAACTAGCCGCTAGCCAGATGCAAGCTCAACTTGAGAAGGAGACCGCAGAAGCCATTCAGGTAGATTACCAAGGTGACCTAGCGCGAGTCAAGGTGATTTATGAGCTAACAGACGGTTACCTCAAATGCAAGGTTAGCCTCTTAGAGGCTAAACAGGCGATTAATTTCCTAGATTTATCGGCCATGACCTTCCAGGAGGATGCCAAGTTTTATCCACCAAAGGAACAAGAGGCAATTCCTGAGATGGCAGGATTTAGTGGCTACTATGTGGCCTGTGGCCAGCCAGTCTACGCCAATAGTTTCTTCTTAGGGATGGAATTTCCCCTAGCAGAGAACCGCCTAGAACATGGCCGCTATTGGTCCCGCTACTATCTAGGGCGAAAGGTGACTTCAGATCAGCCAGTGAATTTGCATGCGACGGTTATAGGGTCAGCAGCAAGCCCTGAATTTTCAAGCATCCAACAAGCCTTTTTCGCTTATATCGATAGCATTGCATTACCCAACCACTTCCGCCTACAATATAATTCCTGGTACGACCATATGCTGGACATTGACGAGGACAAAATCATGACTTCCTTTGCCGCCATACGGGCGGGGTTCAGTGATTATGGGGTGCCACTGGATACTTATGTGGTGGATGACGGCTGGGCCAATTATGAGAGCTTTTGGGAATTCAATGCGAAATTCCCGCTTGGCCTCTCGCGCATTAAGGACCAAGTGGCCAGCTATGGCGGCCAGCTTGGCCTTTGGATGGGGCCGCGGGGTGGCTATGGTGGCACGCAGCTGACCATGAGCAATTGGCTCAAGGCTCATCCAGAATTAGGCCTAGGGACTAAAAATGAGCGGACTCAAGATGTCAATGTGGGTGACCCGGCCTATTTGGATGCCTTAGAAGCTAAGCTTCTAGCCTATCAGGACCAGTATGACCTGTCTTATTGGAAACTAGATGGCTTTTTGATTGAGCCTGCTCAGGATGATGCCTCTGGTCCCCATGGCATGCACCAGATGACCGCAACCTACGAACGTTTGATTAAGCTTTTCCAGAACTTACGGTCCGCCTATCGTCAAAAACATGCCCAAGACCATGATGAAAAAGGGGCGCAGCGAGACCTATGGCTGAATTTAACCTCTTACGTCAATCCAAGCCCATGGTGGCTAGCCTATGTCAATAGCCTTTGGATTCAAGTTTCTCAGGATACAGGCTACGATTCACTTGGGAAGACCGATTTGGCTCGCATGATGACCTACCGGGATGATCGTTATCACGCCTTCATTCGCGAGCGAGGTATTCAAGTGCCACAGAAATATTTCTATAACCATGAGCCAATCTTTGCTCATCGGGCAACTGCAGGCCTCTTAGACCATCCTATCCAGGCCAGTGTCAGTGAATTCCGTGACTACCTTTACTTTATTGGGACGCGCGGCAATGCCTTCTGGGAGTGCTATTACTCCTACGATCTCTTCGATCATGAGCGTTGGCGTGCTAATGCCGAGGCCATTCGCTGGGTACAGGATAACTATGACGATTGCCTTAAGAATAGTCGCTTTATCGGCCATAAGCCGGCTGACCATACGGGGCTGTATGGCTACCGCTGCCTAAGCGATGACGGGCGTCGTGTCATTCTGTCACTACGTAATCCGACAGCTCAACCTCAAACCTATATTTTAGGGGATGGCGAGCTCCAGACCCTCATGCAGGTCGCAGGGCGAGCAAGCTTGGAACGGACGGAAAAGCATATTTGGCAGGCTACTTTAGCGCCTCAGGAACTGGTCATCTATCAACTGACCTATGCTGATCCCATGGTTGGCTCAAGAACTTAGAATGTAAAAAATCCGCACTAATTGAGTGCGGATTTTTGTATGTCATCATACCCTCGGCTAACGATAACGTCGACGCCATTCCATAGGCGTCATACCCTTGACACGTTTGAAGGCCGAAGAGAAGTTGAACTGATTGCTGTAGCCGATTTGCTCGGCAATGTCGCGAATGGAACGATTGGTTGAAGCCAAGAGCTCGCAGGATTGGTTGATACGATAGGTCAAAATGAACTGCGAAGGTGTCATTTGGAGCTCTTGCTTGAAGAGACGGGTGAAGTAATTGCGGTTGAGGTGGCAGATGTCTGCCAGTTGATCCACGCTGGGGTTGTCCATATAGTGGTCCTGGATATAGTGGATGGCCTCTCTAATATAGAAGGAATGAATCTCGTTAGGACGCTGCTGAGGACTGTGCTTAGAAAAGCGAATCAGGTGATCAACTAAGAGATAGAGCTGGGCAATCAGAAAGGACTCATGCTGGGAGTGGTTGCGGATGATGGTCTCCAAGGTGTCTTTGATACTAGAGATAATCATGGGCTTATGAGGCGTAAAGATTAGGTTGTTAGCATTCAAACCTGCTTGGCGCATGAAATTAGCAGCCTTGAGTCCATTGAACTCAATCCAGCAATAGGTCCAGGGATCGTCTTGGTCAGCCGTATAGGAACAGACCGTGTTAGGGGGCATGAGAAAGCCTTGGCCTGGCCCCAGTTGAATGGCCTCGTGCCTCTCATTCTCAAGAAAGCTTCCCCGCCCCGACAGAATGTAGTGGAAGAGGTAATTATGGGTCAGGGTTGGCCCATAATGATGCCAGGGGTCACACTTCTCCTTGCCAAACTGAATGGGGTAGAGATCAACAGAAGATATATTATGGAAAACGTAAAACTCTTGCTCGGACATGGATATCACCTCGTCTGATAGAAGTTGTAATACTATTATAATGCTAGTTAGCTCAGATAGTCAATTTAGATATGTTGTGTATATGATGAAAATTTGTGTAGCTAAGTTAGAATTGGAGACGCGAATGGAGAAGCCAAATATTCTCATATCTATGAGTTGGCTTAGGCTTAACAAATGCTGAGACGGTGACAAGTATTATTGACTAGTAAAGTTCATTGCCAGGATATAACCAGAAGTTTTGTAGTAAATATAGTGGGACGAAACAGTTAAAATCCGAAAGTCAGCAGAAAGTTGATAAAATACAAGGTGTGAGTAGATGAAATGTTGATTTATCAAGTTTTTATCGGGTGTATAAGATAAAATCTAGCAAGAATGAATGAGGTGAAAGCTTTACCAAGCTTCGAGAACTTTGGTATAATGATGCCATATTAATAGTCTATTAATTAAAGTCCTAACGGCATTAGGCTGTTTAGTTCAGACTGTGAGGTAAGGAGAATGACAGAAGAAGTCAAGCAAAGCCACCAACCAGGCTTTGAAAGATATATGAAGATCTATACGGCTTTGAGGCTGATAACTCTCGTAACAGGAATTCATATGTTAGTTAATGTCAAAGAACTCCCAATCATATGGTTAGTATACTTAGGTCGTCTACTAGCCTTTTATTGGTTGATGACAGGTTGGAAAACCAATGATGGACCCCGTTTCAACTATGGCTTTATCCTAGATACTATCTTGTCAGTACTTGAACTTTCGGTTTGGGTGGTAGGGCTACTTGTGGCGTGGCCATTCGTAATTTTGGCATTATCCTATGCACCAATGTTTTTGATTTTTATAACTCCAATTATAGTGTGGGCAGTGCTTTTTATAGCCAAGCTTCGCTTTGATTCAGACTAATAATATAAGCTAAATTGTAAGTTAAGGAGGCACATGCATTGATTGACAAGAGTAAAAAGGGGCGCCAGTCCGAGTTTAACCTTTACATGATCTTGTACACTGTTTTGCGAGTATTAACGCTGATAACAGGATTAGTTTTATTGTTGTACTCATTGCTATTAGGATTTGTATATGTTGGACGCCTATTGGCTTTCTATTGGTTGATGATTGCGTGGAAAGATCATGATACGACAATCTTCAAAAGAGGCTACCGACTGGATTTAGTTTTGACCAGTCTAGAAGTAGGCTTAGGGGTGCTTGGAATCTCATTTTTCCCATATGTTTTATGGGCAAGTCAAGGCCTTGTCCTGATACTATTGATCATCCCTATCATAATCTGGCTAGTACTCCTAGGCGCCAAGAACCGCTTCGAGGAAGCCAGGGCTGCTTGGTTACATGAACTAGAAACTAAGAGATACAGGCATCAATCGCAAGATTAGGAGGGGCCTAATGACAGAAGAAAACATGAAGAATCACCAAGTTGGATTCGAAGGCTTTATGATAATACCAACTTAAGAATTCTATCTGTCGTACTAGTCACTTTTTATTAGAGCTATCGCAGCCTACATACAGTGTTGTCTTGCCGAGCTAGTTCTAACTAGGTAAAGCCAGTAAGATTGAATATCCCTAAGAGGAGGAAAACATATGCAAGTTAACAGGTCAGTATCTAATCAGCAACGTTGGTTGCTGGAATGCCAACTGGTCTATCTTTTATTCCAGCTTAGCCCCATTCTTTTTGGTTTTGCCATATTTAGTTGGGCAAGTCAGACTATTTTTGGGCTCTTATTGTTAGAAAAAGCAATCTTTTTATTACCACTAGTACTGACTTGGTTAGGTTATAAGTCAAAGCAGGCCTGGTGTCATTATCTAGCTGGTGCATTCAATACCGGTATTGTCATCTATGTCTTGCTAAGTTTAGATTTTCAAAACTTATTGGCCTTTTCGCCACTTACCGCTTTATCAAATCTCATCCCAAAACTCTTTGTATCAGTAGTTCCTATGGTTTATTGTGCCTATCAGCAATTCTTGGTCGGGCGCCAATTGAATAAGCAAGGAAATCAATTAAAGCTAGTTCCAACTGAGGGGAATAAGGCACTTAATCGTGCGTTGTTAGGCTATCTCTTCATTAAAGGATGGCAGATGCTCGTCTTACACCTGAATTATTCTCATGAGCCCCTTTACCTATTAGTTATAATCTTATGTCTTGCAACTACCTACTTAGCTTGGAGGGGTTACCGTCATCATCGTCCGGACTTGCTCAAGATAGCCTGGAACTTAGATCTAGTTTATCTCGTAATGGGTATCTTGTTTCTTATCGTTTATAGAATCGCTCTTTTGGTGATAGGGACGATGTTTTTTCAATTTCTTTATCAGGTGAGAGATTCCGAGGCATTAGCAAATGTTATCTTTAGCATGGGCTTATCTGCCCTACTCTTGATAGGGTTACCGACACTCCCCTTATTTTTCTTACGTAAGCTTAAAGCGGGTGTTCAAGGCTATGTCTTTGGCGTCACTTCCCGCTACCAAGGGGAAGAAGCCTATCAGCTACAAGATTTAGACCAAGTATTGACCCAAGCCGAGACCTTAAGGGGCCAATTAATTGAATGTCGAATGACCACTAATGAGAAGGGCTTTTTAGGACAAGTAGGGGATGCTTACTGGTTTGCTTTCAGTCAGTCTACTGGTGGGGACGTCTCAGCTAAAGTTTTGCGAGTGCGTGTTCAGGGGAAAGTCCCACAGGCTATCAGCAGTTGGCAGGGAGTCCTAACGCTTCGTGGACAAGTAGGCTATCATGAAACAGACAATCAGACCATTCCCAACGGTTGGTTTCTAGATGCAGACTGGCTTGCTTTTGTGCCAGACAAGAATTAAGAGCTGTTTTGAGAAAAGTGCAGGTGAGTCCGCACTTTTTTGATCTAGTCGGTTAATGATGCCTTTTGGGGAGTCTGTTATAATAAAGGAGACTAGAGGAAAGGAGAGCCTGCCATGGAACCCATAGTAGATAAAGCACGCCAGGACCGTGCCTTTGCCTTATTTTTAGTCTTTAAGGTGCTGGCCGGTTTATGGATATACCAGAACATCTTTAACTGGGACTTCATTAACTTGCCTTTTGCTGCCTGGCTACTAGCTATGGCAGTCACCTGGCTGGCCTGGTTATCCCAATCTGGGACTAGTATGAGATGGGCCTATCGCTTGGAATGGCTGGGACTGGTTGTGCTCTGGGGGCGCCTGTTGATGGGGCTACTTGTGCCAGGGCAAGGAAGCACAAAACTAAGGACTGCCTACGAAGTCGACTTGATGATTCGGTCAGGGGTCTTCTTCCTGGCTTCACTATTTTGGAGCCATCGCCTTAGGAACTTCGCCCAAGTTTGGCCTAAACCAGAAGGGGTTCGAAATAAGAAGCAAGTGGCCTTGGAACGTCATCAGTTGGGATTGGCTTACTTACAGACGGGGATGTTGCTCTATTTCCTAGTCCCTTTATTGAATAATTTGCGTTTTGGCTTTAATAATTTGGATTGGCGTGAAGCAGCGGCTCTCAATAGCCTATTAGTCTTGGGCGCGATTCTAGCGACAGTAGCTCGTCATCGTCAGACTTGGCGACTTTATTTTGGGCTCGCCGGAGTCAATCTTCTGCTCTTCTGCTATCCTTTTCTCTATTGGCTCATGATGCGAGGCGGTGTGGGCGTCGGTCCTGCCTATTGGCGGAGCCTGGTCTTGTATTTGCCTTTTGCCTATTTGTTGGCGCAAAGCGCCTGGCTAGTTAGCAAAGTGAAGTAAAATATCTACTAATAAATCATATAAATATAGTCAGCTAAGAACAGGCTCATAGAGCCTGTTTTCTTTTGCTGGATAATGAAACTTTGTTTCTTTGTTATAAACAATTAGGCGAAACTCAGTTGTCGTAAGGGCTTAAGTATGCTATACTGTAGGCGAAATGGGCTGGGGAGACCTAGTATGAGAGTGGTATATAAATTAATAAGGATAAAGGAGTGGAAGCTATGAGTTGTATTACCAAGATTAAGAGTGCCTTGGAATCCATGACCGCGACCGAGCAAATGATTGGCCGTTATATTTTGGAACACCGTCATGAGGTCTTGGAGATGAATACGCTAGAATTGGGTTGGGCCTCAGGGACATCAGGGGCAGCATGGACTCGTTTTGCTAAGAAGATGGGCTATAAGGGCTTACCTGCCTTGAAGTTGGATTTGGCCCAAGATCGCACCGATGAAGAGATGCCAGAAGTGGATCTTTTCTTGGATCCAAGAGATACGCTAGGGGCCTTGCTGCATAAGACCCAGACCATTTTGGAACAGAATCTACGTCGAACCTATGAACTCATTGATGAAGCTGTCCTAGCTCAAGCCATTGATATGATGGCCAGCGCTCATCGTCTCTTCCTCTGTGGGATTGGGGGCAGTGGGATAGTCTGCATGGACTTGGTTCACAAATTGACGAGGATTAATCGCCCTGTTACTTATGACCGCGACACCCATGTGCTGATGGCGCAAATGGCGCACTGTATGCCAGGAGACGTGGTGTTGGTTGTCAGCTATAGCGGTAATACGCATACCGTTAATCAGATGGCTTATTTGGCTAAAGAGCAAGGGGCTAAGATTATCGCCATTACCGGCCACAATCTCAAGGCACCCCTAGCTAGTTTAGCCGATGTCTGCCTCTTCATTCCTCGGGATGAAAAGGAAATTCGACTAGGTTCTGTAACCTCTCGGGATGGCTCTTTAATTGTGACAGACCTACTCTATTATGGGGTGGCACAACGCCAATTCCATGCAACTAAGGAACACCTGGTTAAGACCCGGAAAATGATTCGAAAGATTGACTAAAGCAAAAGGTTGGGCCTAAGCCCAACCTTTTTTGCCCGGATAGGGTAAATAAACTAGGAGCTTGACCTTCTAAAGATTAGAAGATTTTAAAGTCAATTCAGCGGATTTTTTAAAAAGCGTTTTGAAGGAAATTTATTTCGAATAATTCCTGTATAATAAGTGAATAAGGTATAAAATATAACTTTCTTAATCGGTCACGATTTTGTTGGGAGTTCGGGTTAACCCGAACTCGCGGTATAAAATTGAACCAATATAGTTAATGTTAGCGCGATGCATCATGAGTTATAAACCGTTTACATATCCGAAGAATCATGCTATACTAATTAATAACAAAATGTAAACAAAAGGGCGTAATCAAAGGTTAGTCTTATCTTTATTATTACCAAAAAGAAAGAAGGATTCACATGGTGAAACGTTTGATTAGTGCCAACACGTCGGAAATTCTGGCCATGTCAGCAGCAGAACTAAAACAGAGTATTAAGGCTAGTGA
This sequence comes from Abiotrophia sp., assembly GCF_057275535.1. Lineage (NCBI taxonomy): Bacteria > Bacillati > Bacillota > Bacilli > Lactobacillales > Aerococcaceae > Abiotrophia > Abiotrophia sp. The sequence continues at coordinate 15,630 of NZ_DBHIRJ010000005.1, forward strand.
AGGGCGAGTGATTTTGTCTGAGAATGTGGGCTTTAAGGAGTCCTACATTGGGGATATTACTAACTCAGAGATGGCTCGCGCTTTTGGGGCAGATTTGATTTTGCTTAACGGGGTGGATTTATTAAACCCAGTCATATCAGCCATCGATCCAAATGTCCCTAATTTTGTCGCAGAGCTCCATCGCCTAGTAGGACGGCCAATTGGGGTCAATCTGGAACCTGTTGATACCAGTGCCAAGATGAATGAAGAACGTCAAGAATTGGCGACAGGGCGCCAGCTAAATGAAGCTTCCTTACAAGCGGCTCAATCACTAGGTGTGGATTTTATCTGTTTGACTGGCAATCCTGGGACCGGTGTGACTAATAAGACCATTGCGTCAGCCATTAGGCTGACTAAGCAGCATTTCTCGGGTTTAGTGATTGCGGGTAAGATGCATGGGGCAGGTGTTGACGAGCCTGTTGCAGACTTAGAAGCGGTCAGCCAATTCATTGAGGCTGGAGCGGATGTCATTTTGGCGCCGGCTGTAGGCAGTGTGCCAGGCTTCGATGAGACGGATCTCAAGGCCATTGTTCAGCGAGCCCATCAAGCAGGGGCTCTAGTGATGAGCGCCATTGGAACTAGCCAGGAAAGCTCGGATACCGACACCATTAAGCAGATGGCTATCCGCAATAAGATTTGTGGGGTAGACATCCAACACATTGGGGACTCCGGTTATGGTTGTTTGGCTCCAGTGGAGAATATTTTTGCCCTCAGCAAGGCAATTCGCGGTCAACGGCATACCATTTCCATGATTGCGCGTTCCATTAACCGCTAATTAAAGCAATAAAAGAGCGGACCTTCTACAAGCTTTAGTAGGAGGTCCGCTTATTTTTATGCTGATAAGAAGCTGGCTTTGACACAGAGGCTAGTGGCTGCCCGCGCAATATTGAGTGGGCTATAGGTCAGGGGAATGAGCCGTATTTTCTTTTGTTTGTGGAAGAGCGGGGTGGTAGCCGCTAGCTCTTGGTGCAAGAGGGTGTCGACTAGTGGGTAGGAGAAGAACTGGCCGTCAAGGTAGATGGCGTCACTGTCAATCAGCTGACTGAGATTGGATAGGGCGATTGACAGGTAGTGACAGGCTTGCTGAATCAATTGGAGACAGCTAGTATCGCCTAAGGCGCAGGCATCCATAATGGTCGTCAGCGTGATAGCTTCAGGCTCTGATACTAAGCTAGGCAGGAAGGTGGATTGGGCTACCCGATAGAGGGTTTGAGCCTTAGCAATCAGGCTAGCTTCGCTAGCATAGACTTGGAGGCAGCCCCGTTTACCACAGGTGCAGGCTTCCCCTTGTGGATTTAAAATCGTATGGCCGATTTCGCCAATCAAGAAGTTCTGGCGCCCGTAGATTTGCCCTTGATACATATAGGAGCAATGAATACCGTTAGCGACATGGAAGACGATAAAATTATGATCGTTTTTGTCATCTTGGCCATAAAGTCTTTGGGCCAGGGTCAAGCAGTGAGACTTATTATCAAAATAAACTGGCAGGCTAAAGGCCTGGGCCAACTCTTCCAGATTGAGATTCTGCCAATGCTGATTGTTGGATTGAATATAGGGACTCAAGTCGAAGTCCACATGGCCCGGGAGCCCGACGCCAATGGCGGTCAAGGGAAAGTCAGGATGTTGCGCTATAAATTGATGAATAAAGTCAGCTAAGTCAGCGCTAGTCGGGTAGTTACCTAGTTGCTGGAAGGTCATGCTGTAGTCGCTAGCTTGAATCTCGCCAAGATTATCTGTAATGACCAAGGCTAGGTATTTTTCAGAGATTTCGACACCTAGATAATAGGCCCGATGGGGCATAAGACTAAGTAAGGTTTTCTTACGGCCTACCGTGTCATCTTCAGCTTCCCCAACTTCATAGACGAGTTCTTGGCGAATTAAATCCCCGATAATAGACCCCGTGGTAGCAGGCGTTATGCCCGTTTCTTTAGCAATATCAATACGTGATAGTGGCGCCTTGGCGTAGAGTTTATCTAAAATGGTGGCCCTTAGAGCGGCCTGTTTCTTGGTTATTGTCATGTCTGGTCACTTCCTCACAAATATCATAACAAAAAATAAATAAATCCTCAAATGAAAACGTTGACATCTGAGGTTGTAGGTTCTATAATATTAATAGAAAGTAAATAATTGTTGAGAATCGGTTCCCTTTCACGCCTGCTTGTTTACATTTTTGAAATAATAGGAATCGGTTCATTTTTTCTTGCTTTCAAATTGAAAGGAAAGGGTGTTGTAAATGGAAACCAAGCAAATCATGTTAGTCTGTGCTGCTGGCATGTCGACTAGCCTCATGGTATCCAAGATGGAAAAGGCCGCGCAAGACCAAGGGTTAGATGCCCATATTTTTGCTGTGCCAGTGCCAGAAGCCAAGGAATATCTCCAGAACAATGCAGTAGATGTCTTATTGTTAGGCCCCCAAGTCCGCTATTTGAAGAACGAATTTTCTGCTGACTTGTCAGCCCGTGGCATCCCAGTGGAGGTCATCCCCATGACAGATTATGGCATGATGAAAGGCGATAAGGTCTTGGCTTTAGCTGTAAGCCTCATGGGATAAAGGAGTCAGCCTATGTCACAAGAAGCCGCATTAGAAGTAGCCATGCAGTTAATTATGTATGGCGGTGAAGCCAAATCCTGTGCCATCGAAGCCATGGCAGCAGCTAAGAAGCGAGATTTCCAGGGCGCGACGGAGCGAATGGCAGCGGCTCGAGCAGCCCTCTTAGAAGCCCATCACGCCCAGGCCGGAGTCTTGGCTCAAGAAGCACAAGGGATTGAGCAGCCCCTTAGCCTCTTTATGATTCATGGTCAGGATCATCTCATGACCAGTATCGCCTTTGTCGATTTAGCTCAGGAATTAATCGAAGTCTACCAAGTCTTAGCCCAATAAGTGGCTTGGGAGCAGTCCAAGCTAGATTGGTAGACACCCAAACCGTGGTTTTAATTAATTTATGTAAAAATTTAAGGAGGAATTATCATGGCAAGTTTAGTCGATCGTTGGCAAGAGCGCCTGATGCCTATCGCCAACAAAGTCGGGAACCAACGGTTCCTTGTTGCACTTCGGGATTCCTTTATTGGGACTATGCCGGTTATTATGGCCGGATCATTCGCTCTCATGATTAATGCCTTTTTGGCGGATTTACCTGGCCAATTTGGCAATACCTTCATCCCGCAAACTTTTGGCTGGTTGATTGATATCAACTACATCCTCTTCAAAGGGTCTATCCCAATTGTTGTCTTCCTCTTTCTCTTTAACTTTGGTGTTAATATCGCCAAGATTTACAAGGTGGATACAGTCTCCGCTGGTTTGGTGGCTGTTGCTTCCTACGTCATTACCATTGCCAATACGGTAACGCAGAACTTTAAGCTAGAAAATGTGGACTCTAAGGCCTTAGCTGGACTTCTGGGCGATAAGCTACAAGGTGTAGCAGTTCAAGGGGAGGAATTAGCGGTTACGGTACGTAATGCCATTCCGCTAGACCAAATCGGGGCCAAAGGTTACTTTACAGGGATTATCATTGGTTTCGTATCGGTTATCATCTTCTGTAAGGTCATGAATCGGAACTGGACCATTAAGTTGCCAGATTCAGTGCCACCTGCTATCGTTAAGCCATTCCTATCCATCATTCCGGCAGCCATTGCCATGTATGTAGTCGCTATTGCCACTTATGCCTTCAATCAACTGACCGGTGAATTGATGATTACCTGGGTTTATAAGGTCTTACAAGCGCCGCTGCTTAATATGTCGCAAAGCTTCTTGGCTGTCCTCATTATTGTCATCTTAAACAAGATTTTCTGGTTCTTCGGTCTCCACGGCGGCAACGTCTTGGCGCCTGTTATGTCCAGTCTCTTCGGGGTGACCATGCTAGCCAACTTAGAAGCCTACCGTGCTGGTACTACGATTCCTTACCTATGGACAGATAACTCCTTCGGTGCCTTTGTTTGGTTTGATGCCATTGGCTTAGCTATCTCCATTCTCTGGATGGCACGTAGTCGTCATTTGCGTGAAGTGGCTAAGTTAGGGATCTTCCCTATGGTCTTTAACATTGGGGAACCTGTCATGTACGGGGTGCCAATCGTTCTTAACCCAATTATGTTCATCCCATTTGTCCTCAGCCCAGTGCTGATGGTAACCGTGGCTTATTTTGCGACAACTATGGGCTTAGTAGCACCGGTTACTCAGAACGTAACTTGGGTAATGCCACCTGTTCTCTATGGCTTCTTTGCAACAGCCTTTGACTGGCGGGCTATTGTTCTGTCCTTGATTAATATCGGGATTTCCACTGCCGTCTACTATCCATTCGTTAAGATTGCCGATAAACAACAGGAGATGGGCGCATGACACAGTTCGAAATTCGCGACCAATTCTATTTAGATGGTCAGCCCTTCAAAATTCTGTCAGGGGCTGTCCAGTATTTCCGTCTGCATCCAGATCAATGGGAAGACACTCTCTACAATCTCAAGGCGCTAGGCTACAATACCGTCGAGACTTACATCCCTTGGAATTTGCATGAGCCTCATGAAGGGGTCTTTGAAGACCGTGACTTGCTGGATTTCAAAGCCTACTTTGACCTAGTCAGTCGAATGGGCCTTCACTTGATTGTTCGCCCATGTCCCTATATTTGTGCAGAGTTTGATTTTGGGGGACTGCCGGCTTGGTTGCTCAACTATCCTGGCATGCGATATCGCACCTATGATCAGGCCTTTTTGGCCAAGGTAGCGGCTTATTATGATTGGCTCCTACCACAGCTAGTACCTTATCAGTTCACTCATGGGGGCCCCATCTTGATGATGCAAGTCGAAAACGAGTATGGCTCCTATGCAGAAGACAAAGACTATTTACGGGCCGTGGCCCAAATGATGCGTGACCGGGGGATAGATGTGCCACTCTTTACCTCGGATGGCACCTGGATTGAAGCGCTAGAGTCCGGTACCTTGATTGAAGATGATATCTTTGTCACTGGTAACTTCGGCTCGGATGCACCGGGCAATACCCAAGCCCTCCAAGCCTTCTTCGACCGTCATGGCAAGCAATGGCCACTAATGTGCATGGAGTTCTGGGATGGTTGGTTCAACCGTTGGAATGAGCCTATTGTCCGCCGTGACCCGGAGGACTTGGCCCATGATGTTAAGGAAATGATGGCTGTCGGCAGTGTCAACCTCTTCCTCTTGCGAGGCGGGACCAACTTTGGCTTTATTAATGGCTGTTCTGCACGCAAGCATCGGGATCTCCCACAGGTCACTTCTTATGACTTTGATGCCCCAATCAATGAATGGGGCCAAGCAACTGCTAAATATTATGCTGTTCAGCGGGTGACCCATGAGCTTTTCCCAGACTTACCACAGTTTGAGCCCCGTAGTCGCCAGGCTAGAGCCTATGGCACCTATCCAGTGCTTGGCTGGGCCGACTTGTTAGAAGTCGCCGACCAGTTAGGAACCGGCCAAGAAGTGGACTACCCGCTAGCCATGGAAGCCTTGGGCCAACACTATGGTTATACTCTCTATCGGACGCGGGTCGCACACCATGGCCATCCGGAACGACTTAAAATCATCAATGCCCATGACCGGGTTCAAGTCTTTATCCAAGGCAAGCACCTAGTGACCCAATACCGAGAAGACATTGGCGATGAAGTGCTCTTTGATACTGACCAGGCCACTGCACAAGTCGATGTCTTGGTAGAAAATATGGGGCGCGTCAATTACGGCTTCAAACTCAATAGTCCGACCCAATCTAAGGGCATTAAGGGCGGGGTTATGATTAATCATCAGTTCCGCAAAGGCTTTACACAATATGCCCTAGAATTCAAGCCAGACATGCTAGCAGCGATTAGCTACCATGAAGGACCGCAACCTACACAAGCAGAGAGTCCCCATTTCTACCGCTTCGAGGTTGAGCTGGATCAGATTCAGGATACCTTTATTGATTGCTCTGCCTATGGCAAGGGATGCGTCTGTGTCAATGGCTTCAACCTTGGCCGTTACTGGTCTCAGGGCCCTATCCAATACCTCTATGTTCCGTCGGGCTTCCTCAAGGCTCACAACGAGTTTGTAGTCTTTGAGACGGAGTCGGTGCCAGTAGAGAGCTTGAATTTAGTAGATCAGCCTGTCTATCGTTCAGAAGAAGAGGAGGCTGAGGCATGAAGACCTTAAACTTAGGAGGTCAGCTAGCAGGTGCCAGCGCCATCGCCTTAGGCTGTATGCGCATGGATAGCCTAAGCTTGGCTGACAGCCAGAAGGTCCTAGCGACCTGCCAAGAACTAGGGATTAATTTCTTCGACCATGCTGATATTTATGGCAAGGGGCAATCTGAATCACGTTTTGGCCAAGCTTGGACAGGCCTGGGCTTAGCCCGCCAGGACCTCTTAATCCAATCCAAATGTGGCTTGGCCGATGTCTGGTCTAACTACCATTTCGATTTCTCCAAAGCCCATATTATCCAAGCAGTGGAAGGCAGCCTCAAGCGACTTCAAACAGATTACCTAGACGTCTTGGCCCTGCATCGGCCAGATGCCTTGATGGAACCAGAAGAAGTAGCCGAGGCCTTCCATGATCTTCATCAGTCGGGTAAAGTCCGCTACTTTGGCGTCAGCAACCAGAATCCAGGGCAAATGAGTCTCTTGTCTTCCTACTTAGATCAAGCCCTCATTGTCAATCAGTTGGAATTTGGGCCAGCCCACACGGTGCTTTTAGATGCTAGCTTGAATGTCAACACCAAAGACTCGGAAAGTATCAATCGTGATAGCGATGTCCTCAATTATTGTCGCCTTCATCAGATAACCATTCAGGCTTGGTCGCCTTTCCAAGTGGATTTACACCAAGGCCCCTATATGTTACACCCAGACTATCAGGACTTAAGGGATTGTTTAGCTAGCTTGGCTTTAAGCTATGGTGTCAGTTCGGATGCCTTGGCTCTAGCCTGGATTCTACGTCATCCTGCTAAAATGCAAGTCTTAGTGGGTTCCATGCAGCCTTGGCGCTTAGTGGATTTGGCGCAAGCCTGTCGCATTGACGTCAGTCGTGAGGACTGGTATCGTATCTATAAAGCGGGGGGCAATCGGCTCCCATAAGTAAGTCAGTCACCATCCTATGCTGCCTAGCATAGGATGGTGTTTGTCTATTTTGGATAGAGTAATTTTATTGGGGTTTAGTGGGGCACCATGTTATAATAGGATTAATATATTGTCTCTATTATTTGCTCTTGTCTTGTAAATGAGGTGATAAGAATGAAAATTGCGTGGTTCTGTATACCAGCTCAAGGCCATACCAATCCAACTCTAGGTTTGGTGCGCTATGTGGTGGAGGCCGGGCACCAGGTAACTTATTTTTCCTTTGAGCGCTTCAGACAAGCCATTCAGGCGACAGGTGCTCAATTTGTGGCTTGCGATGACTATGGGGATTTTGACTTGGGGCTAGATGAGCGTGAAAGCTCAGACCGCTCGGGCAAGGACTTGGCTTTTGCCACACATTTGCTAGTCCAATCTAGCTTGGCGATTGAAGGGCCAGCTCTAGAGGCCTTGAAAGAGCTCCAACCGGATTTAGTTGTGGGGGACTCGATGGCCACCTGGGCTAAGCTTCTAGCTAAGAAATTGAATCTGCCTTATGTTTGCTCCAACACGACCTTTGCCTTCAATAAGGAGTCCTCACGTTATATGAGGCAGAGTATCTGGGCCTTATTGAAATTGCTCTGGTCCATGCCAAGTATTAATCGCGAGCTCAATCGCTTGCGGGAGCGAGGCTATGAAATTGGTAGTGTTCTAGACCTAATTCAAAATGATGAGGCTACCCCTACCATGGTCTATACTTCCCCTTACTTTCAACCATGTTGGGATAGTTTTGGCTCCAACTATCGCTTTATTGGACCATCCATTCGACCGGTTGAAAAGCCTTATCCTAAGACACGAGCCAAGACCATCTACGTGTCCTTGGGGACAGTCGTTCATAATGAGGACTTCTATCGTGCTGTAATAGATGCCTTCAGGGATTTGCCGGACTACCAAGTCATCATAGCTTTAGGCCAGAGTGAGCTTAGTGACTGGCAGGACTTACCTGACCATATCGAAATTCACGATCGAGTAGACCAAATGGCGGTATTGGCCATTGCGGATGTCTTTATCACTCACTGTGGCATGAACTCTGCCTCAGAAGGGCTCTATCATCAGGTACCCCTTATTCTCTGCCCCCAAACGCCGGAACAAGGAGCCGTAGCCAAGCGCACGGCTGAACTAGGGGCCGGCTACTGGCTCAAGTTCATGACGCCATCCGCCATTCGGCGTGCCGTTCTAACCGTCTTGCAAGAGCCTCATTACCGCGATGCGGCAGGGCGTGTGGCCAAGAGCTTTAAGGCCAGTGGCGGTTATCAAGAAGCCCTTGCCTTTATGGAGCAAGTGGCCCAAAACACTTAAGTATCAGGTGCTCTACTGAATGGTAGGGCGCCTTTTTTGATAGCTTAGTTAGGAAAAGCCGAACGTTTAAGGTCTCCGCTACTAAGACCGGCAAACAGGGCTAGTAGCGGAGTGGCGACTATGATAGAATGAAAGAAGTGAATGAATCCGGTTTAGAAAGGGGGACGCGCAGTGCGGCGTTTGGTACAAGGATTAGTAATTTTGGTAGGGGTAATGGCTGCCCTGTGGGGGATACGCCATCATTTGGAGCAGTCCCTTCAAACAACCGCCCAAGGGGTGGAACGTCAGCCCCTCTATATCTTTAACTGGGGGGATTACATTGACCCTGAACTGATTACTGCCTTTGAAGAAGAAAGCAATTATCGGGTCATCTACGAGACATTTGATTCCAATGACGCCATGGAAGCCAAGCTTAAGCAAGGCGGAACACCCTATGATTTAGTCTTCCCTAGCGAGTCCATTGTTGCGCGTCTTAAAAATCAGAACTTACTTAAACAGCTAGATTATAGCCGCTTAGAAGGGACAGAACATCTAACACCTTGGTTGCTCAATCACGCTTTTGATCCAGGTAACCAGTATAGCTTGCCTTATTTCTGGGGGACCTTTGGGATCATGGTGAATACAGAGCAAGTAGACCCAGCTACTATTGAGAATTGGTCGGATTTATGGAAACCAGAATTTAAGAATTCTATCCTAGTCCTAGATGGCCATCGCGAGACTTTGGGTATGGCATTGCAGGCACGGGGCTATTCGCTTAATAGCCAAGATCCAGGGGAGTTAGCCATTGCCGGCACCTACCTCAAGGCATTGGCTCCTAATGTTCGAGCAGTCTTGACCGATGAAATCAAACCACTCATGCGCTTAGGTGAAGCGCCGATTGGTATGGGTTATTCCGGCGATGCTGCCAGTGTCATAGCGGATAATCCTAATATTGTTTATATCGTGCCAAAAGACGGCTCGGCTGTATGGACAGATAATTTCGCTATTCCTAGCACCAGTAAAAATGAAGCAGGGGCCTATGCCTTCATTAATTTTATGCTACGACCAGAAAATGCCGCTAAAAACGCAGAATATGTAGGTTACGCCACGCCAAACGAGTCAGCCAAGGCTCTACTACCTCAAGAGACGCTGGACAATCCTGCTTTCAATCCGCCTGCTGAGATCTTGCAACAACTCGAACATTACGAGTTCCTACCGGCGGATATCATTAAGGAATTTAACGAACAATTCTTAGGCTTCAAGATGGCCTTATAGGAGGAAATCATGCACTATCTATTGAAGACACAGGCCCTCTATAACCCGACTAAGGGGACCATCGGGCCAGCCCTTGTGGAAATTCGTGACCAACGAATTGCGGCTGTCTATGAGCCGGATAATCAAGAAGCGATGGGAAGCCATGCTAATCTTGAGGCTCTAGTGCCAGAAGCACTCAAGCACTTGCCGCTCAAGGACCTAGGTCAGCAAATGTTGCTACCTGGCTTTATTGATGCGCATGTCCACTTCTATCCTTCTAGCTTGATTCAAGCGGGCATATTGGGGCAAGTAGGGGGAGCGACGCCCGAAATAGTCGCGCGCCAGGCCCAGGAGCTACCTCTGCGTCAGGGTTGGCGCTTAGGCATTGGTTGGTATGCTAGCGAGTTTCAACCGTCTCAGCAACCCCATCGTCGCATGCTTGATCGTTACTGTTCGGAGCCGACTATGCTCTTGTCCGGCGATGCCCACTCTATTTGGCTCAATACCGCAGCCTTGGAGGCTTTGGGCTTGAATCCTGACAATGTCGTCACCCTGTCAGGTCAGGCTCTAGTTGATGAGGTAGATGGCCAATTAACGGGAACTTTCCTAGAAGCTGCTGCAGTCTACTATCAGACGGAGGTCTTCCGACGCTTCCATGAAGAAGCAGTACTAGCTATGCAAGATTTTAGTCGTCACCTTCATGCTATGGGGGTAACGGCGGTAGGGGATGTCGCCATTACGGGTGAGAGTCCTGATGATATGGTCTATCCGGAACTCTATGAACGCGCCCTGGCCCAGGTTCCTCTGCGTCTCAGCTTCTTCCCAGCTATGCGGGCCAATCGTGAGCCTCTGCGTCAACTCTATCAGCGCTATCGTGGCCCTTGGCTACAAATGGGTGGGGTCAAGCAGTTTTTTGACGGCGTGACTTCTTCTCATACAGCCTATCTCAAGTCAGAGTATCCTGAGCCCTATTACCCGGGAGATGTGGGTGGACCCTTAATCCCAATCGAAACCCAGCATGACTTTATCTTAGCTGCCAGCCAAGAAGATTGGCCGATGCGGATTCATGCCATTGGTGACCGGGCCATTGAGTTAACCTTGACCTATTACAAAGAAGCCCTAGCCAAATTTCCCCTCAGTTTAGGTAAATTCCACACCATTGAGCACCTAGAAGTAATGGATTGGGCTGATTTAGACCTAGTGGCCCAAGAGCAGCTAGTGGTTTCTGTTCAACCAAGCCACCTGATGGTAGGCTATGATAGCTTGGATGAAGAAGTAGGACCTGAACGTGCTAAGCACATGTTTCCTTTTAAGGAATTCTTGAAGGAAGGTGCAACTCTGGCCTTTGGAACCGACACGCCCGTAGTGGTCAATGTAACACCATTGGAGAGTTTGCATTACGCAGTCCACCGCCAGACCTGGGATGGGCTACCGCCTCAAGGCTTGATGCCAGAACAACGCTTGACACTTGAAGAGTCCCTCTATGCCCATACACTTGGGGCAGCTAAGGCCTTAAGTCGAACTGATATTGGGGGAATGGAAGCCGGTATGTGGGCAGACCTCGTTGTCCTGTCCCATGATTTGCGAAGCGTCAAGGACTGGCGGCAAGTCAAAGTGACCGCCACCTATTTGGCCGGTCAGCAAGTTTATTAAGATTATAGAAACTGAGGCTTGATTAAGTCTCAGTTTTGCTTTTAAGAATGGCTTAGCAAAGGGCTTTTGGTGGAACCAGTTCTGCTTATTGTAGGCAAAAAGATGGATTTGTAAAGGAAATACCCTTGAATTTAGGTAGCGCATACATTATAATGTAGATAATAAGTGGTGTAACTATTAGATTAGGCATAACTTTCCCATATAGGGAGAGTTATGCCTAATTTTTGTCGAAAGGGGAGGTGCGCAGTGAAAGTCATTCAATCACTCAACCAGAATGCTGTCTTAGTCGCCAGAGATGATGGGGTGGAATTGGTAGCATTAGGGAAAGGTGTAGGGTTTGGCAAGAAAAAAGGGGACACCATTGACCCAACTGCTGTGACCAGGGTCTTTAGTTTAGCGTCTAGTTACCGTCAGGAACAGTTGCTAGGCCTAATTAAGGAACTGGAACCATGGGTGTTCGAACTAGCTCAAGACATTACCGTCATCGCCGAGGCTTGTTTGAAGAAATCCTTGATGGATACCTTCATTTTCACCATTGCTAAACATTTGCAATATGCCTTGGACCGGGAGCCTATTGAAGGGGGCGATTACGACCCTTTCCAGTACCAGCTCCATTATCTTTATCCGGATGAGTATCAGGCGGCGGCCGAGGCCATTGGCCAGGTCAATGCCAAGTATCAACTTCGACTGGCCCAGGAAGAGGTTTCCTTCCTGACCTTGCATCTGGTCAATGGCCAGATTGATCAGGCGGGATTCCATAATGTAGTAGAACTGAGCGAAATCCTTAATCGTTTGATTCAAGTGATTGAGACTCAGACGGGAGTGCCCCTTGATAAGGAGTCGACCGACTATGGGCGCTTCGTGGTTCATATCCGCTACTTCCTGATTCGGACCCTAAGTCATCAGACTGGCCAAGAGTCTGTCTCACCGGAAAAAATCGAGACCGTCTTAGAGACGACTGCAGGAGTCTTTCCCCGGGAATGGGACCTAGTGAAGGTCCTTAAGGAGACCCTGCAAGAGGAGTTCAATCTAAGCTTTGGCCAGGATGAAGATTTTTATCTCTTATTGCACCTTGTACGTATTCTAGGAAGGAGGTGACCCGAATGGGGGTTGTAGCAAGTTTAATTCAGTCGGAATTGATTGATTTGGCGTGTGAGGAGACAGACCAAGCCCTCTTCTTCGCCCATCAGGCTGCCAAGTTACAAGACTTAGGTTATGTGGCCGATAGCTTCGGTCAGGCTTTGGCGGAGCGGGAGGCAGAGTTCCCGACAGGACTGGCCTTGGAACATGTGACAGTGGCTATTCCCCATACCTATGTTGAACATGTCAAACGTCCCTTTATCGCCTTTTACCGTCTGGAAGAGCCAGTAATGCCTTTTATCCAGATGGGGACCGATGATTTGGTAGTTTATCCGCGTTATATCATGATTTTAGGCATAAAAGAAGCCAAGGCTCAGGTGGATCTCCTAGCAGAGCTCATGGCACTTTTAAGCCAGGAAGACTTGGTAGCCAAACTAGAAGCTGCCCAGTCGCCAGAAGCAATTGTAGACCTATTAAGCCATTAGAAAGGATGATTGATTATGAAAAAGATTATTGTTGCCTGTGGTTCTGGTGTTGCGACCTCTCAAACAGTAGCGTCCAAATTAGATAAGCTGCTCAAAAGCAAGGGCGTCCCTGCTCAAGTCGAAGCAGTGGACATTAAATCACTTAAACATCATGTCAAAGATGCGGATGCCTATGTTTCCATCGTTAAAACTAAGGATCAAATCGATATCCCAACCTTTAACGGCATTGCCTTCCTGACAGGTATGGGGCAAGATGCTGAGTTACAAAAGATTATTGATTTCTTGAAGGCCTAGGACCTAGCTTCCTAGCAACGACGACCGTGTGAATCAAGGAGGAATGACACATGGATATCTTACAAACAGTTGTCAATTATGTCTTAAATGATTTGGGAGCAGCCGTTTTTGTTCCCCTCTTAATGTTGATTATCGGGCTTCTTATGAAGATGAAATTCTCCGAAGCTTTCCATTCAGCGCTGACCTTAGGGGTGGCCTTCTCCGGGATGGGGCTATTGATTGGTTTTATGATGACCTCCATGGGGGATGCAGCTGCCTCTATGGCTACGAGAACAGGTTTCTCCTTGCCAGCTGTAGACGGGGGCTGGCCTGGTATGGCAGCCATCTCTTGGGCTTGGCCATATGCCTTTCTCATGTTCCCTCTGACCATTGGGGTCAACATTGTCATGCTGATGCTCAAACAAACCAAGACCGTCAACGTGGACATGTGGAATGTCTGGGGTAAAATCTTTACCGCCGTTATGGTTTCCTATATTACCGGCAATGTCATCATGGGCTTTGTCGCAGCCACTATTCAAATTATTTTCGAGCTCAAGGCGGGCGATATGTACGGACCTGAAGTGGAACGTTTGACCGGGATTCCAGGGGTAACCGTGCCGCACTTTATTGTCTTAATTTCCGTTATTCTCTATCCAATTGATGAGTTGCTGAAGAAAATTCCTTTCTTCAACAAGCCAATGGATGCGGATGCGCTTAAGGAAAAAATCGGGATTTTTGGCGAAAACTCCGTTATGGGGGCCATTATTGGTTTCGTCTTGGGCTTGGCAGCCGGTTATGGCTTATCGGGCTCTCTCAAGTTAGCCGTCCAAGCGGCGACCGCTATGACCCTCTTCCCAATGATTTCTAAGCTCTTCTCCCAAGCCCTATCGCCTGTATCTGAAGCCATCTCTGAATTTATGCGGACGAAGTTTAGCGACCGTGAAGTCTTCATCGGCTTAGACTGGCCAATCTTGGCAGGGCGTAACGAGCTATGGGTAGCCGTGATTATTACCATCCCAGTGCTCTTGATTATGTCTGTTATCTTACCTGGTAACATTGTCTTACCATTTGCGGGGATTATCAACTTGTCCTTCGTTGTAGGGGCCTTGCTCCTAACCAACGGGAACTTGGCGCGGATGATCTTCCATGGGGTGGTGTCTGCACCGCTCTTCCTCTATGGGGCAACTTTCTTCGCTACTTATATTACCCGTTTGGCTAATGAAACAGGGGCTGCGGTAGTAGAAGCTGGCAAGCTCTTGTCTTGGTCAACCTTTGAAGGTCCGGACTTCCGTTATCTCTTATCTACTGGTTTGTCTGGCAATATTGTCAGCATCCTACTCTTCGTCTTATGGGCTGGCCTCTTCTATGTGCTCTACCGTGCACGTATGGCCTACAACAAAAAAATGGAAGAGGCAGGTGAATAGAAGATGTTCCAAAACAGCACCATCGTTGCGGAATTTGCTGATATTACACATGTTATGTGGTCTATGGGTTGGGATGAGAAGAATGGGGGCAATATCTCCGCTATTCTCACTGAAGACCAATTAGCACAAGTTGAGCAAGTGGCATCCCCGCGTTTTGTTTCTTTGGAACATGTGCCGGAGAATATGGTAGGTCGTCATGTCCTGATTACAGCGTCAGGCTCAGAATTTCGCCGGGTACGGGATTCCCTGACGGAGACTTTGGGTGTGATTCGAGTAGAGCCTAATGGTTACGCCATTGTCTGGGGCTTCGAAGGGGACAATAAACCAACGTCAGAGATTTATATGCACCTACTTAGCCATAGCACCCGACTGGCGGTGGATCCTCATCATCGGATTGTCCTCCACAACCATGCGACAGAAGTCTCTGCCCTCAGCTTTATCCTAGATCAGACAGACCAAGCCTTCACTCAGACCCTCTGGCGTATGATTACCGAGTGTTTGATTGTCTTCCCGGATGGTATCGGGGTCGTGCCTTGGATGGTCTGCGGGACCGAAGCCATTGGTCAGGCGACAGCAGCCAAACTCAAGGACAGTCGCATCGTCGTTTGGGCTTATCATGGCATCTTAGCCACTGGCTCAAGCATTGCGGACTGCTTTGGCCTCATCGAGACCGTCAACAAGGCAGCCAAGGTCTACCTCAGCATCGCTCACTTGCCACATCAAGATGGCATTAGCGATAGCCAGTTACATGACCTAGCTGACTTCTTCAAAGTAACCCCACGTTGGGAACTACTAGAAAAATAGCCCACTAGTAGGTGGCGGGCACCAGCCCCCGGCAGCCTTATAGCTGTCGGGGGCTTTTTACATAGAGAAAAGAGCCGAGCATATTGAAGCCTACTAGGGGAAGAGAGGAGACTATGGACATTTTGGCTAATAAATTTCAAAGGCTGTCTATAGCTAAGGCCATTTTCTAGTCCCCATAATAGCAGAGTGGCTCGTCCTAAAGACAGTGATTGACGTAAAAAATGCAGTATCTTAACTATAATAAAGATAAGAGGTGACAAGTATGACATTCAGTTTGAAGGAAGAGTCGGTTTTGAAGGCTTTGAATTTCGATGACTACGTGTCCGCATCTGATTTATCCAAGCATATGTCTGTATCATCTAAGACCGTTTATCGAATGGTTAAAAAGATTAATGAGGTGGCGATTAGCCAATATCAAGAACCAATTATTCTAGCAGAGACAGGCAAGGGATACAAACTCAGCAGTTATTACCTCGATAAAGATTGGACGCAACTTTTCGAGGGCGACAGTGATGAGACCAATCGATTATTGCGCCTACTCTTTAAGTATCCTTACCGTCTAGATTTGACTAGTATCATGTCAACTGATTACATGAGTAAAAGTACAGTTGAACGCCACTGCCGAAAAATGGAGGATACGCTAGCGGCCTTTCAGCTTAAACTGGTTGTAGAAGGACAAAAAGTAAGAGTTGAAGGCAGTGAACAACAGGTTAGAATAGCCATCAATACCCTGTTTATACAGCAAAATAAAAGCGCCTACATGAATAATGCAGAGCACGAAGTAAGTTCTTTTGACCACCATTTTATTATGAGTCAACTGACTTATATTGAGACCGAATTAGGGCAAGCCATTTCCTATCCCTATGACGTCAATTTATATTCACATCTCTATATGGTGATGAAGCGCTATAGAGAAGGGAATGTTAGTTTTCTAAAAAGTCAGTCTCCCTTAACAACAGAAGAGGAAGGCTTAATGCAAGATAACCAAGCTTTAGTGAATTTATCCCACCAAATTATTGGCCGTATGGAGCAGTTTCTTCATCAAGAGTTACATGAATTAGAAGTTTATTTTCTCTTCCAAAACATTTATGCCATTAACTTAAAGGACCGTTCAACTAGCCAGTTTGACCAAAGCCTAGCAGCGCTCATGACAGAGTATTATATTTTGAATTTCTTTTCTCTTGAGAAGTTTAATAGAGAAAATAAATTCTACTCTAGTCTTTATAACGACCTCTATTATCATATACTGCCCATGATTCATCGACTCAAAACGGGAATTCAAGTAGGTAATAGTATGTTGGAAGAAGTCAAGACGGAGTTCCAGGCAACTTTTGAACGTATCAAGCAAATCACAGAACGATTGATTCATGATATACCAGGTAATCCCCTTATTAATGAATCAGAAATGGGTTATCTAACTCTATATTTTGAGAAATTTAAATTGAAGCACCCCGACATAAACCGTGTACTACTTATTTGTTCTACAGGGATTGGAACCTCAGAACTACTCAAGATTCGCCTTAAGCATCTTTTTCCCACTTTGGAAGTAGTGGCTACTATGGGGACACGACAATTAGAACGTCAAGCCGAAATACTAGACCAAGTGGATGTGGTGATTTCTACGGTACGAACAGTGCCGTCATTTGTAACCCAGCCTGTCATAATCATTAGTCCGGTCTTGATAGAAAAAGATATCCAATTAATTCGTAGTATCTTGGAAGGAGGAATATAGATGACGACACTTAGCCTAGATCAACTAATTGATAAAGATATTATGGTCGTCAATTCTACGGCTAGAAACAAACAGGAGGTGTTAGAAGAACTTGGAAGGCTTTTGGAAGCTAAAGGCTATCTAAAAGATGTTGATACCTTCATTGAAGATGTTTACCTTAGAGAAAGTGAGGGTATTACAGGTATTGGAGGGGGAGTTGCAATTCCTCATGGCAAGTCGAAAGGAGTGAAACAAACAACAGTTGCCATTGCTAAATTAGCGCATCCTATTGAGTGGGAAACACTTGATGAGGGAAAGGTGTCAGTGGTTTTTCTTTTTGCAGTGAGGGATGTAGATGCCAATACGACACATATTCTTTTGTTGCAACAAGTAGCAATTCTACTTGCAGATGATAGCTTTATTCACGCAGTTCAAGAAGCCAAGTCAGTAGATCAACTCTATCAGTTAATTGTAAGCCATCAAGCTAATATCCAATAAGTGAAGGAGGAAAATATATGTTAATTAGTGGTAAAGAAATTCTAAGTGTAGCAAATCAACATGGTTTTGCTGTTCCGGCCTTTAATGCGGGCTCCGGTCAATTATTAGAAGCTGTCATGCAAGCCTGCGAAGAATTGCAGTCACCTGTTATGATTGCCATCCACCCAGATGAACTCTCATTCCTAACAGACTCATTTGTCGATCAAGTCAAGTATTATGCTAACCATACAAAACTACCGGTCTGCATTCATTTAGATCATGGGGCGTCCTATGAACAAGTAATTCACGCCATTCAACTAGGCTTTACCTCCGTTATGATTGATGCTTCTCATCTCCCTTATGAGGAGAATGTGGCAATCACGCAAAAAGTGGTGGCGGCTGCTCATCCTGTAGGGGTATCTGTAGAAGCAGAACTTGGGACTATTGGCGATACAGGGAATAGCATTGAAGGAGGGGTGACAGAAGTTATTTATACAGATCCTGATGTAGCGCAAGATTTTGTAGAACGGACGGGCACTGACAGTCTGGCCGTTGCCATTGGCACGGCACACGGTATTTATCCGAAGAATATTAAGCCTCATTTACGGCACGATATCCTAGAAGAAATCACCAAGAAGGTATCTATTCCACTTGTTTTGCATGGGGGATCAAGTAATCCAGATGAAGAAATTGCTAAGGCGGTGAAGATGGGGATTAATAAGATTAATATTTCGAGTGATATTAAGATTGTATTTGCCAATAGATTGCGGGAGCAACTCAATAGTGGTGACAGCGAAATGCGTGAGCCAAATGTACTATTTCCACCATGTATGCTAGAAACTAAGAAAGTGGCAGAAGATAAGATTCGTCTCTTTAATTCTGCGAATAAAGCACAGCTCTACTATCAATAAGGTCAGGAGGGTTTCTTATGAAAATTGTTGGGATTGCAGCCTGTACAGCCGGTATTGCTCATACCTATATTGCAAGGGAAAAAATCATGAAAGCCGCGCAAGCATTAGGGCATGAGATAGCCATTGAAACACAGGGATTGGCAGGTACTCAGAATAATTTATCGGCCCAAGAAATTTCAGAAGCGGATATCGTTTTAATTGCAGCTGATATTAAGGTTGGTGGCCGTGAACGTTTTAGCGGTAAGAAGGTAGTAGAAGTTCCAACAGGTGTGGCGGTTAAGTCACCCACAAAACTAGTTGAGAAATTACAAGAACTCGTTCAATAATAACCTCAAATCTAAAAGGAGTGAGTCTTATGAGCAAGAAGATTGAAATTAAAAAGCACTTGATGACTGCTATTTCCTTCTTTCTTCCCATTGTGGTAGCCTCAGGTTTCTTATTGGCTATTGGGAATATGATGGGAGGTACGTCCATTACGGACTTCAAGGCAGGCTTTAGTTTTGCAGATACGATGACGACCATGGGGGGCTATGGTTTAGGCCTCTTGCCAATGATTGTTTCTACAGCTATTGCCTACTCTATTGCGGATAAACCGGGTATTGCTCCTGGCTTAATCGTTGGGATGGTGG
Organism: Abiotrophia sp.; assembly: GCF_057275535.1. NCBI lineage: Bacteria > Bacillati > Bacillota > Bacilli > Lactobacillales > Aerococcaceae > Abiotrophia > Abiotrophia sp. The sequence goes on from NZ_DBHIRJ010000005.1 coordinate 34,742, forward strand.
CCTCAGGGATTGGGGCTGGCTTCCTTGGTGGCTTGGTAGGGGGCTACCTTGCGGGTTATACCGTGGTTACGATTGTAAAAAGTCTTAAGGTGCCGGAATGGATGCAAGGCTTAATGCCAACCTTAGTGATTCCATTTACTAGTTCATTCATTGCCGGGCTAATTATGTATTATATTATTGGTACACCAATTAACTGGGTAGCTTCTCAAATTACTGGTTACCTAGGTGGACTGGATCGGTCTCAATTACTCTTTTATGGTGCGATTATTGGGATTCTTAGTTCAATCGACTATGGTGGTGCCATTAACAAAGTTGTTTTCGCCTTTGTCTTCACGCTATTCTCAGAACAAATCTATGAACCTATCACCGTCTTGATTTTAGCTTCTATGGTGACACCATTTGGCTTGACCATGGCTTACTTCATCGGCAAGGTATTTGGTAAGAATATCTTCAATAAACAAGAAGTTGAAACCCTAAAAACAGCCTTTCCTATGGGGGTATGCCAAATTACAGAGGGTTGCTTCCCAATTGTCTTGAATGACCTCTTTAAGAATGTCATTGCGACAGGTGTCGGCGGAGCTGTTGGTGGTGCGCTCAGCATGCTCTGGGGAGCAGATAGCCATATCCCTGCCTCTGGTATGTTTGCCGTCTTTACGATGACTCGTCCATGGGCCTTTATTGGAGCCTTGCTATTAGGTTCCTTGGCAACCGCCATTACAATTTTAATTTTACGTCCACAAGTGGATCCAGAAGCAGAAGTTGTAATCCAAGAGGTGGAAGAAGACGAGCTATCATGGGATGATTTGAAAATTAGTTAGATTGCGAAAGGAGGGGTACTGTATGATATCACCTGAAGTGAAGTTAGCCGTTCAACAACTATATCGTGAGTCGGGAATGGTTTTTCGTCCAGATGAGCTTGAAGCAATTGAGTATGCGGATTTTGGGCTTAATGATTTTGAACTAGAAGGATTAAGTCTTATCATTTATGATAATAACGAACGCTACTGCGCTAAAGAGCTTGTATTACTACCTGAGCAAATTTGCCCTGAACACCGTCATCCTGAGAGAAATGGTCAGCCAGGAAAGCAGGAAACTTTTCGATGCCGCAAGGGCTCAGTAGACCTATTCGTTGAAGGACATGAGTCAGGTGGAAGAGATCAGGTGCCTAAAGGTAAAGAGTCAGTATATACGGTCTTCCACCATATTCATTTGGAACCAGGACAGCAGTTTGTGATTAGTCCCAATACAAAACACTGGTTTAAGGCAGGACCTGAAGGCGCGATTGTCTCTGAATTTTCCTCTTCTAGCGATGATGCCAGCGATATTTTCACGGATCCTAATATTCGACGTGTGGAACCATAAAAAGGAGGTGAAGCTTCATGGCATATGTGCTAGGGATTGATTTAGGGACAACGAGCCTTAAAGGTTTAGTCGTGGACAAACAAGGACAGCTTGTCGCCCAAGCGCAGGTCAGCTATGAAACGCAGCACCCACAGCTAGGTTATTCTGAGCAGGATCCGGCTGTCTGGACAGGCGCTATGGATGAGGTGATGGAGCAGTTAATCAGGTCTTTGCCTGAGCTTACGAGTGGCTTAGAAGCCATCTCCTTCTCCGGACAGATGCATTCACTTGTTATCTTAGACCAGAAAGGCCAAGTCCTGCATCCCGCCATCTTATGGAATGATGGTAGGACTCAAGAGGAGTGTCAAATTCTGGAACATACTTTAGGGAAAAGACTAATCGATATTAGTAAAAATGTTGCTTTACCTGGATTTACACTACCTAAATTAATTTGGGTAAAAAGAAATTTACCTGAAATTTGGACTCAGATACGATATTTTCTCCTGCCAAAAGACTATTTGCGCTATTGGTTAGGTGCCCCTATGCAAATGGATTATTCTGATGCCTCGGGTACCTTGTTGCTTGATATGAAGCAAGGCAAATGGTCGGAAGAATTGTGTCAGAGTTTGGGTATTCCATTGGAATGGTGTCCACCTTTGGTCGAATCAAAGGCTGTTGTTGGTTGGCTCCGGCCAGAACTTGCCCAACAGTGGGGGCTGAAGGAGCCTGTTAAGTTAGTAGCTGGTGGGGCGGATAATGCCTGTGGAGCTTTAGGAGCAGGATTAATTCCAGAACAAGGCCTTGTGAGTATCGGGACTTCAGGTGTCTATCTGCAACTAGGGGACTTACCTGACGAAACTACTGGACGTACGCATGTTTTCCAACATGTTGTGCCTGGCCAGTACTATCAAATGGGGGTTACGCTAGCAGCAGGAGATAGTCTCAATTGGTATAAGACACAGTTTTTGCCTGACTTAAGTTATGAGCAGTTATTTGAAGCAATAGCAGAACATGACGCTAAGGAGGCTGTTCCACTATGGTTTACGCCTTACTTACAAGGTGAACGCTGTCCTTATCCTGACAGCAAGGTGCGAGCAAGCTTTATGCATCTCGATATTAGTCACGGACCGCTTGATTTAGCACGTAGCATCGTAGAAGGGATCACCTTCTCCTTGCGAGACCTGATTCAACTAGTAGAAAAGGAAACTAAGGTCACCCCGACTTTGCTTCGTTCTATTGGGGGTGGAAGCCAATCTGACTATTGGTGCCAACTCCAGGCCAATATCTTCGCTAAGCCTATCATCACGATTCAGCCTGAGCAAGGTCCTGGCTTGGGCGCTGCTATGCTAGCTGCGATGGCCATGGGCTGGTTCGAGAATTTTTCATCCTGCCAGGAACAGTTCCTAAAACTGAATCAGCAGTTTCATCCTGAAGAGAATAAAATTCAACATTATCAAGAATTATACGAGGTATATGGGCAGATTTATCCTCGTACAAGCAACCTGAGAGATTAGTTTTGAATAGTCGAACCATAGCAAATGAATAGAGCCAAGACCTTAGGGAAGATAAGGCCTTGGCTCTATGCTTTTTTCGAAATCGTTAGGTTCTGTAACCAAACTGTAAGCCACAAAAAAATGCGAGGGGCAGCTCTTTGGGCTATATATAGAGGGAGGGGTCTTTATGTATGCGGCTTTGAATGGGGCAGGTAAGTTGGTCTATGCTAGTCAGGTGGCGGGATTAGTGGGGGAGGGGCCCTGGTTTTGTCCACGCTGTCATCGGCCACTTAAATTGCGGTCGGGCAGACGGGTTAGACCCCATTTTGTTCATGTGGATGGGGTTTGTGGACAAAGTAAATTTAGTAAACGACAGGTCATGGAGTCGGAGCGGCATCAAGCGGCTAAGCGCCTCTTAGGTCAGACCTTCCAAGCCCAAGGTGAGAGTGTGAATTTGGAGTATTATTTAGCTTCTTCGGGGCAATTTGCGGACCTCTACCTGCCTCAGCGTCAGTGGGTGGCGGAGTATCAACAATCGATAATTTCCGCTCAGCTTCTGACTGGTCGGCAGGCGGATTATCAAGCCTTGGGTCAGGCAGTGGTCTGGCTATTATCAGCTGACGTCCTAAGGGGCAAGTTCAAGACTCGTTGGAAACAAACTTGCCTGCATTATGCCCCTGCTTGGGGTTATTATTGGCTAGCCCTGGATGTGGAGGGCGCCTGCCTAGTTCAGGATTTTCATCTACCTTTAGTCTATTCTCGCCTGTCCTATACTTATCAAAGTCGTACCCTCTTACTGAGGACTTTGTCTCAGCAGGCCTGGCAGGCGGATTGTCTGGCTTATGGTGCTTGGTTGGGACCAAGGGCTTGTCACTGCCAAGAAGGCCAACTTACCAGCCATGTTCGCAGCCATTTGGTGGTTGGTCACCAATCTTATTGGCGTCAACTTTATCAGGAGGGGATTCAGGTGGGCTCGCTGCCGGCTTGGTGCCTACAGGGGCGCTATCAGGTTCTAGTCAGCCCAGAGCCTGGTTGGGTCTGGTTGGCCTATGAGGCTGCTTTTTTGAAGGAGGCTAAGGAAGTTAATCAAGGATTTACAGATCAGGACTGGTTTCTTTTCCATGAAAGGCTAGTGCGGTCTGGCAAAGTTCATCTTGTTCCGACGCCTTTGTTAGGCGAGAAGGGGCGAGCTAGACTGCTGCCTGAAATTTGCCAATCATTCCTTCGGCTGTGGCAGTGGCAAGGCCACCTAGCCTTTGATCGAGATTGGGAGCTTTATCGTGTCGTCAGCTAAGAATTGGGAGGTCAAACATGATCGAAGTGACTAAAAGGACACTTCTTCCTCTTCCTCAAGGGCTTTCAATTCAATTCACAAGTGAATTGTGCTAAAATTTATGATGTCTAACTATTCAATAAATTTAAGATGAGGTGACCTTATGTCAGAAGAAACATTACGCACGCGTGAACAACAACCTGAAGCCTTTACCTGGGACCTGACTTCGCTCTATGCGAACGCAGAACAATGGCAGGCTGAGTATGACAAGGCAGAAGCTATGGTGGCAGACTTAGCATCCTACAAGGGCACCCTGAATCAAGGTGGCGCTCACTTAGTGACTGTTATTGAGGCTATTCAAGCGGCTTGCTTAGTTGTTGAGCGGCTCTACGCCTATGCCCACCTAACTTATGATCAAGATTCAACCAATAGTGCCTCTCAAGTTCTCAATGCTCGAGCTATGCAACTATACAGTAAGTTGGCAGAAGCCATTGCCTTCTTCGACCCTGAACTTTTGAGCTTGCCATCCGAAACCCTAGAGGCTTACTTCCAAGAAACACCTGAATTGGATTTCTACCGTCAGTACTTGGATGATATTACCCGTGGGCGTGCCCACACCTTGTCGGCTTCCGAGGAGACCCTCTTAGCGCAACTAGGTGAGATTTTCAGCAGCTCTTATTCTACTTTCTCCTTGTTGGACAATGCTGACTTTGTCTTCCCAACCATTGAAGGGCCGGAAGGGCAAGCGGTACAATTAACACACGGGACCTATGGTCGTCTCTTGGAAAGCACTGACCGCCGTGTACGCCGCGATACTTTCCAACAGTACTACACTGTCTACAACCAGTTCAAGAATACCTTGGCCAATGTCTTATCTACCAATATTAAGACTGACAACTACAAGGCCAAAGTCCGTCACTACCCGTCTGCACGGGCAGCAGCCCTCTTCCGCAATAATGTACCGGAATCTGTTTATGATACCTTGCTAGAGACGGTGGGCGATCACTTGGGCTTACTCCACCGTTATACCGCTTTGCGTAAGGATCTCTTAGGTCTAGATTCGCTAGAAATGTATGACCTTTATACGCCGCTTCTTGGGGATGCCCCAATCAAGTTCAGCCAAGTGGAAGCGCGGGATATCGTGATGGAAGCCCTGGCGCCAATGGGACCAGATTATTTGGAAATCATGGCTAAGGCCTTCGATGAACGCTGGATTGACTGGTATGAGAACAAGGGCAAACGCTCAGGCGCATACTCTGGCGGGATGTATGACAGCAAGCCTTATGTCTTGCTCAACTGGCAAGACAATATTAATTGGCTCTTCACCTTAGTTCATGAGTTGGGTCACAGTGCGCATTCTTACTTGTCTCGCACTAACCAACCTTATGTTTACAGTGATTATTCGATTTTCTTGGCTGAGATTGCCTCAACTACTAATGAAAATCTTTTGACGGACTACCTCTTGAAGAAATATCAAGATCCGCAAATCCGTCTCTATGTCCTCAACCACTTCTTAGATGGGGTTAAGGGAACGGTCTTCCGTCAAACCCAATTTGCGGAATTCGAGCACTTCATGCACCAAGCAGATGCAGAAGGAACCCCATTAACTCACGAATTCTTGACGGAGAACTACCGTAAATTGAATGCTAAGTACTACGGACCAAGCGTTAACTCTGACTCTGAAATTGGGCTAGAGTGGGCACGGATTCCACACTTCTATTACAACTACTATGTCTTCCAATATGCGACTGGTTTCTCCGCAGCAACCTTCTTCGCAGACAAGATTGCGGCAGGCGACAGTGCTTTACTTGAAGCCTACAAGGGCTTCCTCAAGTCAGGCTGCAGCCTCTATCCAATCGACACCATGAAGAAGGCTGGGTTGGATATGACGCAACGTGACTATATCGAAGCAACACTCAAGGTCTTCGAAGCACGTTTGAACGAGTTTGAAGCCCTCTTGGCAGAAACTAAATAATCCAATCAACTGGGGAAGCGAGACTTCTCCAGTTTTTCTTAGCTATGGGGTTTAGGACTGAGCACTACTTTTATTTTCCTACCGCAACTGCTAGAAATCTGGCGCTATACGTGATAAAATTTAAGTATGCGACTTTCTAAGAATATGAGGGATTGAATGAAAAAATTTGAATCATTACCGGCGGAACTGCAGACCGAGCAGGTGCGCCCATATTACGAGGCCTTGGCCGCTAAACGCGGGCAACTATTCTTGAAACGGGCCTTCGATATCTTGGTGAGTGCTATCTTGTTACTCTTACTCTCGCCAATTTTACTCTTTTTCGCTATTTGGATTAAGTTAGACTCACCAGGCCCGGTCTTCTATCGCCAGGAACGGGTGACAAGCTACGGTAGAATCTTCCGGATTTTCAAGTTCCGGACCATGAAGGTGGATGCGGACAAGATGGGGTCTTTAGTGACCCTCAAAAATGATGACCGTATTACCCGCGTTGGTCATGTCATTCGCCGTTATCGCTTAGATGAACTACCTCAATTGTTAAACATCTTAACAGGGGATATGAGTCTGGTTGGTACGCGACCTGAAGTAGCCAAGTACGTGGCTGCTTATACGCCTGAGATGAAGGCTACCTTGCTCTTGCCAGCAGGGGTAACCTCTATGGCCAGCATCCTCTTCAAGGATGAGGAAGAATTGATTGCTAAGTTCATCTTGGAGGGGATGGAAGTGGATGATATCTACATCACCAAGGTCCTACCAGAGAAGATGCACTATAACTTATCCTATCTCAAGAATTATAGCTTTCTAGGCGATTTGAAACTCATGGTTCGAACTGTCTTGAAGGTCTTCAAATAAAGGAGCGTTCGCTATGAAAAAATGGAATATTCCCTTCTCACCACCTGACTTAGGCCAGGAAGAAATTGATGAGGTAGTGGATACCCTCAAATCAGGTTGGATTACCACCGGCCCTAAGACTAAGAAATTAGAAGTAGAGCTTTCCAGCTACACTCAGACGCCACGGACAGTCTGCTTAAACTCAGCTACTGCAGCTCTGGAATTGATCTTGCGCGTCTTAGGCATTGGGCCTGGTGATGAAGTGATTGTGCCAGCCTTGACCTATACGGCTTCTTGTGCGGTGATCGAACACGTAGGAGCGACGCCTGTCTTAGTTGACTTGCAGTCGACTGGCTTTGAAATGGATTACGACTTATTGGCAGCTAGCCTAACGGCTAAGACCAAGGCGGTAATCCCGGTTGAAATCGCTGGGATTCCTTGTGACTATGACAAACTCATGTCAGTCCTAGAAGCCAAGAAGGATCTCTACCAAGCTAATCCTGATCATGCTATCCAAGCACTTTTTGATCGAGTGATTGTTATTTCGGACTCTGCTCACGCCCTAGGAGCAACTTATAAGGGCCAACCAGCAGGGACTTGGGCGGACTTCACTTCCTTCTCCTTCCATGCTGTTAAGAACTTTACGACTGCAGAAGGCGGTAGCGTGACCTGGAAGGCTCGTCCAGGCCTTGATGATGACGAACTCTACCGTCTCTTCCAAGTCTTCTCCCTACATGGCCAAACCAAGGATGCCTTGGCTAAGACCCAGCTAGGGGCATGGGAATATGATATTGTCATCCCAGGTTTCAAATGTAACATGACCGATATCATGGCCAGCATCGGCTTGGTACAATTACAACGTTATCCAGGTCTCTTGGCTCGTCGTCAAGAATTAGTGGCACAATATGATCAAGGTTTCGCTGGCACAGCCATTAAGCCTTTGCCTCATCAAGGCGCGGATTATGAATCTTCTCGCCACCTCTACATTACCCATATTGAAGGGGCTAGTCTGGAAGACCGTAACCGCATTATCAACTTGATGGCGGAGCGGGGCATTGCAACCAATGTCCACTACAAACCACTGCCACTGCTCACCGCTTATGCTAATATGGGCTTTAAGATGGCGGATTATCCAAACGCCTATGCTTATTATGAAAATGAAATTACCCTGCCTCTACACACCCGTTTGACGGATGAAGAGGTAGCCTACATTATTGAAAGTTTCCGTGAGGTTGTGGCCCAAGTCCTTGAGGAAGGAGCCTAGTCCTATGTTAGTATCAATTATCACGACAGCAATGAACGAAGAGTCCTATTTACCAGGCCTCTTTTCAGATTTCCTCAATCAGACCTATCCCCACGATCAAATTGAAATTATCCTCATGAATTCCATGTCGACCGATAAGACCCGAGATCTGATGCTAGATTTTCAAGCTCAGTTCCGCGATGAATTCTACGATATCCAAGTCCATAACAACCTACGCAAATCACTGGCGGCCGGCTTGAATGAAGGCATTAAGGTGGCGCGCGGGGAGTGTGTCCTTAAGGTAGATGCTCATGCGACCATTCCTGAAGATTTTGTGGAACAGAACGTGGCGGTTATTTCTCAGGGAGAATTCATCTGTGGCGGTAAGCGTCCGACTATCATTGAATCAGATGATCCATGGAGCAAGACCCTGCATCAAGTGGAAGAAGCCATGCTAGGTAGTAGTATTGCCTCTTACCGTAAGGCTGATAGCCCTCGCTATGTCAAATCGATTTTCCATGGCATGTATAAGAAGTCTGTCTTTGACCATGTTGGGGAACTAGATGAGCGCCTAGGTCGGACGGAGGACAATGAAATCCATGACCGTCTGCTTAAGGCTGGTTATCAGATTAAGTACGATCCTAGAATTGTCTCCTATCAATATATGAGACCTAACTTCCAGAAAATGGTTAAGCAAAAATATAGCAATGGCTACTGGATTGGCATGACTAGTCATGTTCGACCATCCTGCCTATCGCTCTATCATTTTGTACCATTTGTCTTCACCTTAGCGGTGATTTTCTCTATCCTTATGTTGCCTGTAACAGGCTGGTTCTTAGGACTCTTGGCCCTGGCCTACTTTGGCGCTATGGCTGCCGTAACAGGTCTGACAATCCGCAAGGAAGGCTTCCTACCACACTATTTAGCCATGCCATTCCTCTTGTTGGCTGTCCACCTAGCCTATGGGGTAGGAACCATTGTAGGGCTCTTCAACGGTTTACGTTGGCGACAAGAATACTTTGCTGCTGAGCAAGACCAAGAAGAGACAAAGAAATCCGTCTAGCCCTTATGAAAGGAAGATATCTATGTATTCAAAACAAATCGTAAAGAACTGCGCTAACGCTAGTTTTATCCGCAAAATGTTCGAAAAAGGCTTGGAATTATCCAAGCAATATGGCCCAGAGAATGTCTATGACTTCTCCATCGGGAATCCCTTTGCTGAACCACCAGTAGACTTGCGTGAACGCATGAAGGAATTGGTCGACCAACCAGGTGTACACCGCTATATGCCAAACGCTGGTTTCCCAGATGTACGCGAGAAGGTGGCTGCTTATTATAGCGCACGCTCTGAAAAGCCAATCCCTGCTAGTCATATTGTCATGACGACCGGGGCAGCAGGTGCTCTTAATGTCTTGTTCAAGGCTATCTTGAACCCAGGCGAGCGCATCGTGACCTTCGCACCTTACTTCGTTGAGTATGGCTTTTACGCTCAAAACGTGGGCGCTCATTTGGATACAGTAGAAACTGAATCAACTGATTTCTTACCAAATATCGAAGGCTTACGTCAGGCCATTCAACCTGATACTCGGATTCTCTTGTTGAACTCTCCTAACAACCCAACCGGTCGCATCTATTCACGTCAAGATTTAGAGGCAGTAGCTGGGGTATTACGTGAAAAGTCAGCAGAATTTGGTCAACCAATTTTCTTAGTATCGGATGAACCATACGCGACCATTACTTATGATGGCCACCAAGTGCCGAATGTTCTCGATATTTATGAACATGCTATTGTGATTAACTCCTTCTCCAAGTCCCTAGGCTTGGCGGGTGAACGGATTGGTTACATCGCGGTTGGGGCAGATGTGCCAGAAGTGGAAACCTTAATGGATGCCCTGATCTTCTGTAACCGGACCTTGGGCTTCAACAATGCGCCTGCTTTGGCGCAAAAGGTCGTAGCAGAGTTCCTGGATATCTTGCCTGATGTAGCGGACTACCAAGCTAAACGGGATGCGCTCTATAAAGAGCTGACAGCCCTTGGCTTTGAGACCAACTTGCCAGAAGGGGCCTTCTACTTCTTCATGAAGGTGCCAGCCGGCTTCGAAAGTTCCGTAGACTTTGCCAACTATGTAGCAGATAAGCATCAAATCCTTGTGGTGCCAGGTTCTGGTTTTGGCTGCGAAGGCTATGTTCGTCTGTCTTACTGTGTCAAGATGGAAGTAGTAGAGCGTTCGCTCAAAGCTTGGCAGGCTCTAGCGGCTGAGTTAGGCTTGAAGAAATAAGCAAATTATTTAAAACTCCTCCTTGTTGATTTAAGGAGGAGTTTTTTGCATTCAAAAATCCCAAGTGCTAAAAAGTCACTTGGGATAAGCCTTTTTTAAGCCTGATTAAAGGCATCTAGGAAGCGACGAAGGCCGGCGCGACCTTCTGGGCTTTGCTTGTAGACTCCAGCGTCTTCAAGGACGCGGGCGAATTTAGCGCCCACAGCTGCTTGGAGTAGACGATCGACTTGGTCAGGGGTTACATCAGGATGGCTAGCAGCCAAGTCTTGAGCCCAGCTTTGATGATAGTCAGCTACTTGATCCAAGGAGGCTTGGCCCAGTAAGAAGTCCTTGATGGTGGCTAGCTCGCCCACTAGGCGTGGTGGCAAGATTGCCAAGCCCATGACTTCAATCAGGCCGATATTTTCCTTCTTGATGTGTTGCACGTCAGGATGTGGATGGAAGAGGCCATCCGGATAGGTCTCGCTGGTCCGGTTGTTACGCAGTACCAAGTCCAATTCGTAGGCGCCATCTCGACGTCTAGCGATTGGCGTAATAGTATTGTGCGGAGTCTCCCCACTAAAGGCCAGGATGTCACAGGATTCATCACTGTAAGCTCGCCAGAAGTCGAGGAGCGCTGTCGCTGCATCCGCCAGTGGCGCCTTATCTTGGCTACGTAATCGAATAACAGATAGGGGCCATTTGACTAACTCAACGCTTAAATCTGGAAAGGCGCTTAGGCTAGCCGTCTCATAGGCTGGAGCCTGATCCATAGGGAAGGTGTGACGCCCGCCCTGATAGTGGTCGTGGGAGAGGATTGAACCGCCCACAATTGGTAAGTCGGCATTAGAACCGGCGAAATAATGTGGTAGTACCTCGATGATGTCTAGCAGATGCTCGAAGCAAGCGCGGTCGACCTTCATGGGTACGTGCTCTTGGTTGAGGAAGATGCTGTGCTCGTTATAGTAGACATAAGGTGAGTACTGCATGCCATAGTTTCCGCCACCTAGCGATAGGCGAATCAGGCGGTGGTTCTGGCGAGCGGGATGATTGGTGCGTCCCCGGTAACCTTCATTTTGCATACAGAGTAGGCACTTAGGATAGTGACTTGGCTTGGCTAACTTGGCCGCCGCAATATCCTTGGGATCCTTCTCAGGTTTGGAAAGGTTGATGGTAATCTGCAAGTCGCCGTAGTCACTGGCTGCACTAAAAGCAATATTCTTGGCAATATGGCGGGTCTTAATATAGTCATTGGCCCGCGACAGAGCATAGAAATAATCTGTGGCCCGTTCAGGTGCTTCTTGGTAAAGAGCCCAGAAACGTTGGTTAAGCACAGAAGGTAGAGGCGTCAACAAATCCATAATAGCCGCCTCAAAGGCCTCGCGGCCGAAGGCAGAGTCTGGAATTAAGCCGTGTTCCAGGGCATAAGCCTCTAGTTGGTCTAGATAGTCTAGGAGGGTTAACTCAGGGTCTAGGGCTTGGTCACAAGGATCTAGTCCGTCTAAAGCTAAACGTGCTAAGAGCTGGTTGACGGTGTAATCGTAATCTAAGGGGTCTAGCCAGCCATCTTGAATGGCGCGGCTGACAAAATGGTGAATGGTTTGGTCAATAGGAATAGTCACAGCGTTCGTCCTCTCTGCTTGCCTGATTTTTTGGCAAGCATTCATCATGATTTAGTCAGCTAGGGCGTGGGCACCGGCGCCAACTTGGGCAATATAGAAGCTAGCAGGGTAGCCGATGCTTGCCTCATAGGCTTGGCCAATGGCTACTTGAACAGCCTCAACGGCATCTTTAGCCACTAAGGCAATGGCACATCCGCCCATTCCGGCACCTGTCATGCGAGCGCCTAGGACGCCTTCTTGTTGCCAGGCCGTGTGAACCAGGGTGTCTAGCTCACGTCCTGTTACTTCATAGTCTTCCTGTAAGCTCATATGGGAAGCGTTAAGGAGTTGACCGAAGGTCTTCAAATCGCCAGCAGTCAAGGCTTCTTTGGCTTGAACCGTCCGTTGATTCTCGTAGACCGCGTGCTTAGCGCGACGCTCTAAGACTTCGTCATTGATTAGATGACGGCTAGTTTCAAAGCCATCAGGGCTCAATTGGCCCAGACTTTGGATTTGCATGCCACCGGCTTGCAGGCGACGTAGGGCTTCCTCGCACTGGCTACGACGTTCATTATATTTTGAATCTGCTAACTCGCGGCGTTTGTTGGTATTCATAATCAGTACTAGGTGTTCGCCAAAAGCCGCAGGGACCAGTTCATAATCTAGGGTGTTGGTATCCAGATAGATGGCCATGTCTTTGGCCCCCATGCCAATGGCGAATTGGTCCATGATACCAGAATTAACGCCAATGAAGTGGTTTTCGACTTGTTGGCCAATCTTGACTAAATCCAGACGGGTTAAGGTCAAGTCGAAGAGAGATTCCAGCGTAATACCTACCAATAATTCTAAGGAAGCAGAACTTGAGAGACCTGCCCCGTTAGGGATATTGCCATAAACCAAGAGGTCGAAGCCTTGGTCGATGGTGTGGCCGGCTTGGCGTAAGAATTTGACTTCGCCTTTGACAAAGTTAGTCCAGCTATCTTCTGGTCGGTTAACTAGCTCTTGCGACAGATCAAAGCTGATGAGACCAGCTTCTTCGAAGTTGAGAGAATAGCAACGAACTAAGCTATCTTGACGTCGACGGGCAATACCGTAGGTCCCTTGGGTGATGGCACAAGGGAAGACCCGTCCACCGTTATAGTCGGTGTGCTCGCCAATCAAGTTAATTCGTCCAGGCGCGAAGAAGGCCCGGCCGGGTTCCGATTCAAAAACTTCCTGAAATCGAGTGTGTAAAGCAGATAATTCCATACAAGTTCCTCCTAGTACTAGCTAGATAATTGAGTAATATAGTTCTATTATACGACTAAATGTAAGGGTGTTCAATGCTATTTCTAACAGAATTTTTATCCTTTTTGGGTAAGGACCCTTTACGTTTACTTTTTAAGTCTAATTTCGGTATAATAAGGAGGTGAGAAAAATAGGAAAGGAGGGTGGCGCCATGATTCGCAGTGTCCCCCTGAACGCCCAGGATGTCTGGATTAATATTGAAGCGGATGCCCTAGAAAAACATCCCGAGTGGATCGAGGAGTTCGACTTGGACGATGAGATAATCGAATATGCGGCCGACCGTAATGAGCGGGCTCGGGTGGATTATGATCGCCAAAGCCATACCTTCGTCCTGATTTTCAATGTACCCAATCGCATTAAGCAGACCCGGCACTATGAGACAGTACCGATGACCTTCATCGTTCAAAAGCATCGCCTGATTACAATCAGTAACGAGGAAAATGCCTATATTCTGCAACGTATGCATCGCAACCTAGAGTTAGAGCCAGAGCAAAGCCTCTTCGGTTTTCTATTCGAAGCCCTCTATCGGGTGACGGATGAGTATTTCCCTTTGGTTGAAGAAATCAACCGTGAGCGAGATCAGTTGACCCGGCTCTTGCGTGACAAGACCACGCGAGAGAATCTCCTGGCCTTATCGGATATGGAGACCGGCATGGTCTATTTCATCACTGCCAGCAAGCAGAATACCGTCCTCTTGGAGCAATTACGGACCTTATTGGTTTTCCGCTCGCTAACGGAAGTGGAGCGGGAGCAATTAGAGGATACTCTGATTGAAACGCGCCAGTTAGTGGAAATGACCCAGTTGACCGGCCAGACTCTCCAACAACTGTCAGACACCTATAACAATGTGTTGAATAATAACTTGAACGATATTTTCCGAATTCTGACCACGCTAGAGATTATCCTCATGGTACCGACCTTTGTGACCGGCTTCTTCGGTATGAACGTGCCGATTCCCTTTGCCAATCATCCTCTGGGCTGGTTGATTACCTTGATTATTAGTGTTGCTGGATGCTTAGTGATTAATGGCGTCCTCAAAAATCTCTTGGCCCGAAAATAAGAAAGGAGGCTCCCCATGATTAGCATGCGACCAATCAACGAGACAGATAGCTGGCTCAATATTGACGCGGACACCATTGCCTCCCGGCCGGACCTCCTCAGTCAATATGGCTTAGATGAAGAGATTGTCGAATACGCTCTGGACCGTAATGAACGGGCTCGGACTGAATATGACCGCGAACGCAATACCTTTATCATTATCTATAATGTCCCTAATCCCATTAAACAGGATTACCACTATGAGACGGTGCCCATGACCTTTATTGTCCAGCCTAACCGACTCATTACGATCAGTAACGAGGCCAATGCTTACCTAATACCAGAATTTAGCCGTTATCTAGACGCCAACCCTGGGGTTTCGGTCTTTACCTTCCTATTCGCTTCGCTCTATACCGTGTCTGAACAGTATTTCCCTTTGGTTGAGAAAATCAATCAGGAGCGCGACCAACTTAACCAGGTTCTCAGACAGAAGACCACCAAACAGAACCTATTCGCCCTGTCAGACTTGGCTACTGGGGTTGTTTACTTTGTCTCAGCCACCAAGCAGAATGTGGTGCTGTTGGAACAACTGCGGACCCAGTTTATGTCCCGCCTGCTGGATGAGACAGCGCGCGAAGAGTTAGAAGATTCTCTGATTGAAGCCAAGCAATTAGTGGAAATGACCCAGTTGACCTCGACTATTTTGCATCAGCTGTCGGGCACCTATAACAACGTCCTGAACAATAACCTGAATGACACCATGAAGCTCTTAACCATTGTGTCCATTCTTCTGACGATTCCAGATATTATCACCTCCTTCTTCGGGATGAATATGCCTTTGCCTTTTGAGCAAGATGCCATGGGCTGGGTCTATATCTTGTTGATCTCGGCAGTTGGCTGGGTAATTGGCCTACGAATCCTCAACTATCTCATGGATAAGAAGCAATAGCTACTAGGAAAGGGGGGCATGCGCCATATGGCCCTGATTGAACAAGAAGTAAAAATTGCCTTGGAGGCTGAGAGCTTTGATAGGCTTAAGGCGGGTTTAGGGCTAGATGGGGTAGCTCCGCGCCAACAGGTTAACCACTATTACGATAGTAAGCAGAGCGCCCTTAAGGAGGCACGGGCTGCCTTGCGCCTACGGCAATATGACCAAGTGAGTGAGTGGACCTTCAAGCAGGCTTTAGACCAGTTCCAAGCGTTGGAAATCACACAGACTAATGTGGGGCGTCTAGATTCGGTGCCTGCTAGCCTGGCAGGCGCTTGGATTCAGGATGAGGACCTCTTAGCCGCCTTAGCCAAAGTAGGGATAGAGCCCCAGGACTTAGTTCTGCGCTATGGTTTTCAGACTCATCGCTGGGCCCTAGACTTAGGCTGGGGTGAGTTGGTGCTAGACCAGACTCTTTATGGGGACAAGGTCGACTTTGAGCTAGAGTTAGAAGCTCAAGACTTGTCCTTGGCTCAAAATTATATAGCCAAATTAAGCCAGACCTATGATTTCCCGCTCCTAGCAGCAGATAAGAAAATTGCCAGAGTTAGCGCCTATTACGCCAAATTAGAGAAGAATAAATGAGCTAGTGGTCCACTCTTTGGAGTGGACCACTAGCTGCATGGGAAAAGGCCGAAAAGGGCCCAAAATGCAGAAAAAGCCGAGAGCCAGTGGTCCACTTTAAAGAGTGGACCACTGGCTGCATGGAAAACGTCGGAAATAGCCCAAAACGATGAAAAAGCCGAGAGCTAGTGGTTCACTTTGGAGAGTGGACCACTAGCTAACTGAGAAATAGAGAAGAACAGCCCGCTTCATCCTAGCAGAGCAAGATTCAGTCTCAATGTCTTTTAGCCGGGCTATAAGGCATTTCATTAGAACTTGTCTATTCTTTGTGTTAAGATAAATTTAAGAAATCAAGTTGGAGAGGAGGGAATGTCGCATGCCTCAAGAGCAAGTGGCCTATCAAGTATCAGGCCATGGTCAGGCCAGATTATTTGAGTTGTATCTCTTTGTTAACCCACTAGGGCAAGATTGTCGCAGAGTAGAGCGCGAACTCAGCCGTGCGATTAAGCAAATGCCGGCCAAGACGGATGTGCATATTCTCTGCTTCACCAGTCAACCCCTGATTGCCCGTTACATGATGCAGCTGGGTTATGAACCTCAGGACTTGCGTCATCGTAACGAAATTTTCCAGAAGATTTATTCTGCCACCTTGGCTTACCGGGCAGCGGGTCTGCAAGGCAAGCGTCGTGGCCGTCAATACCTCTACGAAATGCAAAGTCGCATTAATTCTGATTTAGAACGGCTGACGGATGACTTTTTAGCCAACTTAGCCTGTGATATTGGCTTGGACTTGGCCCTCTTCGAGAGCGACCGACGTTCTCAGTACGTCAAGGAACTCTACTATCGTGATCAAAAGATTGCGCTCGAGATGAAAGTACAAGATACACCGTCACTCATTATTTTTGAACAGTGTTCCGGGGACTCCGGCATCCTCTTACAAGGTCCGATGGAGTGCCAACACATTCTGGAACAAGTGGACTTATTAATGGATAAAACATGCTGCCCTCGACCTACTCGGTTGAAGCTGGTCGCAACAAAAGGATAATAAGAGAGAGGCTAGAACTTGGTTCTAGCCTCTTTTTGTAGGAAAGAAATATGAATATATTTGTTACCTAGAAAAAACTATACTAAGTAAGTGAAAGTTATTACATTAGATGGTTATAAAGTACAAGAGTAGTGTTTGTTTGACAAAAATTAATAAGGACAAGAAACTCGTTAAAAACATCCCAAACTAATCTTGAAAACGGATTCTGTATGATGTACACTTAACTTGTTACAAAGAGATTTCAAGTTAAATTATTAAAACACATGAGTAAATTAGCAGATAGTTTGATGATGAGAAGAGAAGATAAAACTTAAAATTTTCAGGAGGAGTAAAATATATGTGCTTTGCTCACTACGACCGTGAGAGTGGACATACTCAATCACTAAAAGATCATTCGGTAAATGTTGCGTGTATGTGTTTTGAAAGAGGAAACGAAATTCAACAAGGAACTATAATGCTAATTATAGGATTGTATCACGATGTAGGCAAAGCTGATAGAAAGTTCCAGGATAAACTTATGAATAATCCCACTAGACATGTAGATCATTCATATGCAGGAGCAAAGTACTTATCATATAAAATAAGAAGTGTTTTAAATGAGAACAAATCTGAAATAGATTCTTTTTTAGCGAGTAGCTTCCAAGAGATAATTGTATATGTAATATTAAGTCACCATGGTATATTTGATATCCCATTAAGCCAATCGGAGGATAGCAAGGCAGATGAATTTAGATTTAGTAACTTGATGAGAAGATGCTTACAATATAACGATGGAAATGAATATCATTATGAAGAGGATGTAAAACCTTTTATTCAGAATTTAGAAGAGAGCATATTGGAACATGAGCATAAAGAAATTGATCAGCTAATTATTGATGCATTTGATGAATATATATTAGCTTGGGAAAAACTAGGTCTTGTTCCTGAGGAAAGCGAACGACTCTATTATACTGGAATGTTTATGAGATTATACTTATCTATTCTTAAAAATGCGGATATCCAAGATACTATTAATGCTTTTGATGAAAAAATATTGCCTATGAGTAAGGATAAACAGAAAGCGCTTAAAATACGTTATCTGAGATCCATTGAAGACAAGTACTCACAATATAGTGGCGAAACAGGGAAAATAAA
Organism: Abiotrophia sp.; assembly: GCF_057275535.1. Lineage (NCBI taxonomy): Bacteria > Bacillati > Bacillota > Bacilli > Lactobacillales > Aerococcaceae > Abiotrophia > Abiotrophia sp. The sequence goes on from NZ_DBHIRJ010000005.1 coordinate 52,810, forward strand.
TAGGATACGTCAAAGAATATCAGAGATAGTAAAGAAGCGTGGAAAAGAAGATACAGTGGGTATTTATCGATTAGATTTACCAACTGGTGCAGGAAAGACAAATCTAAGTATGCGATATGCTTTTCATCAGATGATAGAACAAAATATGTCATCATTTATTTATGTTGCGCCTTTTTTATCTATTTTAGAGCAAAATGCAGCCGAAATAAAGGAGATTGTTGGAGAAGAAGGTGTTTTAGAGCATCATTCAAATATTATGAATGAGCAAGATGATGAATTTGAAGATGAATCATATTCGATGAGATTAATGACTTTTACAAAAGAGACTTGGGATAGTCCTATCACTTTAACGACTATGGTACAATTTTTTCAAACGTTATTCAAAGTAAAATCTTCTAACATTAGAAGATTCTCAAGTCTTATTCGTGGAGTAATTGTACTAGACGAAGTTCAGAGCCTTCCGTTAGAAGTTACAAGTGTATTTAATTTAAGTATGAATTTCCTATGCAAAGTAATGGAAGCAGTGGTGGTTTTATGCACAGCAACTCAGCCTTTATTGAGTGTTCCAAGGATTCAACATAAACTTATGTACGGAGATTCTAAGGGAGAAAATACTGATATTATCTCATTAACTATGGAGGAACGATCTATTTTTGAGCGTACTCAAGTTAGAAAGTTTAATGATTCAAATGACTACGTCAATATTGAAGAGGTGTGTAGCGAAGTTCTAGAACATAATCAATCAACTTTAATAATTTTAAATACAAAAAAAGCTGTGGAAAAGCTATATTTGCTAATAAGAGAAAAAACGGATAGAACTTGTTATTACCTTTCTACAAATATGTGTGCTGCTCACAGACTAGATAGATTGGAAAAAATACGTAATGAGCTGGCATGTGGGAAAGCAATTATTTGTGTGAGTACTCAGTTAATCGAAGCCGGTGTTGATATAGACTTTCATCGCGTAATAAGATCGTACGCAGGGATTGATTCCCTGATACAGACATGCGGGAGATGTAATCGAGAAGGTTTACGTGATAAAGGGGAAGTACTTCTTGTTAGACTCCCAGATAAAATTGAGAATGTCTCATCTTTGAAGGTTATCAAAGATAAGCGAAAAGTAACAGAGAGTATTCTGAGAGAAATTAACTCGACTATTGACTTAACAAGACTAAATGATGAGTTTTATTCGAAGTATTATGAATTAGACGAAAGTCAAGAAAAATTTGATTATCCTGTAAACAATACTACTGCTTACAGGTATTTATCAGACAATAGAGGATTAGGTTTTGAAGTGAAAACGTTATTAAAACAATCTTTTAGAACAGGCGGAAATGCAATTCAATTGATAAAAGATGAATCTATTAGCATCATCGTTCCGTATAGTCAGAAAAGTAAACGGATGATTGAAACTCTAGAATTAGAACTATCAAAAGGAGTTAGATTTGATACTAAGCAAGGAAAATTTATTAAAAGTCTGATTAGGAAGTTACAGAGATATACGGTTAATGTGCCTCAAGGTAGTGAGTTCATTAGCTATACTAAACCTTATTTGAATCAATCAATACTAATCCTAAGCGAGGAATATTATGACGAAGATAGGGGACTTGTATCAATAGCCCGAGGGTTTATATATTAGAGAGAAAATTTTATCTAGAAAATGAAGGAGGAGTCAAGGTGTATAGGTCAAAAAATTTTTATGTCCGAGTGACAGGAGACTTAGCATTGTTTACTAGTCCGCAAAGTAAAGCTGGTGGAGAAAGGACGAGCTATCTAGTTCCCACTAGGCAAGCACTAACGGGAATCGTTGATGGAGTCTATTTTAAGCCAAGTATTCAAAATATTGTGACGGAAGTAAAGGTAATGAATCGTATCCAGACAGAAGTACATGGTATAAGGAATTTATTAAAGAATGGAGGAAGTGACTTAAGCTATATTTCCTATTTACACAATGTGGAGTATTTAGTGAAATTCCATTTTATATGGAATAAAGCAAGACCAGATTTACAGCAAGATTGGATTTCAAAAAAACACGAGGCCATTATGACTCGTTCACTGGATAAAGGAGGTCGGTTAGATCTTTTTTTGGGGGCGAGAGAATGTCATGCGACTGCAACAGGAATTTCAGAGAACGAGTATAAGGATTCTGTATCATTTTACGATGAGCAAGAAGTAGATTTGGGCTTGATGTTTCATTCTTTTGCTTACCCTATAAATGAAAAGGATTCTTTGAGGTCATATTTTACAACTACAAGGATGATAAATGGAATCATAAAATTTAAGGCACAGTCTGAATGTGAAGTTGAAAACGTGTTGTCAGCCAAGGGGATGGGAAAACGAAATGGTATGAAAACAGTCGATGAGGAATTTTTGGAATATGAGCAATGGGAGAAGGAGGAAAAGTAATGAATTTCTTTACTGCATTGATGAAGGCATATAATGCAGCTGAAAAAATAAGTTTGGTTGATAAATTTGAAGTAGGCCATCCAGTTCTTTTGCCACTTTTTCATAACAGTATCCAATCTAATGGGAAAAATATTATTGAAGTCTGTCTGGATACAAAAGGTCAGCTGATTGAGGCAAAGTTTATAGAAAAAGGGGAAAAGATTATTTTTCCGGTAACTTCTAGCTCTATGAATAGAACAAGTAAAGCTGTTCCTCATCTTATCGCAGATACAATAAAGTACTTAGATTGTAGGCAAAGTCCTAATAATTATGACGCTTATATAAATCAATTATCGTTATTTATGCGAAAGTGTCATAACGAAGAGGTCAAAGAATTCTTAAACTATATATTAATTTTTATAAGAGATCTTAATGCACTAAATAAAGTTAGCCATCGCCTTGAGTTAGCGAACGAATCTAGTAAAAATGCTAATCTGGTCGAAAATAAAAAATCAATGAATAATAAAATCATGATTACTTTTGCAGTTAAAAACTTCAGAGACGGTAAACGTTATTCTGTTTCAAGTTATAAAGAATTACATCAAGAACATATCAAGCAGGTGCTAGATTCGAAGGAGGAGTTAGGTACGTGTAATTTGACAGGTGAGCAAGACGTTGTGGTATCTATACATCGCTCTGTTGCAGGTACCGCTAAATTAATTCCTCAGAAAAGTCACGATGAAATGTATAAAGGGAGATTTAAAGTAGCTTCAGATGTAGTTTCTATCGGTCAAACAACTTCCGAGAAGGCACATTTGATGTTGAAATATTTAATGGAGAGCCCCCAAAGTAAGATTAATTTAGGTGAAAATCAATTTTTTATAAACTGGTTTAGTGACGATATTAAAAACGAAAGTAAAATAGACTTGACAAAAGAGACCATGTTTGAGGACCCGTTTATTTGGGAACCGCCTAGAAAAAAGTCCGTAACAGATGTTGTGTCGCAGGAAAATAGGAAGATAGCTTTATCCTTCATTAAAGGTAAACGACTTTTTAATGATGCATCTTATTATTATGGAGCGGTTATTAATAAAGTGAACGATGGTAGAGCTTCCTTAACTTATTTTCGGGAATTGAGGAGCGCAGAATTATTAGAAAATCTAGAAGAATGGCAAAAAAAATATTCCTGGCCTAATAGCAATCAGAAGTTAAGTTGGCAAACACCTGCACTAATTGGGATTGTTGAAGCTGCGTATGGTATCGAAAAGGATTCGTTTCTCACAGTACGTAACAAAAAATTTAAGAATAAATTATTACAAGAACTGATTGTGTGTCTTCTAGATAAAAAGCCAATATCTAGAGCAATTACTAAACAACTAGAGTTGAATATTAGAAACCGGCATAAATACGAAAAAGAATGGTACAAAGTAGAGCATGTTGCATTATCTGTATTGAAGAATCAAGGAGAGGAGCAATTTTCACCAATTTTAGATGAAAAGAATGTAGATAGATCTTATTTATTCGGTCGGCTTTTGGCAGTGTTTGAACTTTTAGAGTTAGAAAGCTATAGATTAGATAGTGAATCGAAAACGAGAATTCCCAATGCACAAAGATATTGGGCAGCTTATATGGGACAACCAGCGAAAATAATGCGGACCCTTTTTGATAAAACATTACCTTACGCGCAAAGACTCCAAAATAGTAATCATAAAGGAATATTCTTCAAATTAGAGAAGGAGCGTCAAATAATAATTGAGGGCTTGTCAAGATATCAAGAAACAGAAGCTATAAACCTACCATTAGATTTCACATTTATTTTTGGGTATTACGCGGAAAAAAAATATATCTTTACCAGAAATAGCGAGAAAGAAAACAAGGAGGAAGAAAAATGATTACCCGTAAAGTAGACTTTATGTTAACATTTGAGGTGGAGTGTGCCAATCCAAATGGAGACCCTTTATCTGGAAATATGCCTAGGACAAATTCAGAAGGATATGGTTTAGTTAGTGATGTTGCGATTAAGCGAAAGATTAGAAATAGACTTCAGGACGAAGGGTATCAAATCTTTGTTCAAGCGAATGAACGTATACACGATGGTCATACTTCTTTGCAAAAACGTTTTGAATCAAAGTTTAAAGATGAAAAAGACGAAGCTATCATTGTGAAACAAGCTAATCAAGAGTGGATTGATGTTAGAGCATTTGGACAGGTATTTACATATTGCGATAAAGCAATTGGAGTTAGAGGGCCATTGTCAATTAGCATGGCAAAATCTTTGAATCCAATTGTAACATCGACAATGCAAATTACTCGCAGTACGAATGGTAAGGAGCAAAAACTGGGAAATAAAGGATCAGACACAATGGGATCTAAGCACTATGTTGAGTATGGAGTCTATTTAGTCAAAGGTTCTGTAAATGTGTTTTTCTCCGAAAAAACAGGATTTAATGATAAGGACTTGAAGGCTATAAAATTGGCAATTAAGACTTTATTCGAAAATGATGCATCAACTGCTCGGCCCGAAGGTTCTATGCGAGTTAAGGAACTATTTTGGTTCACCCATCCTGATAAACTCGGAGTTGTTTCAAGTGCAAGAATATATGATTTACTTGAATGGAAGTCGAATGGTGCAAATAAGAATTATAATGATTACAATATTCATCTGAATAAGAATGAATTGATGAAGTATCAAGAGAAAGGATTAGAAGTTGAAATTATAGAAGGTGACTAACTTGGTGTATGATGAAGATGATTATTTGATGTTATCTGGTATACAACATTTCTATTTTTGTAAGCGCCAATGGGGATTAATACATCTAGAACAACAGTGGAAAGATAACGAAGCTACGGTACACGGCCAGATGCTTCATCAGAAAGCGGATAATCCTCTACTTAAGGAAAAACGGCACGGTGTCATAATATCACGGGCCGTTCATATTGTATCAAAAGAATTAGGCTTGTACGGTATCATGGATGTTTTGGAACTACATTCTTGTAGGCATGGCATCAGAATTAATGGACATACTGGTTTTTGGGCTCCTAATATAGTTGAATATAAGAGGGGGAAGCCAAAGAAAGATTTACGGGATATCGTACAGTTGATTGCTCAAGTACTTTGTCTAGAGGAAACATTTGAGTGTCAAATTAAAGAAGCGTCATTATATTATCATGCTGTTAACCAGAGAGTAACCGTGCCAGTAACAGAGGATTTGAGGAATATAGTGAGACAGTTAGCGGCAGATATGCATACATACTATCGTCAAAAGCAAATACCAAAAGCAGAGTATTTCAAAAATTGTAAATTGTGTTCTTTAGTCGATGTTTGCTTACCAAGATTAAGTAAGAAAGGACGAAATGTAGAAAATTATATTGAAGCAGCTTTGAAAAGTGGTGTGGATGAATGAAGAAGTTATTAAATACTCTTTATATTACTGAAGACGATTACTATGTATCTCGTGAACGCGAAAATATTGTAATCAAACAAGATAAAAATATAGTAGCGCGTTTCCCCTATCGTATTATTGAGGGTATCATCTGTTTCTCATATGTAGGTGTGTCTCCAGCACTTATAGAACTTTGTTCTGAAAACAATATTAATTTATCGTTGCATACACCTCAAGGGCACTTTTGTGGTAGGTTTGTTGGGCCTACAAGTGGTAATGTGCTTTTAAGAAGAGCGCAGTATCGATTAGCAGATGCCACTGATTCTCTTGAATATGCTAGAAGGTTTATTCTAGCAAAAATTTCGAATTCAAGAAAATATTTACTAAGATTTAAAAGGGATCATCGCAATCAGATTCCAAGCAATTTTTTTGAGTTCATTGAAGTAGAACTCTGTAAGTCAATAGATGCCGTTCAGACAACAATGGATAAGGACTCACTTAGAGGTATTGAAGGTCAAGCCGCTAACCAGTTTTTTAAACTCTTTGAATTTTTTTCACTCAAAAATAATGAATTTTTCCGATTTAATGGTCGGACAAAACGGCCACCTTTGGATCCTGTAAACGCACTATTATCATTTGGATATAGTATGCTAACCTATGAATGTCAATCCGCTCTTGAGGCAGTGGGAATTGATAGTTATGTAGGTTTTTTCCACACTGATCGTCCGGGGAGAGCAAGCCTTGCGCTTGATTTAGTAGAAGAGTTTAGAAACTATATAGTGGATCGTTTTGTTTTCTCGTTAATTAATAATGGGCAGATTAACAGAAAACATTTTGAAATCAAGGAAACAGGTAGTGTTTTATTGAATAAAAAAGGTCGAGCTATTTTCTTAGAGGAGTGGCAGAAACGTAAGCATGTTGAGGTTGAACATCCTTATTTGCGAGAAAAGGTAAAAACAATGTTATTACCATATGTTCAAGCCCAACTACTTGCTAAAGCTATACGAGGAGATTTAGAAAGCTACCCTCCTTTTATGATATAGGAGATTATGCAATGATGATATTAGTAACCTATGATGTTAATACTGAATTAATAGAAGGAAAGAGGCGACTGAGAAATGTAGCAAAAGTGTGTTTAGATTATGGGCAGAGGGTGCAAAATTCTGTTTTTGAGTGTTCTTTGACACCTGCAGATTTTATTGAACTCAAACACAAGCTAGTTAAAATTATTGATGATGAGACAGATAGTATAAGATTTTACCTTCTGGGTAAGAATTGGCAAAATCGTATTGAAACTATTGGACAAGATACTAGCTATAATCCTGATACCGGAGTATTAATTTTATAGATGCGAGGTTTAGTTGCTCATGCAATATAAAGTGGCCTCGCGCCAAAATAGTGAATTAAGTTACTAAAACAGCTGAAAAATAGAATTTCTATTTGATATTTTCTATATGTTTTGGTAGCAAACTGTGTAGAATTACGCAGTCGCTCCCTTCGCGGGAGCGTGGATTGAAATGTAGTAGGTAGCCCACTCAAGGTTGCTTACGTGGGTCGCTCCCTTCGCGGGAGCGTGGATTGAAATAAAGTCAGAGCTATCGAAGGTCATTGATAACCCCGTCGCTCCCTTCGCGGGAGCGTGGATTGAAATTTTATAACTCTTGCGTTGATTGCACTTGCGACATACTGTCGCTCCCTTCGCGGGAGCGTGGATTGAAATTCTGCCTTGGAGTAAACTCAACCGGCGGATAGTAGGTCGCTCCCTTCGCGGGAGCGTGGATTGAAATTCTTAGCTCTTGTACGTCAATGTTTTTGTATTCTACGTCGCTCCCTTCGCGGGAGCGTGGATTGAAATTCATCAAAGAAATACCACTTGTCACCGTCAAGTCCCGTCGCTCCCTTCGCGGGAGCGTGGATTGAAATCATCTGCTGATGGCTAGTTGCTCAAGCTCTAATGGTCGCTCCCTTCGCGGGAGCGTGGATTGAAATCAATCGGTCGAGGAAGCCTCTTCGGTGTCGAAATAGTCGCTCCCTTCGCGGGAGCGTGGATTGAAATTTTGCCAGGGTCACCTTTAGGTCCTTGGACCTTGGTCGCTCCCTTCGCGGGAGCGTGGATTGAAATTTTGATAATGTCGTCATCAGTGCGTGCCGTCCAATCGGTCGCTCCCTTCGCGGGAGCGTGGATTGAAATATAGAGGAGGCAGAGGCTACTAGACAGAGGTCACAGTCGCTCCCTTCGCGGGAGCGTGGATTGAAATGTTGAAGCCGTGGATGCTATTCATCGGGACACGCGTCGCTCCCTTCGCGGGAGCGTGGATTGAAATATAGAGCGCGTCGAGAACCCCATTACCTCCGTCGGCAGTCGCTCCCTTCGCGGGAGCGTGGATTGAAATAATCGGATTGCCGATATCATCATAGCCGTCACCGTCGCTCCCTTCGCGGGAGCGTGGATTGAAATGAGAAAGTCTTATTATTCAAGGCGTCAGGCGAAAAGTCGCTCCCTTCGCGGGAGCGTGGATTGAAATAATATCGACTGTGAACTTAGCCATAGCTCATCACCGTCGCTCCCTTCGCGGGAGCGTGGATTGAAATACTAGGAATACCATCAATATCTTGTCTCATTAACGTCGCTCCCTTCGCGGGAGCGTGGATTGAAATTCTTTACCAAGTGGCTGAGCACCTGGGAAGAACAGTCGCTCCCTTCGCGGGAGCGTGGATTGAAATTTGTACGTGTACTGCTCTTTCGTAAAGTAGAAATGTCGCTCCCTTCGCGGGAGCGTGGATTGAAATAAATCAGAAAGATGAATTGCAAAAATTACTAGAGGTCGCTCCCTTCGCGGGAGCGTGGATTGAAATCTTAGATGACATTTCGCCATTATCTTCAAGGTGATACGTCGCTCCCTTCGCGGGAGCGTGGATTGAAATTACAAAAAGGTCGACGAAAAAATGAATGAGGCACAGTCGCTCCCTTCGCGGGAGCGTGGATTGAAATTTTGTTTAAGATATCTTTCAAGCCATCAAAGCCTTGTCGCTCCCTTCGCGGGAGCGTGGATTGAAATTGGGATGCGTCGAATCACCAAGCCTTATGTGAGGTCGCTCCCTTCGCGGGAGCGTGGATTGAAATTTAGTCCGTTTGCCCGCGTCCGCCTTAATCTGCGTCGCTCCCTTCGCGGGAGCGTGGATTGAAATAAGTTTCTCTTTCTCTCGTTGACGCTTCTGCGCGTCGCTCCCTTCGCGGGAGCGTGGATTGAAATTGTTTTCGCAAGCCGTGCGGCTTAGTTGTAAGGTGTCGCTCCCTTCGCGGGAGCGTGGATTGAAATGTAAACAGTCGATTGGCTACTTATATCGTTTGTTAGTCGCTCCCTTCGCGGGGGCGTGGATTGAAATACTATTGATTCGCTTGCGAACCCACATCCGACCAGTCGCTCCCTTCGCGGGAGCGTGGATTGAAATTTGTCATGAGGTTGCAGGACTTCCACAGGAATCAGTCGCTCCCTTCGCGGGAGCGTGGATTGAAATATAACTAATTAGGAGGTAGGCCATGAAACTGTACGTCGCTCCCTTCGCGGGAGCGTGGATTGAAATTAAACCGCGTCACGCTAGCCGAGTACAGGCAGTTAGTCGCTCCCTTCGCGGGAGCGTGGATTGAAATTTATTGACTACCCATCCGGTCCCCTCAAGCGTGGCGTGTCGCTCCCTTCGCGGGAGCGTGGATTGAAATAATTTACCGGAACCCTTCCACTTAGGCGTTACCGTCGCTCCCTTCGCGGGAGCGTGGATTGAAATAGAGTATCTGGGCGTCTAACCAACTTCGAAGTAGAAGTCGCTCCCTTCACGGGAGCGTGGATTGGAATTCAGTTAGCCCATACTCTTATTTGGGCGATGTTGCGTCGTCCTCTTTGCAGAAGTGTTAGCGAAGATTGATAATGCGAATGAACTTCCTAGCCTATCTAAAAATAGATTAAGAAGATTTAATTGGTGCGACTTTATAAAAGTATCAATGTATGGGGCATAGAAAAATTAAGAATAATAAGCTATCTATTTACTAGTAATGTAAACGGATGGCTCTTTTTGTACTTCCACATTAATCCGGAAGTAAGATGATTTTATCTAGACAGCAATCCAAGGTATAATTTAAGTAGATGAAAACGTTTTAATCTAACTTTAGGAGGGAGCCATGAATAAGCGACAGATGCATTTGTTGGATTATTTACTTAAGCAGACCGACTATATGGCTAGTACCCAGATTGCCCAGCTCTATGGCGTATCAGCCAAGACAATTTATCATGATTTGGCTAAGCTTAATGAGGCTTTAGCACCGCATGGCTTAGCCATAGAAAAATCACCTCGTAATGGGGTACGTTTAGACTTAAGTCAAGCTGATGAGGCGAGGTTACGGAGCCTGATTAAAGACTGGCAGCAAGCAGATCAGTGGGAAGCTTATGGTCCTGACGACCGTGAGCGTCATTTACTTAAGGGCCTATGTTTGGACTCAGGAGGACTTGATTTAGAGGATTTAGCAGACCAACTTTATGTGTCCTCTGCGACCCTGAACCGCGACTTGAGCCGTTTAGGGCCTCGTTTCCAAGCTTGTGGATTAATACTGGTTCGTCAAGATGGCCGCCTACAAGTTCAGGGACGGGAGTCAGCTATCCGTCAATGTCTACGAACTTATCTACAGGAGTGGCTCTATCAGATGGCAGAGCCTATTCGGGACTTAGTGGTCTTTTTCCCAGCGGAAGATATTGCCCTCTGCCAGCAGGCCTTGAATCAGTTAAGTCAGACTTATCAGCATGATTTCACGGCAGATTATTATCTCTTGCTCTTACTAGAATGTTTGATTATCCGACGTCGAGGCCAGTTAGGCCAGGTCCTTCAAGTTCGAGCAAAGGAATTGGTCCGCGACCTCAGCCACCTGGAAGTTTACTTCTTCGCTGGTGAGCTCTTGGAGGCAGTGACAGGCCAAGCGCTAGTGCAGCTATCAGCTATCGAAATCGAATCTCTAGCCTATACCTTATTGGCGGTAGGTTTCAAGGTCCAAAGCCCCGACTATGAACGGGAATTGCGTCAGCAAGTCCAGGCCCTGATTCAACGGGTTTCAGACTTTCTCAATGTAGACCTAAGTCAGGATCAGCATTTGCTAGCTATGCTAACCAATCATATGTCTTCAATGATTTTCCGCTTACGACATCATATGCATGTTACCAATCCAGCCTTAGACGAAATTAGGAAGCAATACTTAACCTTATTTAATATCGTCTGGCTGGCTTTGCGGGATTTTGCTGAACACTATGATATGGAAGTGCCGGATGAGGAGTTGGCTTTCTTGGTCATTCATTTTCAGATTGCCCTGGAGAAGGTCCAACGACCTCTAACCATTGTGGTAGTATGCCAACATGGTCTAGCAGCCTCTGAGCTGATTCTAGCCAAGTTACAGCGGATTTTCAGACCCTCGGATCGCCTTCTCAATCTTAAATGGCAGGAGTTAACTGATATGGATTGGCGTGGCGTGGATTTAGTTATTTCCTCTCTCGACTTAAAGGAAGAGCTGCCGGTACCCGTCCAGCGAGTAAGTCCGATTATGACTCGAGATGAGCTCGAGCAGATTCGCCATCACTACGACCAGTTAACCTCCGGCCATCATCAGATGGTCAAGGCGCTCAGACGCGAGCCTAGCTTCCATGTGGCCGGTTTAGCGGAACTGCTTCAGACGCCTGACCATGTTCAGTTGTCAGCCAACAACCAAGACCAGGCCTTAGAGCTAGTCTTGGCGCAAGCCAGCCCCCAGAATTTAGCTAATCCAGCCTTTGCCCAGTCGGTTTATGAACGAGAGCAAATGGGAGCTACTAGCGTCTACACAGGTGTGGCCTTGCCTCATAGTGATCCTAAGACCGTCACTCACTCTGAAATCGTCCTAGTCTCGTTAGACAAGCCAGTTAGCTGGGGGCAGAACCAAGTCAAGCTCATCTTCCTAATTGCAGTAGCGGAACGAGATATGAAGCTATTCAAGGAGAGCCTGATAGCCCTCTATGCCCTAATTGAAGACCAAGAATTAATGAACCAACTCAGTCAATGCCAGGATGGAGCCAACCTCAAGGCTCGTCTATTAGAGGAAGTGAATATCAATGTTAGATGAGAATATCATACAGTTCCAAGTCAGTGGCCTTAAGACGAGAGAGGAGGTGTTAGCCTATCTAGGCCAAGTCATGGTGGATTGCGGTGTGGTTTATGAATCCTATCCAACAGCAGTCTTGGAACGAGAGAAGATTTTTCCAACGGGCCTCCAGTTTCAGGATTATGGGATTGCCATCCCCCATACGGATGTGGAGCACGTGAAGAAAGCCCAGTTAGCCATCATGACGCTAGACAAACCGGTAGAATTCTACCAGATGGGAACCTCAGATGTGGTCGTACCTGTTCAGGTAGTTTTCATGCTCGCTCTTAAGGAGGCCCACCAGCAACTCACTTTACTGCAAGATTTGGTAGCTCTACTGCAGGATAGTCAAGCTATGGCAGCTATCTGTCAATTGCCTGATCAGCCTGAATCCCAGGGAGTTCTGCGTATGATGCTTGCCCAACACGGAATTTTATAGTCGTTTTTTCCCATTCAAAGGAGGAAGTAAGATGTTAGACTTGTTTAAAAGCTTCGTTGATTTAGGCGCTATTGTCGTCTTACCTATTTTGATTTTTATCTTTGGGGTTGCTTTGGGGACCAAGCCTAAGAAGGCCCTAGTCTCTGGCATTATGGTCGGGATTGGTTTTGTAGGCTTGAACATGGTTGTTGACCTTCTGGGCGGGAGCTTGGGCCCTGCCGCGCAAGCTATGGTGGAACGTTTTGGTTTGAACTTGACTACGATTGATGTGGGCTGGCCAGCCGCCGCAGCTATTTCTTATGGGACCCTCTTAGGGAGTTTATCCATTCCAATTGGGATTGGGATTAACTTGCTCTTGCTCTTCTTAGGCTTAACCAAGACTCTCATGGTGGATATGTGGAACTTCTGGCACGCAGCCTTCGTAGCTTCTTTGGTTTATGCTGTGACCCAAGACTTCTCACTCGGTCTCTATGCGACTGTGACTTATCTGGTCATGATTTATCTCTTGGGCGACATTATTGCACCAGCTATTAAGAAATTTTATGGTTTCCCTAATATTACCTTCCCTCACGGGACCTCAGCGCCAGGCTTCTTAGTAGCCATCCCCCTCAACTGGCTTTTTGACCGGATTCCTGGTTTTAACAAGATTGAAGCCGATCCTGAAACTATCCAAAAACGCTTTGGGATTTTTGGAGAATCAACCGTATTAGGTTTAATTATCGGGATTATCATGGGGCTCTTGGCCAGCTATGAAGTAAAAGAAGTCCTGCAATTAGGGGTCAAGATGTCGGCCGTTATGGTCCTCATGCCTCGTATGGTTTCCTTGCTCATGGAAGGCTTGACGCCTATCTCTGAAGCAGCTAATGACTTTGTGCAACGCCGCTTCCCAGGCCGAGAAGTCAACATCGGGATGGACTCTGCTTTATCCGTAGGCCATCCAGCTGTCTTATCTTCTTCTCTCTTGCTAGTGCCCATCACCATTCTCTTAGCAGTTATCTTGCCAGGTAACCAAACTTTACCATTTGGGGACTTAGCAACTATTCCATTCGTTGTCTGCTTGATGGCAGCCGTCTTCCGGGGCAATATTGTCCGGACGGTTGTAGGTGGGACCATTTATATGGCTAGCATTCTCTATGTGACTTCATGGGCTGCCCCATTAGTTACCAAAGCTGCTCAATCAGCTAACTTCGACTTAGGTGGCAACACCAGTGTAACGGCTATGGCAGAAGGTGGACTCTGGCCAACCTGGCTCTTCATTTTCGCGGGCAATCATATGCCTTGGGTCATCTTAACTTTAGTACTTCTGGTTTCGCTAGCAGGTCTCTACTATGTCAATAAGGTACGCAAATCCTAGGAAGGAGTAAAAGCAATGAAGAAACTCTTAATTATGTGTGGCTCAGGTATTGCCACTTCTACGGTTGTTGCAGGTAAGGTCAAAGATTGGTTGAAAGCAAATGGTTATAGCGATTCTGTCCAAGTATTCCAATCCAAGGTGGCCGAAGAGGTTAACCGAATTGATGACTATGATGTGGTGATTTCGACGACAGTGGTGCCAGATTCTATCAAGGACAAGGTGATTATGGGCTTGCCACTCTTAACCGGCATGGGATTGGATGCCCTTTGGTCAGACCTCAAGTCTCAGTTGGAGGCTTAATCAGAAAAATCCTTATGGACCTTAAGGAGGGAACTTTATGACGGTTGATTTCAAAGGCAAGTTCTTTATCTTTAATCCCAAATCCTATCTCTACGGAGAGCACTTACTGGGAATGGCGCGGGTAGCCGATCAGTTAGCCCTGGATTACCCAGACATTGCGGTGGTTTTGACCTGCCCCTATGCTGATCTCTATCGAGTGACTTCCCAGACTCAACATGTGATTGTTTGTGCCCAGCATCTGGATGGTATTGAACCGGGCAGAGGCATGGGAGCAGTCTTGGCAGACTCGCTCTATGCCGCCGGGGCTCGGGCCACCTTCCTCAATCATGCGGAACATCCATTGAGCTCGGCTCAGTTAGTGGCCTCGGTTAAGCGAGCCCATGACTTGGGAATGGCGACCATTGTTTGTGCGGACTCTTTAGACGAAGCGCGAGCCTTGAGTCTTTTAGAGCCGACGATTATGCTCTGCGAGCCAACCGAGTTGATTGGCACCGGCCAAACCAGTGATGACGCTTATATGGCGATGACCAATCAAGCAGTGAAGGCTCTCAGTCCCCATACTTTGATCATGCAGGGAGCGGGCATTATGACGCCTGAGGATGTCTATCGGGCGATTCGCTCCGGTGCTGATGGGACGGGATGTACCAGTGGCATTGTCAAAGCCCCCAATCCATCCCAAATGCTTAAAAACATGGTGGCTGCAGTGGACCGAGCCATGAAGGAGGGCTAGCTGATGGCAGTTTATAATCAGGAATTTAAGGTGGCTAGTCAAGCCGGACAAGTCTCCTATGTAGATATTACGGAGACGGTTAAGAATGCTGTAGCGACAAGTGGCATTCAATCTGGTATTGTCACCATTGTCACGGCCCACACGACCTGCGCTATTCTCTATGAGGAGTACACACATGACGTGGACGAGCATGGCAATGAGTGGTTACATCTGGACCTCAATGATGCGCTAGAGAAGATTCTGCCGCCTCATACTAGCGCTCAAACTTATCGCTATCCAGGTCCGCTACATTATGCAGAAGTGGAATCCTGGCCGGATGTTGATGACTGGTTGCCGGGTGGTGATCGCAGCCTACTATGGAATGGCGATGCCCATCTCAAAGCAACCATCATTGGCGCCAGCGAGACCTTTGCAGTCGTGGATGGTCAAGTAGCGGTTGGTCGCACAGGCTATTTCTATCTAGCGGACTTTGACCAAACCCGAGAACGAGTGCGTAAGTATCGTGTTGTTGTAATTGGAGAATAGGAAACCTATCGCATAAAAAAGAGACTGGATTTATTAATATCCAGTCTTTTATTTGATTTCTAAATCCAGTTGTGTTGAGCTGCCCAATCTTGATTTACCACAAAAACTTGATCTTGGCCATATTCAGGGGCCCGCTCAGCTACTTGCTGGTAGAGAGCCTCATCAAAGTCTAGTCCCAACAAGCCAGAAGGGGTGTAAAGGTAGAACAATTTGTCTCCTTCAGGGTTAAGTCCGAAGTAGAGGTCAACTAGGTCAATAGGTAGGCTGTTGGTTTGTTTTAAGACCTGCTTGACTGCCTCCATAATACGATCATCATAGCCGGCAGTGAAGATGGCTACTTTCTCCATGAAGTCCAAGGGATTGGTCACTAGGCGGACTTGATAGTCGGCATAGTTAGGGCCGTAAGAGGCGACCGTCTCGGGCAATTGCTTGAGGAGTTGAGCGGCTTCCACTTCGTTTGGCTGGTAGTGTATTCTGACCTTGCGAACGCGGTCTTCGTAGAGGGTAGGGTAGAGGATGCGTTCCTGCTTTTGACACTTCTGGCAGCTAAAGGTCGCCCAATCACCAGAGATAATGCGGTCGCGCAGAGGGGGCTCCATATCGCCAGTCACAAGCAAGAGAACTTCGAAATCTTGGACATGCTGGCAATAAGGGCAGGCCATTTGGACAGTATCACGAACAATCATGAGGACAACTCCTTCGAATTTAGTTTAGCAAGATTACTTTACACTGTTAAGTTTACAGCTGAATGATGTGACTTACAAGTCGGGTATGATGGAGTAGAAGTGCGAGTGTTAGCTTCTCTTAGGTTTCTTGATGGCGCCACTTACTTGGGTTGACGCCAAAAAATTTCTTGAAACTCGTTGAGAAATTAAATGAGTTGGTAAAACCGACGGATTCGGCGATATCCTGTATAGAAGCAGAGGTAGTGGATAAGAGCTCGCTCGCCATCTTAAGACGATATTGGAGAATGAATTGACTAGGAGAGAGTGATAGTTCTTTCTTAAAGAGTCGGCTAAAGTGGCTTCGGTTTAAATTGCAATGATCAGCTAATAGCTCTACCGACAGAGCTTCATTATAGTGGTCGTGTATATATTGGATCGTTTCTCGAATGTAGAAGTTTTGAATATCATGGCGACTATCCGGACTGTAGTAGCGAGAGTTGATTGCTAACTGTTCTAGGAAAAGATAGAGATGACCAATTAGGAAGGTATCAGCCTTGGTCGAATTCTCTATGATTGTCATCAGTGAAGTTTTGATCTCGGGATGGACGTTAGGTTTTTTGGGATAGTAAATTAGATTTTGGCGAGAGAGGCCTGCGGATTTAAGATAATGCTTGGCCTTTAAGCCGTTAAATTCTATCCAAGCATAGGTCCATGGAGTATTTAAATCTGCTTGATAGCTACAAATTGTATGAGGTGGAATTAAGAAGCCTTGTCCAGCACTTAGCTGAGTTGAGTGATTTTCTTCGTTCAAGTAAAAGGTTCCCTTGCCTTCCAGTATATAGTGAAATAGGTACCCATTAACAGTTGTTGGCCCAAATGCCTGGAGCGACTTACAACTCTCTCTCCCAAATTGAACAGGGTAGAGATCGACGCTACTTTTGTTATGAAAGACATGAAACTCTTGCAAGTAAGCCAAATAGACCCCTCCTTAATTAGTTGCAATATCTTTAGTAAGGTGACAATACTACGCAAATATAAAGAGAAAGTGTCACCTAACTAAATTGTAACCGCTATCCAACTGGAATACAATAGAAATGTACAATAAATCAGAAATTTCTTTAAAAAGGGGGGCAATAATTTATTAGTTTGTCATCTGCTGATTTTAATTATCTATTTTGAGGAGGAGTATTAATGAAAAAGTGGTTGAAATTTGCTGCCCCTACATTCGCGAGCCTAATCCTAGCTAGCGCGATTGTGCCTACTGTTTATGCAGAAAAGGAAGTCTTAGAATTCTATCATGGCTATCATCAAGATGAATCCGAATGGCCAGTCGCTAAGATCATGCGCGACTTATTCGATGAATTTGCTAAGGAACATGCGGATGGTGAGGTAGAATTTAAACCTATTCCAGTATCGGGAAGTCTTGTAGATATAATGAATAATAAAGTAGCGAGCGGTGCATTCCCTGATATTATTGACTTAGCTGGGCAATCCCTGTCTTTGGCAGCTATCGAACAAAATTTAGTCATGGATCTTAAACCTTATATTGATGAGAAGAAACTTCAAGATAATGTGGGGCTTAATTATACACAAAATATGGTAGACGGAAAACTCTACACAGTTCACGACCAACTTTTTACGATGGGTTTGTGGTATAACCAAGATATCTTTAAGAAGGCTGGCGCCAAGGAACCTCAGGATTGGGTTACTTGGAAGGACTTTACTGAAGCGATGGCAAGCGTTCGGAAGATCGATGGTATCTATGCCTATGGTGCAGGAGAAACATCTATTCGGCTTCTCAACACCTATTTAGGAATGTCGGAAGAAGGGCGAGCTCTTTTGAATCAACCTTTAACCAATGAAGCGATTGATTCTCCTGCCTTTACTGATGCCTTAACTGCAGTTATGACAGAAGTAAATGCCAATGGGTCGACTCATGCAGGGGGGACAGCAGACGTTTATTCGGCTGATTTCGCTCAAGGTAAGTCCGCCGTCTTTATTAATGGGGTGTGGGCTGCTGGTGGTATGAAAGACAATAAGGCTTTACAACCAGGACTCTACCCTGGTGGCGTGGCAATTAGTGCCGCAGGCGGAGGGATTACAATCTCTAATCAATTGTCAGAACCTAAGAAGAAATTAGCATTAGAATTTCTAGAATATATGACGAGTGAAAAAGTCCAAAAGGTTATTTTCGAAAAAGTAGGTGCTAATCCCGCGAACAGTAAGGTAGATATTGACGGGATTGTTAAAGCAAACTCTGACCCAACCGTACAGATTTTGGGTAAGGCACTAAAACAAGTTCATGGAGCCAATCAGACGGTAACTACTATTGCTAATGCATGGGGTGGGGACGTTAAAGATGCTCTTATTAATGCCCTCACCGAAAGTGCCGCGGACGGGGTTAATATTGAACAGAAGGTTCAAGAAACTAAGGATGTACTTAAGGCCTTAATTAATTAGTCAAGTGGTCTGAGTTCTGGCTCCTCTACTATGAGGGGCCTCCCCTCAGACTTAAATAATGTCATAAAGGAAGTGAAGACGATGCCTCAAACCGTCACGACCTTGAAGAAGAGGCAGAATCAGAGACGGCGCTTTATTTTTATCTGTCTCTTGCCAACCCTTATCTGTTATGCCGTCTTCTATCTGTATTCTATTGTGACAGTCTTCGTGTCATCATTTATGAAATGGGACTACAGCAATCTTAACACGCCTAGATTCCTGGACATGTCACATATTTTCGACAACTACCGTTACATTTTTCAAGATTATCCCTTTTTCAAAGAAGCCTTGACAAATTCACTTATCTGGGCAATAGCAGGTGTGCTTGTGCAGGTTCCTTTGGCAGTACTGGTTGCGTTAGCACTCTCAAAGAAACTGAGAGGGTGGAAGTTGGTTCGTAATATTTACATCATACCTTCCGTAATTTCGAGTGCGGCTATGGGCTTAATTTTTCTACAGATTTATAATCCAAACTATGGGATTGTCACAAGTCTTGTTAAAATTATAAATCCTAACTTTACCGGCGCCATACTACTGACTCCCGGCTGGAATCTGGTAGCGATGACTTGCGCTTATATCTTCTTTGCTGGAGCCTCTTGTATGATGGTATTAGGTCAAATTTTCTCTGTTCCTCAAGCTATTTATGAAGCGGCTATGTTAGATGGGATAAGTGGCTGGCGACGGGAATGGTATATTACGCTTCCTATGATCAAAGATACTATTAAGACGATTAGTGTGTTAGCAGCAACATCAGGTTTCTTACTTTATAACGAGGTCTACTTCCTGACTCGCGGTGCAGCAGGGACTAAGTCGATTAGTTATATCATTCGGGATTTAGCAGTTGGAAGCTCCCGCACACAATACGCTAGAGCTAATACTATTGGTGTCTTCCAAATTGTAGGTGGTATGTTAATTATTTTGACTATTAATTTAATTTTCAGAACTCCTAAGAAACAAGCGAATCGCTTGAAGGCAGCCATGTCTAATGATAAAGGAGGAAAGTAGCATGTCTAAAGGAATGTCCAAGTGGGGCAAGATACTTGTCTACTCTTATATGCTCTTAACCTGCGCTATTTCTCTTTTACCTCTAGTTTGGGTATTTTTATCTTCTTTGAAAACAGATCCAATTGCTGAACATGGATTTAGCTGGCCAGCATCTCCAACGGTAGATGGCTATATTAATGTTTTTACCAAACTACATGTTCTGGATTACTTCTGGAATAGTTTCAAGGTGGTTTCCGTCTCCGTACTATTGAGTATTTCCATGATATCGTTATCTGCCTATGTAATTGCACGAATGGATTTTAAGGGAAAGGGTTTAGTATCTGCGATGATATACTCGACGCTCTTTATCCCCGCGACGGCTATGACTTTTCCTATCTATAATTTAGTTAATAAATTGGGAATCTATAATACACCCATGGCCTTAATTTTCGTGTATACTTGTAGTGGTATTGCAATGAGTTTCTTCATTATCCGTAATTACTTCTCGATTATTCCGAAGGAAATGGAAGAGGCGGCTGAAATTGATGGATGTAGCTACTTCCAAGTCTTTTGGCACGTAATGTTACCAATTGCTCGCCCGGGTATTATGACAGCAGCAGTTATTGCTTTCATGAATAACTGGAACGAATACTATTGGTCATCTATGTTACTGATAAAGTCTGAATCACTGACAGTACCTGCCCTGTTAGGCCAGTTTACAACAAGTTTTAATACTAACTATAATGGTCTCTTCTCGGCTATTGTCGTTATTATTTTGCCACCGATTATTCTATTCGCTTGTACGAGCAAATACTTTGTTGAAGCACTAGGTGGCGGGGCAGTTAAGGGATAGCCTCGACTTAAAGATTTTAGGAGGACACAAAATGAAGTTATCATCTATCAACCTTGGAGGTGGGCGTTCATGACCCAGACTCTGGCTCAAATTATGGAACGGACTCAATGGTTCCGTCAGGCGCGTTTTGGCATGTTCCTACACTGGGGGCTTTACAGCATTCCCGCTCGAGGTGAGTGGGTCTACAGCCATGACCCAGGAATCGTGGAAAGATACCCTAGCTACCTAGATTGCTTCAATCCCGAGGGCTATCAACCTCAGGAATGGGCACGCCAAGCCAAGGCGGCAGGCATGCAGTATATGATTCTGACGGCTAAGCATCACGACGGTTTCTGCCTCTTTGATAGTCAGTGGACGGACTACAAGGCGACTAATACCCCTTGTGGCCGTGACTTGGTAGGGGAATTTGTCGATGCTGCACGTGCTGAAGGACTCAAGGTTGGCCTCTATTACAGTCTCTTAGACTGGCACCACCCTGACTATCCACATGCGGGTGACCCTTATCATCCCCGCAAGCACCAAGCTGCTGATCCAGGCCAAGATTTCAATCGTTATGTTGAATATATGCACTGTCAGGTCGAAGAATTAGTGACCCAGTATGGCCGATTGGATATCCTCTGGTTTGACTTCTCTTATGGTCAAATGTGTGGTCAGGCTTGGCGGGCCCAAGAATTGATAGAGCTCGTGCGGGGGCACCAGCCTTGGATTTTGATTGATAATCGTTTGGAGACATCTGGCGAGGGCTTTGGTAGTATTGTCACTGAGACCATTAGCGACTATGCTGGGGACTTTGTCAGTCCTGAGCAAGTGGTGCCACATGAGGGCATCCGTAACGAAGCCGGAAACTTTGTGCCTTGGGAACTCTGCTTGACTATGAATAATAACTGGGCCTATCATGCCAGAGACCATCACTATAAATCATCGACGACACTGATTCATAAGTTAGTGGAGTGCGTAGCTAAGGAGGGCAACATGCTCCTCAATATCGGGCCAACCGCTCAAGGGCGGTTCCCAGCCGAAAGTCAGGCCATTCTGCGTGATTTTTCTGACTGGATGGATTTACACTCGGAAAGTATCTATGGCTGTGGCTATGCAGATCTGCCAAAGCCTGACTGGGGCTACTATACGCGCAAAGGGCAGACCATCTATGCCCATCTCTTCGAGCAACCGATTGGGCCCCTTTATTTGCCGGGCATTGACCGCGATCAAATCAAGCGGATTTCTTGGTTGAATGATGGCTCAGAGCTCCAGGTCTCGGACAGTTGGAATATCAAGGCCTTTCCAGGCTTGACCTTCGTCCAAATGGGGGAAGTGGAGCACTATACTTATCTCCTACCTAACCAGATTGATGCCGTGCTGAAGATTGAATTGAAGGATTGAAAGGACATAGAGGCTAGGTAAAACTGGCCTCTTTTTTATGCGCATATCACTAGCACTGAAGGGTCCTTTTGCGTATACTAGACAGTGGAGATGAGACTAGGGAAAAAATCCAGAGGGTCTTAGATAGCGTGTGATTTGAAGATAGGGAAGTAGGCGAGTGTGTGATAGTAAAAGCGCAGGAAATGAGCCAGAATGCCAATGGCTTAAGATTTTCAATCTTGGCGTCTGGTAGTAGCGGCAATGTCACCTATGTGGAGTCAGACCGCCAACGACTCTTGGTCGATGCGGGTTTGAGTGGCAAGAAGATAGAGTCTCTGATGGCCCAGATTGACCGCAGTGTGGCCGATGTGGATGCCATTTTGGTGACGCATGAACATAAGGACCATATTCATGGGGTAGGCGTTCTATCCCGCAAATATAATTTGCCAGTTTATGCTAATAAGGCAACCTGGCAAGCCATGGATGGGATGCTGGGGGCTATTGACCCTGACAACCGTCGCGAGCTAGAACCAGATCAGTTGGTGACCTTCGGGGACTTGGATGTCTTAACCTATCAAGTCAGCCATGATGCGGCCATGCCTCAATTCTATGCCTTCCAACAGGGAGATAAGCAGTTCGTCATGTTGACGGATTCAGGCTATGTCAGCGAAAGACTTCGTAGCCTTTTGCAGAATGCTAACGCCTATCTGATTGAATCTAACCACGAGATTGAAATGTTACGCTATGGCGCCTATCCTTGGTCGCTTAAGCAACGGATTTTGGGCGACAAGGGCCATTTGTCTAATGAAGATGGCGCCCTGGCCATGGTCGATATGTTAGGGACCAGCACCCAAGATATTTATTTGGGCCACTTGAGTAAGGAAAATAACACCAAGGAATTAGCCCTCTCTACCTGTACAGGTATTCTAGAACAACATGATATTGAAGTCGGTCGTCGGCTCAAGGTTCATATGACTGATCCAGAACTAGCGACGCCGCTTAAGTACCTTTAATCACTTGAATGCAGACCCGCCTTTTGGCGGGTTTTTATCTTATTTAGTGGTAGATAAGAACAAGTCTTCTCTAGTCAAGAAGGTGGCATACAACAGCCATAATTTCTGATAATTTATCTATAGTTTTGAGATAGTTATTGTGTAAGCGCAGTCATATAATGGGGGTAAAGCAAGACCAAATATGAAAGGAGTTAGAAGTATGAGCAAGACAAGTGTTTCCCCCCATTGGCAGATGAAGGCAGCCCTAGCCTCTTCCCTGGCCATTGGTTTGTTGTTGGCCGGAGCACCTCGGGTAGCGGCGGAAGAAGTGGTGACTTCAGAAACAGAGGCTTCCTTAGACCAGCTTAGTCCCAAGACCGAGGTCAGCCAGGCTGCCACGTCCCCTAGTGACAGTTCGAGCCTAAGTGAAGAGCCAGCCCCAAGCCTTGCTAGTAGTGAGTCAGATCAGACCAGTCAAGCGAGTGCAGAAAGCAACCAAGCAAGCGCTAATCCTGCCCCGGCTCAAGAAGTGCCTGACACACCGCAAAATCAAGGCGGAGAGGTCAAGCCAAAGGAAGTGAAGTTTCAAAACTGGCAAGAACTCCTAGCTTGGCAACCTGGAGCGCGTCAGGATGATGAAATTAACCGGGCCAGTGTCCCCCTAGCTTCACGTTATCAAGGGCATGTAGTCAACCCGACGGCTAACCCAGATGCTAAGGTTCAAGCCCTATCGAATATGAACGCCAAGGCAGAAGACCATGCCTCTGTTGGGGGCGAGGAGTTTAAGACCTATGCCTTCGACCACTGGCAATATCTGGATTCCATGGTCTTTTGGGATGGTTTAGTGCCAAGCCCTGATGTCATTGATGCTGGCCACCGCAATGGGGTACCAGTCTATGGGACCCTCTTCTTCAACTGGTCCACGAGTCGTGCCGACCGCAAACGTTTCTTGGAGTTCTTGCAAGAAGATCAAGAAGGCTCTAACACTTTCCCATTAGCGCGCAAGTTAGTTGACGTAGCCAAATACTATGGCTATGATGGCTACTTTATTAACCAAGAAACTACCGGCCATGGCCTCTATGGCAAGGGTGAGAAGATGCGGCAGTTCATGCTCTATGCTAAACAATATGCGGCCGAGCAAAAAGTGAATCTCAAATTTTCTTGGTATGATGCCTTTGATATTAACGGCCAACGTAATCACCAAAACGCCTTAACAGAAGTTAACCGCGATTACATGAAGGCAGAAAAACCACAAGGTCCTGTTCCAGTCGACGAGTTCTTCGCCAACTTCAACTGGGGAAAGGCATCGGTGGATGAATCGGTCAATAGCGCCAAGGCTGTCAATCGTTCCCAGTATGATGTCTATATGGGCTTTGAATTACAGAAGAACTCTTATAAGACCCAGGTGCCATTCTGGGACTTGCTAGATGACCAAGGCAAGCTTCGGACTTCCTTGGGACTCTTTGCACCAGATTCCATTCTTGGGATTGGGACCACCGGGGAAAGTTACCACCGGGAAGAAAATAACTTTTGGACGGGTTTGCAACAAGACCCAACTAAGCCAAAACCAGAAGATAGCACTTGGTATGGCTTGTCTGGCTACATCGCTGACAAAACGGCTATTCTAGGCGACCAATTCCATACCAGCTTTAATACGGGTCACGGTAAACGTTGGTATGTAGATGGCCAAGTCTCTAAAGACTCTGAATGGAACTACCGGTCGGTGTCTGGTATTTTACCAACCTGGCGTTGGTGGATTCGCTCTAAGAATGGAGAGGCCGGCCTTAAGGGTGACTATGACTTTGAAGATGCCTATAACGGCGGGAACTCGCTTCAATTTTCTGGTCATTTAGGGGCTAAGAATCCCGAAGAAGCCATGCTTTATGCTACAAAATTAGCTGTGGGTGAGACTACGCAGTTGAAGCTAGCCCACAAAGGTGGCCTAGGAAGCCGTGTCCGGGTCGGCTTAGCCACCCAGGCCAACTATAGCCCCGATAGCTTCCATTACTTTGATTTAACGCCAGGCAAAGACTGGCACCAAGATACTTTGGACCTATCTAGCTTGAAGGGCAAAACTATCTATGCCATTAAGTTTGCCTTTGAGAGTGAGATAGATCAAGCTGCTTATCGCTTCAACCTAGGGCAAATCGACCTCTTGAAGACGGCAACAGCCCCTGTGGCCCCAAGCCAAGTCCAAGTAGTATCCAAGCAACTCAGTTCTAGCCGTCAGGCACAAGCCCATCTAGCCTTTACACCAAGTGCCAATGCGGATTACTATGAGGTTTATCAAGAAGTCGCACCTAATAAATGGCATTTACTGACAGGTTCATCTAACCACCATATTTATTTGGCTAAAGTAACTCGACCACAGGATGCCAGTGGGACGACCCAACGGCTAAAAGTAGTAGCTGTTGGCAAGAATGGCTTGCGGTCCGAAGCCGGCTATGCGACTTTTGACTGGCAAATGACTACGTCTGATACGACCCAACCACAAGAGCAGGCACCTAATATTGTGCCAGGAGCTACTGTGACCTTTGCGTCCGGGCCTAGCGATGGTTCTGAGCCAGCTGATGCCATGTTGAACGGGACCATTACCTCTAATGCCGACAAATGGTGTATTCTAGATCCTCAAGGCCATGTCGACATTAAACTTAGCCAGGTCAGAACGGTCCGCCGCTGGGTGGTTGAACATGCTGGGGCTGGTGGCGAGTCCGTCAATGACGGTCTCATGAATACCCGCGACTTTGACCTCTACTACAAGGATATGACCACCGGGGAATGGTTATTGGCTAAATCAATTCGTGGCAACCGCGCTCATGTAACGGATGTGGACCTAGATCGACCAATCACTGCTCAAGAATGGCGTTTGGATGTGGTGACTTCCCATAACGGAACGCCTTGGGGGGCCATTCGTATCTATAACTGGAAGATGTATGAACAAGCCGCTTCCAAAGAATCCACCAACCTGCCAATGGCCAATGTGGTGGCTCAATCTTTGGGGAATGGCTATGTCCAAGTTGGTTTGAACAAGGTGCCTGCCAAGGCAACAGTGAGACTCTATGCTGACCGGGAAGCCACTCAGCTACTAGGGGAAGTAAGGGCTGACCAAGCGGGAGACTACAGTTTCCAACCAGTTCGCTTAGCAGAAGGCAGCCATTTGCTCTACTATAAGACCTGGGAAGAAGGCAAGGAAGCTAGCAACCTATCCGCAGTCTTGGTAGATTCCACTAGCGCTCATCAAAAGATTCAGGCAGTTAGCCTGGAACAAGGCTTAGAGCAAACGGTCTATCATGTCAAGGATGGCTTGAATCTAGCAGGTGCTAAGCTGCGAGTTCGTCTAGAAGGAGCCAAAGAGGATCAACTCATTAACCTGACCCACCCAGGGGTGACAGTCAGCGGTTATGACGGGACTAAGCTGGGTGCTCAAGATCTAACTGTCAGCTACCTGGGCCAAACCCTGGCTCAAACGCTGAGAGTCTATGTAGCTAAGGCCGACTCGAACGATGACAGTAAGGAAATTACCCATCTGGCTATTACGACTCTGCCAAATCAACACTATCGTCCTGGCCAAGATTTGGATTTATCCAAGGGCAGATTCCAAGTAGTGTATTCAGACCAAAGCCACCACACCCACACCTTCCAAGATCCAGGTGTTACAGTCTCTGGTTATGACCCTCAACAATTAGGTGAGCAGAAAGTAAGGCTGCACTATCAAGACTTTAGCGTGGACTTCTCTGTTTGGGTGGAAAAAGAAGAAGCTAACTTCGAATATCTCAACCAGAAATTAGCTGAAGTTGAGCGTCTGCTTCCACACTACCGCTATCAATTTGCGACCCCAGAAGAACAGGCGGCCCTTAAGGATAGTGTCAGCAAGGCTCAGGACTTAGTTAAGACAGCGCAGACCGCTGAGCAGGCTCAGGTAGATGCGGCACTAGCTAATTTGAATAAAGCCCTAGGCAACCTATCGGGCCAGAAAGGACGCGATGAGGCGCGCCTGGTTCTAGGGGCAGTAGCCTCATTAGGTCAGGACTGGGCGGACCGTTTACAAGATCCTGAATTAAAGGACAAACTAAGCAAACAAGTCAGTCAGGCACGGAGCTTGATGGACCAAGACTTGGTAAGTCCGGCAGACTTTGCGACAGCTAAGGCGCAACTTGAAGAAAGCATCTTAGCAGCTAAGAAAGTGACGCCAACCGTCTTGCATGACCCAAGTCACGATGTCACTGTCGCCTTCTCAGGGCTGGAGCCAAGTCGGATTACGGGTCTCAAGGTTGGTAAGCTAGGGCCAGAAGACCTGACAGAAGCTGAAAAACAAGCCTTGGCGGGACGGCAAGCCCTTGTCTACGATATCGAAGGACAAGATGCTCAAGGCCAGGATGTGGATACTCAATATCCAGCTAAGGTCAGTCTACCAGCGCCTCAAGGTCAAAAAGTAGAGCAAGTACTCTTCTTGCCTGAGGACGGGCCAGCCCAAAGTTTGCCTTTCCAAGTTCAAGATGGCCGGCTTGTCTTTGAGGGGCCACACTTTACCCACTACGCCCTAGTCTTCGCTAAAGCGGAACAAAGCCAAGAACCGAGTCAACCAGGGCAAAGTGATCCGGTTGGGCCAGAAGAGCAAACACAAGCAAGCCAAGCTAGACCGGCTGGTGACAAGGTGCTAGCAGTTGCTAGCCATGAGGACCGCCTACCCGAAACGGGTGAGAGCCCATCTGGCTTTGTCCTAGGTGGACTGGTCCTCTCATTCTTAGGAATCTTAGGTCTTCGTCCTAAACGCGAAAGAGAGTAAGAAGGCGAAACTGCCCCTTAGGGGCAGTTTTTTGTGGGGAATTGATAACAAGTTTGGGGAGCATGGGTTCCTGACCAAGGGACTTGTGCTATAATAGAAATGAAGGAAGCGCATCCAGGAGTCTCAATCTGGTTATGCGCTGAAGGGGGATAGCCATGTTAATCAGTAACTTTTTTGAAGACCTGAGTCTTCAGTCTGTGGGTCAAATGCCGCAGGCGGCCTACTTCATTCCCTATGGGGATTTAGAAGAGGCCAAGCAAGCCAAGCGACGGCAGGAATCGTCTCGTTTTGTGGACTTGAATGGGGATTGGGATTTCCATTATTTTGATAATGTCCGCTTGATTGAATCGCCCTATTGGTTGACGACTCACCAAGAGGACATAGATTGGACTACGATGCCGGTGCCAAGTTGTTGGCAATATCAGGGCTACGATAACTTTCAATACACTAATACGGAATATCCTATTCCATTTAATCCACCTTATGTCCCCTATGCCAATCCTGCCGGGCTTTATAAACGTAGCTTTGAGATTAGGGATTTGGTAGACCTGCCTGGGACAGAACTGGTGCTAGAAGGAGTAGACTCAGCTGCTTATGTCTGGGTTAATGATCATTTTGTCGGTTATGGGCAAATTTCGCACAGCCTGCAAGTTTATGATCTAACTCCTTATATCAAGGAGGGGCAGAACCAGCTAGCGGTGCTGGTTCTCAAATGGTGTGACGGGACTTATTTGGAAGACCAGGACAAATTCCGCATGAGTGGCATTTTCCGCGATGTCTATCTGAGACGGCGATCTGCTCAGGGATTGGTTGATTTCCATCTGCGTCCCCAAGTAGCACCAGATGGCCAGTCGGCCCAGCTGGAATGGTCTTGGTCCCTTAATCAGCCAGGGGGAAGCTGGTCCTATCGCTTGGAAGATGCGGAGGGTCAGCTAGTCTTGGAGGAGATTAATCGGCCACTGGATTCTAGCCAGCAGACCTTGACCTTGTCCCTTGAAGAGCCTCATCTCTGGTCGGCTGAAAAACCATATCTATACACGCTCTACTGGTCGGTGGCAGGCGAGACCTATAAACAAGCCATTGGTCTGCGAGAGTTAGCCGTGGACAAAGACGGCCTCTACTGTAACCATCAGGCTATCCGACTCATAGGGGTCAACCACCACGATTCTTGGCCGGATACGGGAGCGACTGTGACTTTGGAACGCCAAGTTCAGGACTTGATGCTCATCAAGCACCATAACTTCAATGCCATTCGGACGGCTCACTATCCAAAGTCTCCAGAATTCTATGAGCTCTGTGATCGCTTGGGCTTTTATGTGGTCAGTGAGGCCGATATAGAGTGTCATGGGGTGGTAGACCTATACGGCCGTGGCTATAGTCGCAACTTTAACCAGATAGCGGAGGATCCTGAGTGGCAAGAGGCTCTAGTAACTCGTATGGCAGCCAATGTCTTGCCATTGCGGAACTTTTCCTCCATTATCATGTGGTCGGCGGGTAATGAATCAGGTTTTGGCGTCAATTTCGAAGTCCTGCTGGCCCAAGCCAAGTCTTGGGACCCGACACGGATTCTGCACTATGAAGGCTATTATTTCCGCGACCCAGCTAAGACGCACCATAAGCAGCATGTGGAAGTCTACAGCCGTATGTATCCGTCTATTGAAGAAATCGAGACTCTCTACTTCAGCGAGGGGGGCCAATATGCACCACTTGATCGGCCACTCATGCTCTGCGAGTATGCCCATGCCATGGGCAATGGACCGGGTGGTCTGGAAGATTATTATGATTGCATGCAGCGTCATCCTCAATTGATTGGCCTCTTCGTCTGGGAATGGTGTGACCATGCCGTCGCGGTGCCACTAGCGGGACAGGCAGAACCTGCCTACCGTTACGGGGGTGACTTTGGCGACTATCCGCACTTCGGCAACTTCTGTATGGATGGCTTGGTCTATCCGGATCGGACCTTGCACACAGGGCTCTTAGAGCACAAACAGGTCTTCCGGCCGGTCCGCTTAATAGACTTTGATTTACAAACCCATCGAGCATGCTTCCGTAATGATTATGCCTTTTTGAATTTGGCAGAGGCCCTCTACTTGCGGGTGGAAGCCTATAATCGGGAGGGCTTGCTCTTAACGACTCAAGACTGTGTAACTTGGCAGGCTGAGCCAGGCCAAACTACATGGGTCGACTTAGCTTGCTGCGGGGACCTAGCGAGTGTGGCCAGCGTCCGCTTTGTCTATTTGGGCCTGGAAAATGAAGAGGAATATGGCTTCGACCAGGTAAGCTTGGCAACCTATGAAGTCCCTAGTCTGAGCCAAGCACCACAAGCCGTCAGTGGCCAAGAAAACCTGGCCAGTTATCAGTTGACCTGGGGCGACCTAGTCTTGACCTTTGATAAGGGGAGTATGGCGCCAAGTCAAATCAGCTATGCCGGTCAAGACCTGCTCAAGCAAGCCGCCTTCTGGCAAATTTGGCGGGCTCCAACAGATAATGATCGTCATGTTCGTAAGGAATGGGAAGGGGCCAATTATCATCACAGTCAGCTTTGGATTCGAGACAGTCACCTAGAAGTTCAAGCAGATGGCGTTAGCTTACATTTTTCAGGCGCTATGACGGCGCTAGCGCGGCAGAATCCATTGAGCCTGACAGGGGCTTGGAAACTGGCTAAGGATGGCCAGTTAAGTTTGGAAGTCCAAGCTAACTTAGATAGCCAAATGCCTTTCTTGCCACGCTTTGGCCTTTGCCTGCCATTGGTGGATGCCCAGACGGTTCATTATCTGGGGCAGGGACCTTTTGAAAATTATGCCGATAAGCAGGCGGCTAGCTACCGGGCCCAATTCAGTTTGGATGCCGGAGATTTCTATGAACCTTACATTAAGCCACAAGAAAATGGTAACCGTAGCCAGGTGGCATGGTTAGAAGTTGTCCAGGCGTCGGTTCTCTGGCAAGTTCAAGATCAGACTCCAGCTAGTTCGGGGCTTAACTTCAGTCTGTCGCCTTATAGTGCGCAGACCTTGAGCCAGACGAGCCACCGGGATCAATTGCCGGAGCCATCGGGCTATTATCTCAACCTGGATTTAGCACAAAGTGGTCTAGGGACCAACTCCTGTGGTCCTGCCTTGCCAGATGCCTATCGCATTACAGGACCTAGCTTGTCCTGTCGCTGGACCATGGCCTGGCGACCCCTAGACAACTAAGCCTCAAACAAGAAATCCAGGGCTCTGGTCCCTGGATTTTATAAAAATAAGGCTAAGTTCTTTACTTAGCCTTTTATGTTTATTCAAAGTCTTTGACCATGGCCTTGTAGAAATCATGGTTGTAAATAAGGAAGAGATCGTACTGTGGTTTGTCAGGCTTTTTCTCGTCTTGACCGATGCGGTGGCCACTTAGGATAAGGCCGAAATCCTTAGTCTCGACAAAGACCTTATCGACAGGTGAGGGTTCCCGATTAAGCAATCGCTCCATTTGGGCGTCAGGTTTGACCCCTAGGCCTGCCATGCGTTGTCGGATGGTATCGGCGTCTAGCTTAGCCATCGCAAAGGCTAGCACCTTGTTATCGGGAGTTGATAGGAGCACTGCCTCAGGGCCCAAGCGGTGGATGGTGTACTTGAAGTCGGTATTAGCTAGTTGAGATTCCTTGCTATCCGTTACTTCCCATTTGAAGAGTTGAGCGAGATTGTCAAGAGTCTTCTTAGCATCCTTGAGGTCTAAGGCCTCCTTCAGTTTAGGAGTCAACTCGTTGCTAGCAGCTTCTAGGCTTTCGTAAGAAGTTTGACTTGAGCCAGACTGGCTAGACTCAGATGACGATTGGGCCAGTACGGGGCTAGTCGTTAAGACCAGACCGGCTGCTAATAGGCTAAGTTTCTTGAATAGAGACATATACTACCTCCTTGACTTACTTGTCTGAGATGGCATCTTCAAAACGAAGACTTGGTTTGACTTGCATCAGATAGCGGAAGAGTTCAATGAGATTGTCGTATTTTTGCTGACTGACAGTCCCCATATCCAAAGAATGCATTTCCTGCTCACCTTCTCTCATGTAGAGGAAGAAGAGGTGGTTGGATGAGACATGTGGGCCGTCTTTCATGCGTTCAATCTTTACACCGATTAGGCTTAACTCTTCGATTTGGTAGTCAATGAAGCCGTTTTTGATATAGAAGAGGGTATCGCGGTAGACATAGAATTGGTTGAGTGGGTCCACAAAGCTAGCTTGCTCCGTCAGCAAGGAGAGGTTGTCACGCAATTCAGGGTAGCGTTGGTAGGTCGCTTCGTAGCGTGCCTTGGTTTCCCGTCTGATTTTGAAAGCCAGGAAAATGAAGCTGATGCCCATAGGGATAAAGAGTAGGCCAAAGATACTAGATGCGATAATGCCGACCTGATCCTGTTTATTGATTGCACTCGGGATATTGAGAACAGCCCAAATACCCATGAGGATGAAGAAAATCCCGAATGGTAAGGCTGTGAACATCGCATGATTATTATTCTGTTTCATTGAAAACCTCCTAAGATAGTCTTTGCCTTATTATAGCATAAGACAAGCTTTCTTGTCTTTGATTGCCAATCAAAAAAGAGGCTGAGACGCTTGTCTCAGCCTTTATCCTTTGGCTCTGAAGAGCTACTAGATGTCTTGTGAAAAGGTACAATTTGGTCCTGCCCCAGGTACTTAATCCAGGCGGGGGCTTCGTATACGATGGCACCTGCAGGTACATCCTTGACTTACTTGTCTGAGATGGCATCTTCAAAACGAAGACTTGGTTTGACTTGCATCAGATAGCGGAAGAGTTCAATGAGATTGTCGTATTTTTGCTGACTGACAGTCCCCATATCCAAAGAATGCATTTCCTGCTCACCTTCTCTCATGTAGAGGAAGAAGAGGTGGTTGGATGAGACATGTGGGCCGTCTTTCATGCGTTCAATCTTTACACCGATTAGGCTTAACTCTTCGATTTGGTAGTCAATGAAGCCGTTTTTGATATAGAAGAGGGTATCGCGGTAGACATAGAATTGGTTGAGTGGGTCCACAAAGCTAGCTTGCTCCGTCAGCAAGGAGAGGTTGTCACGCAATTCAGGGTAGCGTTGGTAGGTCGCTTCGTAGCGTGCCTTGGTTTCCCGTCTGATTTTGAAAGCCAGGAAAATGAAGCTGATGCCCATAGGGATAAAGAGTAGGCCAAAGATACTAGATGCGATAATGCCGACCTGATCCTGTTTATTGATTGCACTCGGGATATTGAGAACAGCCCAAATACCCATGAGGATGAAGAAAATCCCGAATGGTAAGGCTGTGAACATCGCATGATTATTATTCTGTTTCATTGAAAACCTCCTAAGATAGTCTTTGCCTTATTATAGCATAAGACAAGTTTTTTGTCTTTGATTGCCAATCAAAAAAGAGGCTGGGACAAGTGTCTCAGCCTTTATCCTCAGGCTCCGAAGAAGCGCTATGAGAAGTCTTGTGAAAAGGTACAATCTGATCTTGCCCTGGGTACTTAATCCAGGCGGGGGCTTCGTATACGATGGCACCTGCAGGTACATCTTGCTTGATGACGACATTACAGCCGATTTTGGCTCCTTGGCCGATGGTGACATTGCCCAGAATCTTGGTGCCTGCTCCAATCAGGACATGGTCTTCAACTGTTGGATGGCGCTTGACAGGATCTAACTTGGTCCCGCCGAGGGTCACGCCTTGATAGAGGGTGACATCCTTGCCAACTATGGCTGTCTCGCCAATGACGATGCCCATGCCATGGTCCATAAAGAGGCCAGGACCAATTTGGGCGCCAGGATGAATTTCAATCCCGGTCACGCGACGGGCGCGCTTGGCTAGAAGTCTAGCTAGAAGTGGATGGCCCTTGGCATAGAGTGCATGGGCAATGTAGTGGTAGTTGAGAGCCTTAATATGTGGATAGGTCCAGAAGACCATCCAAGGCGACTTGGCAGCAGGGTCAAGGGCCATGACGCGTTGAATATTATAGGAAAGGCGTTGCCAGAAAGACATTAAACTTGGACGTAGTTCCCACCTTCAAAGTCCAAGACGGAGAGATATTTCTCTACGCCATCAGGTAAGATGGTCACAATTTTTTTGTCAGGATATTGGGCAGCTAATTTCTTAGCCCCGGCCAAGGCTGCACCAGACGAAATACCGACCCCAATACCAGTCGTCCGGATAAAGTCTTTGGCTTCAGCGAAGGCTTCGTCATTGCTGATAGTTAGGACTTGGTTGGCTAATTCAGGTTTGAAGTTACCTGGCAGGAAGCCAGTCCCAATCCCTTGAATCTTATGGGCGCCGGCCCGGCCTTGGCTGATAACAGGTGAATCTTCTGGTTCTAAGGCCACTGCTAGGACGTCAGGTTTGTGTTCATTTAAGTATTCCACGACCCCTGTGAAGGTACCACCAGTCCCAATCCCTGCAACAAAAATATCTAGGTCTGGCACTTGTTCTAGGATTTCCTTACCTGTTGTTTGGTGGTGGTAAGCTGGGTTAGCTGGGTTATCAAATTGGCTCAAAATAATAGCGTTTGGATAACGGCTCTTAATTTCTTCTGCCTTAGCGATAGCCGCCTTCATACCGCCTTCTTTTGGAGTCAAGACGAGTTGCGCCCCGTATGCTTTGATAAGTTGGCGACGCTCCACGCTAAAGCTTTCAGGCATGATGACAACTGCCTTGAGACCTAAGACAGAGGCCAGAAGGGCGACTGCAATCCCAGTGTTACCAGAACTTGGCTCAACCAAGATGGTTTCAGGCGTGACTGCACCTGCTGCTTGAGCTGCTTGAATCATACCCAGAACGGCACGATCTTTGACGCTGCCACCCAAGTTGTACTTCTCGAGTTTGACATAGATATTGCTATTGTCTAATTGATAGACAGGGGTATTGCCGATAAATTGTAATGATGTTTGGGACATATAGTTCAACTCCTTCGTATTTGGCTGTCATCAGCCGACTTATTGTTGATAAGTATAACACAGTTTGGTATGCCTGGCGCGGGTTTAGGGCTATTTTGGCTATCTTAATTTCATATAACCAGCTATAGTTTTTGACTTGAAAGGTGAGTTTAGTCTCAGGATTTGTTATAATAGGAGTTGAGATTTTGAAGATGGAGGTTGGGCATGTGACGGCGCTAGAAACGTTGATTAAAGGCTTAAATTCAAAACAAAGAGAGGCGGTTCTGACCACGGAAGGGCCTGTTCTCATCGCAGCCGGAGCAGGGAGTGGTAAGACGCGGGTTTTAACTCATCGCATCGCCTACCTGATTCAGGAGCGGCAAGTCAATCCTTGGAATATCCTGGCCATTACCTTCACCAATAAAGCAGCAGCCGAGATGAGAGAACGGGTCCAACGTCTAGTGGGGGAAGAGGCTTCTTCTATTTGGGTGGCTACCTTCCACGCCATGTGTGCCCGTATTCTGCGTCGGGAAATCGAGACGCTGGGCTATGCCAAGAACTTTACCATTATTGACCAAGGGGAGCAGCAGACTCTGATGAAGCAAGTCTTGCGGGACTTGAACTTGGACAGTGACCAGTATAACTACAAGGATCTACTCTGGGTCATCGATGCGGCTAAGAACCAAGGCTATTTGCCGGATGATTTCCTAGCTTCTGATAGTGGCTATATTCATGAGATTCATGCCAATATCTACCGCAATTATCAGAAGCGACTCAAGGCAGCCAATGCCCTGGACTTTAACGACCTGATTTTGCTGACGGTTAGACTTCTTGAGCAGAATCCGACCATCCGCCAGTTCTATCAGCAGAAATTCCAATATATTCATGTAGATGAGTACCAAGATACCAACCATAGTCAATACCGTCTGGTTCAGCTCCTGGCGGGTTTGCTTAAGAATATTTGTGTGGTGGGGGATGCCGACCAATCGATCTATGGTTGGCGGGGGGCCAACATGGCCAATATCCTTAACTTCGAGCAGGACTACCCTCAAGCTAAGGTGATCTTGCTAGAACAGAATTATCGTTCCACTCAAACCATTCTCAAGGCCGCTAACAGTGTGATTGAAAATAACGTCCAGCGTAAGGATAAGCAACTCTGGAGTGATGGCCAAGTAGGGGAAAAGATTCAAATCTACTCTGCTGATAGTGACTTGGAGGAGGCGGATTTTGTTACGCGAACTATCCGGCATTTGCGGGACCAAGAAGGAGCCAACTATAGCCAAGTGGCTGTGCTCTATCGGACTCAGGCCCAATCACGGGGACTAGAAGAAGCTCTCTTGCGGTCCAATATGCCCTACAAGGTAGTGGGGGGGCTTAAGTTCTATGCCCGCAAGGAAATCCAAGACACCTTAGCTTATCTGCGGCTCTTGGACAACCCACATGACAACCTCAGCCTTAACCGAATCATTAATGTGCCTAAGCGGGGAATTGGGGCAACAACGGTGACCAAGTTGGCCGAATTCGCGGATTCTCTCGGGGTCTCCTGGTTTGAGGCCATCGGGCGCCTGCATTTCTCCAACTTCTCAGCCAGTGTTCAGAAAAAGCTGTTGGACTTTGCTCACTTGATTGAGACCCTGCGCCAGCAAGTGCCTTTCTTACCCCTCCGAGACTTAACTGAAGAAGTTTGGGATAAGACGGGTTACCTTAAATCGCTCAAGGAAGAAGGGACAGTCGAGGCGGCTAACCGTCTGGAGAACTTGGAAGAATTTGCATCAGTCGTCACCCAGTTCGACCAAACGGAGCGGGAGGCAATCTTGGAACAAGATCCTGATTATTTGGCTCAGACCCAGGGTCAGGAAGAAGTAGCCTTGGCGCCACTGACCCAATTTTTAACCGATGTCTCCCTTATGACCGATGCAGACAATCAGGAAGAGGCCTTAGATCAGGTGACCCTCATGACCCTGCACGCAGCCAAGGGTTTGGAATTTCCTTATGTCTTTATGGTGGGCATGGAAGAGGGACTTTTCCCACTGCGACGGGCTAGTGAGAATCCTGATGAGCTAGAAGAAGAGCGTCGTCTGGCCTATGTAGGCATGACCCGGGCTGAACGCGCCCTCTATCTGACTGCTAGCAAGCGGCGCCTGCAATATGGCCGAACCGTGACCAATCCACCTAGTCGATTCTTGGATGAAATCCAACCTGATTTGGTCGAGTGGCTAGGGTCAGGCCGTCAGTCAAGCGTCTACGGCCAAAGTAGCTGGAAGCAGACCTGGTCTGACAGCTCTTCTTCTTGGACTGGCTTTCATCATCAGCCGACCGCCAATGTCGCCCCTAGTCGGACCATTGGCAAGAAAGAAACAGGAGACCGTCGACTTAAGAATCAAGCGGCCCTCCGTCAAAAGGGATCAGTAGTTGGGACTAGCCCTTCTACAAGTGGAGCAGGCCAGACCTGGCAGGTCGGGGATAAGGTCATCCACAAGACTTTCGGCCAGGGCACCATCGTTAA
This sequence comes from Abiotrophia sp., assembly GCF_057275535.1. Lineage (NCBI taxonomy): Bacteria > Bacillati > Bacillota > Bacilli > Lactobacillales > Aerococcaceae > Abiotrophia > Abiotrophia sp. Next base: position 89,603 of record NZ_DBHIRJ010000005.1, read on the forward strand.
GGTGGCTAAGGCTGGCAAAGACCAACTATTAAGCGTGGCCTTTGCCTCGCAAGGCATTAAGGATTTGATGGCTGCCTATGCTCCTTTGACTAAGTCAAGTGAATAAATTAAGCCAAGCTGAGACCCAAGTCTCAGCTTTTTTCGTATGACTTAGGTGTTCGAGAGTAGTCGCTTCGGGAGGGCATATTGCACTTTTGTAAAAAGTTCGCATTTTTCGAGAAAAATTCGCTCAAATGCGCTATAATGTAGATTAGGGTAGTGGGCCCATGGCTCACTAGCTGACCTGGATATGAAGGAGAATGAAAATGCCAAGCCAAAACCTTCAGGCACGCCTTGAAGAAGTCAAGCACTTATTAAATGACTATGCCTACCATTACTATGTTCTAGACCAATCCCTGGTTAGTGACGCAAGCTATGATGCCCTCTATCGGGAACTGGAAGAGATTGAAGCGGCGCATCCAGAATGGATTACGCCAGATTCACCTACCCAACGGGTCGGGGACCAGCTCCTAGAAGGCTTTAGTAAAGTGGCTCACGCAGAGTCCATGTATAGTCTAGGCAATGCCTTCAGTCCAGAAGAAGTGACACAATTTATTGAGCGGGTGACCCAACAAGTCGAGGGCCCTGTCTCCTTCATGTGTGAATGTAAAATCGATGGCCTAGCCATTGCCCTTACCTACCAAGATGGCGTCTTTGTACGTGGCGCTACGCGGGGGGATGGGACAATTGGCGAAGACATCACCCAGAATCTTCGTACCATTCGCTCCTTGCCTCTACGTCTAAGACAAAATCTGTCAGTTGAAGTGCGCGGTGAATGTTACATGCCTAAGGCTGTCTTCCTTGCACTCAATGAGGAACGCGAAGCCCAAGGCCAAGAAATCTTTAAGAATCCCCGCAATGCGGCGGCTGGTGGCTTACGTCAGTTAGACCCGCGTGCGGTGGCTGACCGCCAACTGAATATCTTCCTCTACAGTGCAGTCTACACGGATCAATTTCATCCTGAGAGTCAGGCCGGTCTCTTTGCGGCTTTTGAGCAACTGGGCCTACGGACCAATCCGCTCAGACGTGAATGTCAGACGGCTGAAGAAGTGATTGACTATATCCAAATGATTGGACAACAGCGCCATGACTTGCCTTATGAAATTGATGGCGTGGTCATCAAGGTTAACCGCATTGACCAGCAACAGGCCTTAGGCTTTACGGTCAAGGCACCACGCTGGGCCATTGCCTATAAATTTCCGGCTGAAGAAGCGGTGACCACCCTACGTGAGGTGGAATGGACCGTGGGGCGGACGGGTGTCGTGACACCAACTGCCATTATGGATCCCGTGCTATTGGCAGGGACAACGGTTCAACGCGCTAGTCTCCACAATGTGGACTTGATTGAGAGCCTAGATGTGCGGATTGGAGACCAAGTCACGATTCATAAGGCGGGCGATATTATTCCTGAGATTACTTCAGTGCTTCTAGCCAAGAGGCCCCAAGACAGTCAGCCCCTGACCATTCCGACCCATTGTCCGGAATGTCAGACGGCCTTAGTACGTCAGGGTGAGGAAGTGGCTTTACGCTGTCCTAACCTAGTCTGTCCGGCCCAACGCCTAGCCCTCTTGAGCCATTTTGTCTCTCGGGGTGCTATGAACATTCAGGGTTTGGGACCACGTATTCTTAACCAGCTAGTCGCTAGTCAAGCAGTCACGGAATTGGATGACCTCTATCGTTTGACCTTAGAAGATCTCTTAGGTCTAGATAAAATCCAAGAAAAATCCGCCCAGAAATTACTGGCCGCTATTGAAGCTAGTAAGTCCAACTCCGCTGAGCGTTTGCTCTTCGGTTTGGGTATTCGACATGTGGGCGCCAAGGCGGCGCGCTTAGTCTTGCAAGTCTTTGTTGATTTGAATCGATTAAGCCAGGCGACTGCCGAGGAAATTGGGGCCATTGAAGGGGTCGGGCCAATTATCAGCCAGTCTCTAGTGCAATATCTGGCCTTGGAATCCAGCCAAGCCATGCTTAAACGTCTAGCAGAGGCAGGCGTTAATTTGGCCTATCAGGGGCCGCAGCCTCTTGAAGTGGCGCAAGGTGATACAGCCAATGATTTCTGGTTAGGTAAAACCGTTGTCCTGACCGGGACCATGGAAAGCTATTCGCGTTCTGAAGCCAAGGAGCTCTTAGAAGCGCGGGGGGCTAAGGTCACCGGGAGTGTCTCTAAAAAGACCGATTATTTGGTGGCCGGGCAGGAAGCCGGAAGCAAATTAAGCAAGGCGGAGTCCTTGGGTGTAACCATCCTTGACGAAGCCAGTTTCTTAGCAAATCTATAAAAAGTGGTGAAAATATGAAAAATAAATGGCAGAAGGGACTGACCCTCGCGGCAGTCAGTCTGACCCTGGCAGGGTGTCTTAACAACCTAGAAGCCGAAAATACCAAAAAGCCAGTGGTAGGACCTAACCAGGTGGTGGTGCAGACCACTCAGAACCAGCTGTCTAGTGAGAACTATCGGGCAGTTATCAGCAATGGTCGCTACCAATTAGGGGTAGCCAGCAGCTCTGACAGCAACCTTAGTTCCGCCGGTAATATCCGTGCCTTTGAAGAAGGGCTCCTGCGGATTGCCAAAGGCGTCTTTCCAACCAACCAATATTTCCTGCAAGAGGGAACCTTGATTAATCTGGAGACTATGACACGTTGGACGGGCCGTGAATCAGATGATAATCCTGAAGGGCTTAACCCTCGTTTGCCGGACGATGCTGAGCAACAACGTAAGGCTGAAAGCACCATTTCGGCGCAAAGCAGTGAGTCAAGCCAGGAAGAATCGTCTAGTGCAGAATCAAGTTCCAATGACCAGGTAATTACGGATGCGGCTGCAACGCCAATTTATCTGGCCCAAATCATGGAAAAAGACATTATGGTGGAAACCAACGATGGCTACTCTCTTTCTGGGATTGTCATCGGTTTGGCCATGAATAGTGAATACCAATATACCGACTCCAATAACGTGGTGCACCGTCAGGAAATCTCGATCGGGGAGATGCGGGAGCGGGGTAAAGCCTACGCCAACACCATCGTGGGCCGTTTGCGGGCAACTCCTGAATTGCGTTCCGTGCCAATCTCTGTGGCTATCTTCAGCCAAGCACCTGCAAGCAATGTGGTAGGTGGGACCTTCGTCCTAGACGGGATTTCCCGTGAGGGGAATGCCGTAACCGATTGGACCGAGCATAACGAAAGCCGGGCTCTTCTGCCATTTGTAGGGACCAACCAAGGTAGTAACGACCAATACCCAGGTTTTGAAGAATTCCGGGCCAAGGTCAGCGACTTCTTCCCTAAACTTAATGGGATTACAGCTGAAGCCCTCAACATCAACGGAAGTCTGGCTTCACTTAAGATTAATATCGTGACCCAGTTCTATGATTTAACGGAGATTACCGCTCTGACCCAGCATGTGACGGATGTCGCCCAGAATACCTTCCCTGAAGGACTGGATCTGCAAGTGCGGATTGAGTCATCAGAAGGGACCGAAGCCCTTATTACCAAGCCGGCGGGCAGTAACCAGTATCAATCGCAAATCCTTAAATAAGGGGTCACTCGTCCCTTCATCAACCAGCAAATAAAGTCAGTATCAGAAAGGAAGAATCGCATGGTCCAACCAGCCGATATCAAACACGTCGCCAAATTGGCGAAACTCTCATTCGATGACAGCAAGATTGATGCCTTTACCGAGGAATTCAATGCTATCATCGACTTTGTTGAGCAACTCGAACAAGTGGATACCCAAGGGGTCGCACCGACTTACCATGGCAACCAACTCCTCAATGTCTTCCGTGAAGACAAGGCCCAAGCAGGCGTTGAGCGGGAGCGATTATTAGCTAATGTTAAAACTAGCAAGGATGGCTTCATTCAAGTACCAGCCATCATGGAAAGTGAGGAAGCCTAAGATGACCCAATATCCAACGACAATCTTAGCCATGAAAGAAGGCTTAGCAGCCGGTAAATTTACGTCCCAAGACTTGGTGCGGGCAGCTTTCGAACGTATTGAAGCGACAGATGCACAAGTGGCGGCCTTCTTGGCCCTCAACAAAGACTTGGCCCTAGCAGACGCAGCTCAAGCGGATGCGCGTGGTTATGGGGCGGATGCGCCAATCCTTAACGGGATTCCTATCGGGGTTAAAGATAATATCGTAACTAAGGGCTTGGTAACGACTGCTGCCAGCCGCATGCTGGAAGACTTCGTGCCAACTTATGATGCGACGGTCGTAGAAAAACTCCACCAAGCCGGTGCCATCATTGTAGGGAAGCTCAACATGGACGAGTTTGCCATGGGGGCTAGCTGTGAGCGCTCGGCCTTCAAGACGACGCGCAACCCTTGGGACTTGAACCGCGTACCAGGTGGGTCATCTGGTGGTTCTGCGGCAGCAGTAGCCGCTCGCCAAGTGCCTGCTAGCTTAGGGACTGACACTGGGGGGAGTATCCGCCAACCGGCAGCCTTTACTGGTTTAGTCGGGATGAAGCCAACCTACGGTTCGGTTTCCCGTTATGGCCTCATTGCCTTTGGTTCTAGTTTAGACCAAATTGGGCCAATGACCTTAACAGTTGCTGATAATGCCTTGGTCTTAGAAGCCATTGCCGGCCATGATGCCAAGGATTCAACTTCCTTGCCTGAAATTGACACTGACTATAGCGCTAAGATTGGCCAACCTTTAGCTGGTCTGAAGATTGGTTTCCCAGTGGATTATTGCTCAGAAGCCATCAACCAAGAAATTCGCGAACGCATGGATCAAGCCGCTGCCTACTTCGAAAGCCAAGGGGCAGAAATTGTGGAGATTTCCTTGCCACATTCTAAGTACGGGATTAATGTCTACTATATTATTGCCTCTTCAGAAGCCTCTTCTAACTTACAACGCTTTGACGGAATTCGCTATGGCTACCGTTCGCAAAGTGCGCAAACCCTGGAAGAAGTCTATGTACAATCACGGACTGAAGGTTTCGGGCCAGAAGTACAACGCCGGATTATGTTAGGGACCTTCAGCTTGAGCTCAGGTTACTATGATGCCTACTTCAAGAAGGCAGCCCAAGTTCGGACCTTGATTATCCAAGACTTCGAGCAAGCCTTCCAAGCCTGTGATGTTATCATGGGGCCTGCGACCACCTCAACTGCCTTTGAAATCGGGGGCCGGATCCAAGACCCAATCGAAATGTATGTGGCTGACCTCTTGACCGTGCCAGCCAACTTGGCCGGGCTACCAGCCTTGTCAGTGCCAGCTGGTTTAGACCAAGCAGGGCTTCCTATCGGCTTGCAACTCATGGCTAAGCCATTGGATGAAGCGACCATCTATCAAGTGGCTGCTAACTTCGAAGCCGGACATGACTATGTCAACCAATCCCCACGGGCAGCCGTAGAATAGGAGACCGCTATGAATTTTGAAACGATTATCGGACTTGAAGTCCACGTGGAATTGAAGACTGATTCCAAGATGTTCAGCCCATCGCCTGCACATTTCGGGGCCGAACCTAACACCAACACCAACGAAATCGACTGGGGCTACCCTGGTGTCTTGCCAGTAGTTAACAAACGGGCCATTGAATTTGGTATGCGGGCAGCTTTAGCGCTTAACTGCCAAATTGCGCCTGAAATGAAGTTCGACCGTAAGAACTACTTCTACCCAGATAACCCTAAGGCCTACCAAATTTCTCAATTTGATACGCCAATCGGGTCAAATGGTTACATTGATATTGAAGTCGATGGCCAAACCAAGCGTATTCGCATCGAACGTCTACACTTGGAAGAAGATGCGGGTAAGAACACCCATGCTAGTGATGGCTATTCTTATGTCGACCTTAACCGTCAAGGGACTCCTCTGATTGAGATTGTCTCTGAAGCGGACATTCGCTCACCGGAAGAAGCTTATGCTTACCTGGAAGCTTTGCGTGAGAAAATCATGTATACGGAAGTTTCTGACGTTAAGATGGAAGAAGGGTCTATGCGTTGTGACGCCAACATTTCCCTCCGTCCTTATGGTCAGGAAGCCTTCGGGACCAAGACCGAGCTCAAGAACCTCAACTCCTTCAACTTCGTTAAGAAGGGCTTGGCTTACGAAGAAAAGCGTCAAGCTCAAGTGCTCTTAGCAGGTGGTAAGATTGGGCAAGAAACTCGTCGGTACGATGAAGCGACTGGTAAGACCTTGCTCATGCGGGTTAAGGAAGGGTCTGCTGACTACCGCTACTTCCCTGAACCAGACCTACCATGGATTACCATTGCACCTGAATGGGTAGAAGCTGTAAAATCTACCATTCCAGAAATGCCAGATAGCCGTCGGGCGCGCTATATCAAGGAGTTCGGCCTACCTGCCTATGACGCCATGGTCTTAACCTTGACCAAGGAAATGTCTGATTTCTTCCAGGCAACCGTAGCCGAAGGCGCAGATCCTAAACAAGCTTCTAACTGGCTCATGGGCGAAGTATCGGCTTACTTGAACAGTGCCAAAACTACCTTGTCTGGGACTCAATTGACGCCACACAACCTAGCGCAAATGATTCGCCTGATTGAGTCAGGGACCATTTCTTCTAAGATTGCTAAGCAACTCTTCAAGATTCTGGTGACTGAGGGTGGCGATGCGGATGTCATTGTGCAAGAACGTGGCATGGCCCAAATTAGCGACCCAGCGCAAATCCAAGCCATTATTGATCAAGTCTTGGAGGCCAACCAAGCCTCTGTCGAAGACTATCGTAACGGGAAAGACCGTGCTGTTGGCTTCTTAGTCGGTCAAATTATGAAGGTATCTAAAGGGCAAGCTAACCCACAAGTCGTCAACCAATTGTTGATTAAGACTTTACAAACCTTCATCTAACCGTATAATAGAGAGTAACGATAATTTTAGATAGGGGATTTGCCAATGAAACGCTTTTTGAAATACAGCATGATTCTTCTGGGTTTATTAGCAGTAGCCTACATCGGGGGCTTGATCTTCTTCCTAGATCGCTTTACCTTCGGTAGCTACTTTGGAGATATTCCGCTCATGGGCTTAACTCAAGCCCAAGCCCAAGAGAAGATTGCTGAAGAACTTGGCAAGCGCCAAATTAACTTGCAAGAGAATGGGAAGACCACTGCTCAAGTGACTTTGGCTGAATTATCACCAAGTTATGACTTGGATAAGGCTGTGGGTCAACTCTTCAATCAGCAAGATCCAGTTATGTGGCCATTGAGTTTTGGTAGCCACCAAGATGTTAAGGTGGACTCCAACATGGTCCATGTAGATAAAACCAAGGCAGCTCAAGTCTTGGTAGCCAAAGGCATTGACAATAGCCAACGCCAAGCGGCGACAGATGCTAGCATCGAATATAGTGAAGCAGATGGCTACCAAGTGAAGCCGGACGTGACAGGGACTCAGGTTGATACCGATAGCCTGGCTCAAGACATGTTAGTTGCGGCAACACAAGAAAAGAACAGTGTGGATGTCAGCCAGGCTTATGCCAAGGCAACAATCCAAGCAGATAGTGACACTATGAAGTCAGCGATTGGCTTAATCAAGCAATATAGTGAGAACCCAATCGTTCTTCAGATTGCAGGCGATGATGTTCAAATTCCAACCAAGACCATTGAATCTTGGATGCACTTTGACGAGAATAACCAAGTCAGCTTCGACCGCGAAGCTATTAAGGCTTACGTTCAAGAATTGAATGACAAATACTCTACCTATAATAAGACGCGTGAATTCAAGTCTACCTTGCGCGGGATAGTTGAAGTTCCGCCAGGCATTATGGGCTGGGGCATTGAAGTCGACCAAGAAGTTGACAAATTAGAGCAAGAACTACTGGCTCATCAACCAGTTAAGCGTGAACCTGCCGTTAACTCGACTGGTGGCGTGCCTAACGCCAAGGATGATATCGGCCCAACCTACGTGGAAGTCGATATCGCCAACCAAACCATGTTCCTCTATAAAGATCATAAGAAAATTTTGGAGGCACCTGTTGTCACAGGTCAACCAGCAGCCGAAACGGTTCCTGGGGCCGGAGCTATTATTGAGAAGCTTTCTGGGACCCGACTCAAGGGTTACAACCAGTTCTACCGTGTAGACTACTCTGTACCGGTTAACTACTGGATGCGTTTCGATGATAAATCCCAAGGGATTCACGACGCGCCATGGCAAAGCCAATTTGGTGGCGATGTCTGGACCTACAGTGGTTCCTTAGGCTGTGTTAACTCACCACTGGACGCAGCAGCAACCATCTACGAGAACGTGGAGTACGGTACACCTGTTATCGTCTTTAACTAATAGCAAAAACGAGACCTACAGGTCTCGTTTTTTTAGGTCTTGAGGTAAAAATAACTTCCCATTATATCATATATGATATAATGGGAAGTTTTCTTAGTTAGAAAAACCGGCTGAGGACGAGCCTCAGCCGGTATAAGTCTTAGTTAAAGATCCCAAAGATACTACGCATAAAGTTAGTAAATGGGTTATTACGGCGGTTAGGGAGAGTCTCAACGTCTTCTTCCTTGCTGCCTGCTGCTTGAGCCTTGCTTGCAGCTTCTTCTGAAGCGGCTTTGGCTGCTTGAGCTTCCTTCTCTGCTTGAGTAGGCAGGAGGTTAGTAGCCAAGCCTTCTAATTGGTAGAGTTCAGGGTGCTTGTTCAAGCCGTCCAAGAGAATCTTGGTTTCTTCGTAAGAAGAGTAAGGTTCTTGAACTCCCATGACAACGGCAATCATCTTACGGCCATTTTCAGTAGTGGTAGTGACAAAGCACTTGCCGGCTTCATCCGTATAACCTGATTTCAGACCCGTCACGCCTGGACGGCCATATTGAGCTCCTTCAAGGAGCAAGTTGTTGTTGGCCATTTTAATTGGATGGTCGCTGTCTTTGGCCATGGTGTATTCGCGGGCAGAAGACAGTTCTAGGATTTGTGGGTATTTTTCAGTGATGTATTGGGCCATCAGGGCAACATCAGCTGCAGACATCTTGTTCTGGCTGTCCTTGGTTGACCCTTCAATCCAGTAGCTTTCTGGTAGGTACTTGTTAGGCGCCCCAGATGTGGTGTAGAACTCATAGTTCTCGATTCCCCATTCATCTAACTGGCGACGAATGGCAGCGACTGCTTCTTGTTCAGAACCGTAGATATGAGACATCAAAAGGGTGGTCGCATCGTTACCAGATGCTAACATAATCCCGTACAAGAGGTCCTGGACGGTGTATTCTGCACCCGTTACTAGGCCGGCATTAGATAATTCCGCATTATCGGTAAAGTCACGGACAATGGATTCAGGTGTCTTAATCTTATCGTCTAGTTTAATTTTGCCTTCCTCGATGGCTTTGTAGGTCAAGTAAACTGACATAATTTTGGACATAGAAGCAATTGGATAAGGCTTATTCCCCTCACGTTCCATCAAGACCTTGTGGGTATCTTGGTCAATCACGACATAAGAACGGGTATCTTCGGTTAGGCTATTTAATTCTTCAGGGTAGCCACTCGGCATGGTGAAGCTAGAAGCTTGGCTGGCTTGAGTTTGGCTAAAATCCTTAGTTAAGTCTGGGGTTTTCTTTAGCTCTTGGGCCATAATAGGGCTAGCTAAACCTAGTAGGGTAGTGCTCGCTAGAGTGAGTAAAACGAGCTTAGTATGTAACTTGGTCATCGAGTCTAATCCTCCTGTTATTTGGACCTATATAGTCATTGTATCAGAAAAAAGAACCTTATGCCAATAAATTTAGCCTATATTTCGTATTAGGCGGGCATCTAGAAGAGTTCTTCCGGGGCACTACCGGCTTCCAAGGCAGCCAGATTAGCTGGATCCAGGTGAATAAGGGCCTGGATTTGGCCTTGACCATCCAGGCCTAGCACGGCTAAGCCGTCTTGGCTACCTTCAAAGGCAAGTTGAGCTTGCCAACCAGCCTGGCTCATGTAGGTCATAAGCCTTTGGGACCAGTATTGACGGCGGGCCAAGTAGCGCTCGACTTCCTGCCGGGGAATCCAGTAATTGTCAACCAGCACTGTGGCGGTTAGACGGAAACCCTTGGTAAGCTGGGGGTTAGGCATAGATATGGCTCCTTTTCGGGGTGTACTTTCATAGTATAGCTAATAATTGCGAAGATTTTGTGAAGATAGCTAAAATACTAGTGGGGATTGTTATTTTTCGGCTCAGATGGTATAACAATAGAAGAAAAAGATAAGGGAAGGGAGGGGGCGCCATGTCCCTGCCATTGCGAACTGCTAAATATACCCTAGCTGTCTTAGCGGCGTCGCTGACCGCTCAGGCGCTGGGACTCTTGAATCCGATGACAGCGGGGGTCATTGCCCTCTTGAGCTTGTCGGATACACGTCGGACTACGCTCAAATTGGCTCAGGAGCGATTAGTGTCCATGGTATTGGCCTTGGCTCTGGCTTGGTTGCTCTTTGCTGGTCTGGGCTTTAATTTGATGAGCCTAGCCCTCTTCCTGGTCATCTATGTGCCCCTCAGCTATCGGCTCCAGCTCATGTCGGGTCTAGTGGCTAGCACGGTCCTAGTTACCCAACTCTTAGGTTGGCAGTCGCTAGCAGTCTCTTATTGGCTCAATCAAGTGGGGCTCTTTGCTATTGGGGCAGGGCTGGCCCTAGCCTTTAATAGCTATATGCCTTCCAAAGAAGACCTGATTATGGCCCACAGAGCGCGTATCGAAGACCAGCTACGCCAGCTGCTCTTGACTATTCATGATTCCTTGCGCCAGCCCCAGGCCAGACGGGGCGCGGACTTAGCTGCCATAGAGACCCTTAATCAAGAACTAGAAGCAGCCCTGACCACGGTCTTGGCTGAGCGAGATAACCGACTCTTCAGACAAACCAATTATGATGTCCACTATGTCGAGATGCGTCAGGCTCAGGCCCAGCTTTTGGAGCAAATGATGACCACCTTGCCTGACTGCTTTTTAGAGAGTGAAGAAAGCAAGGTCTTGGCCGGTATTTTCTATCTGACGGCTAGCCAGCTAGAGACGGCCAATCCAGGTACCTATCTGATGGCCGATATCCAGGCCTTGCTAGCTTATTATCGGGAGCGACCCTTGCCAGTCAGCCGGCAGGAGTTCGAAAATCGGGCCCGACTCTTCCAACTCTTGAATGACCTGAGTCGCTTTATCGCGCTTAAGGTAGCTTTCTACCAGACCTATGCCCAAGATTGGCAGGCTGGCCAGGATTAGGGCTTGAATTCTTCAAGCAAAAGTGGTATAACATATCTAGAATCTTAATCGAGAGTGAAGCCATGAGTGGCTAGTCGCGTTGACAAGAGAGGGATGGGTTGGTGCAACATCCTGGCGCTATAGTTGCTTACCTCTTCACTGATTCTTGGCCTAAGGGCAATCACTCGCCTGTTAAGTCAAGACGGTCGCTCCCGTTACCAGCACCAAGAGGCTTTTGCCAGTGGCAGAAGCAAATTTGGGTGGAACCACGTTATCAACGTCCCATTGACTCTGTGTCGCAAGACCAGAGTCAATGGGATTTTTTATTTCCAATGATTAAGACTGTCGACCAAGCACTATTAACCAATGAGGAGGAACTATTATGTCACAAATCGCCTTAACTTTTCCAGACGGCAGTGTCCGTCACTATGACAAGGGCGTCACCGTCGATCAAGTTGCCGCTAGCATCGGCTCTTCTTTAGCCAAGGCAACCCTAGCCGGTAAATTCCAAGGTCAATTAGTGGACCACGATCGGCCTTTGGAAGCTGACGGGACCATTGAAATTATCACTGACAAGAGCCCGGAAGCCTTAGAAATCATGCGCCACTCAACCGCGCACTTGATGGCTCATGCCTTAACTCGCCTCTATCCTGGTATTCATTTTGGGGTGGGGCCTGCTATTGAATCAGGTTTCTACTACGATACTGACAAGGAAGTTCAATTAACTGAAGACGACCTACCTGCAGTTGAGAAGGAAATGAAGAAAATCATCAGCCAGAACTACCCAATTGTAAGACGGGAAGTGTCTCGCGCTGAAGCCTTGGAACTCTTCAAGCACGACCCTTATAAGGTCGAATTGATTACCGACCTACCAGAAGATGAAGTCATTAGCGTCTACCAACAAGAAGACTTTACTGACCTCTGCCGTGGGATCCATGTGCCATCAACAGGCAAGATTAAGGTCTTCAAGTTGCTTAGCTTGGCTGGGGCTTACTGGCGTGGTAACTCTGACAACAAGATGATGCAACGGGTTTACGGGACGGCCTTCTTCAAGCAAGCTGACCTAGATGAATTCTTGCGTCTACGCCAAGAAGCGAAGGAACGTGACCACCGTAAATTAGGGAAAGAACTGGGTATCTTCATGGTATCTAAGGAAGTAGGCTCCGGTTTACCATTCTGGTTACCAAAAGGCGCAACCATCCGTCGCGTAATCGAACGTTATATCATGGACAAGGAAATCAGCTTAGGCTATGACCACGTTTATACCCCAATCATGGCCAAGGTAGACCTCTATCAAACATCTGGCCACTGGGCTCACTACAAGGACGACATGTTCCCACCAATGGACATGGGCGACGGCGAAATGCTAGTCTTGCGGCCAATGAACTGCCCACACCACATGATGATTTATAAGAACGACATTCATTCCTACCGCGAATTACCAATCCGGATTGCGGAATTAGGGATGATGCACCGTTATGAGAAATCAGGGGCCTTATCTGGTTTGCAACGGGTTCGTGAAATGACCCTGAACGACGCTCATATCTTCGTGCGTCCTGACCAAATCAAGGAAGAATTCATCCGCGTGCTAGACTTGATTAAGGCCGTTTACCATGACTTTGGCATCACTGACTACCGCTTCCGTCTCAGCTACCGTGACCCAGAAAACAAAGAGAAATACTTTGATGACGATGCGATGTGGGAAAAGGCGCAAGCCATGCTTAAGGAAGCCATGGATGAGTTGGGCTTAGACTACTTCGAAGCTATCGGGGAAGCAGCTTTCTACGGTCCTAAATTGGACATCCAGTTCAAGACTGCCATTGGCTTGGAAGAAACCATGTCTACCATTCAATTAGACTTCCTCTTGCCAGAACGCTTCGACCTGACTTATGTTGGGGAAGATGGTCAAGATAACCACCGTCCAGTAGTCATCCACCGTGGGGTTGTGTCTACCATGGAACGTTTTGTGGCTTACTTAATTGAAGAGTACAAGGGAGCCTTTCCAACTTGGTTGGCGCCCGTTCAAGTGGCCCTCTTGCCAGTTAGCCTTGAGGCTCACAGCGACCGCGTTCAAGAAATCTATGAAGACTTGAAGGCCAAAGGTTTCCGTGTGGATATGGACTTACGTAATGAGAAGTTGGGTTATAAGATTCGTTCCGCTCAAACCGCTAAGATTCCATACCAAATTGTTATTGGGGACCAAGAAGTGTCTGAAGGCACAGTGAACGTCCGCCACTACGGTTCAGCCAAGTCAGAAAGCTACAGCTATGACGACTTTGTCCGCCTCTTAAGCGAGGATGTCGCGAACAAGAGCCGTCTTAACTAATAGGTATTGAATAAATAGAAAAGGGCTAGATCCTGCCTGCCGTCCTTAGGGACCAGGCAGAATCTAGCCTTTTGGCTTTTATCACAGGCAAGCCAAGCACAACTTGTGTCTGATAGAGCACGTAAATTTGCTGGCTCATACCCTATCTATCAATAGATAGATTGATAGATAGGGTGCAGATGCAACTGGAAGAGACCATGCTAAAGACAGACTTTGCTTATAGGATGATTGGAAATTTCCGGCCAAATAGGGTAAAATAAGAAGGTAATAATTGACCCTGATCAACGAGGAGTAGCTTATATGGAAACTACTGAAAGCAAGCAGGCGACAAGACCCACCTTGCGTGATTTTATGTCCCAGCCTGCACTCATTATGACTTATGTAAGTATCTTAATTCTTTTTCCTTTTTATATTAGTGTGCCAGCGGCGGTAATAGCCGTGGGCTTGATTTTCTGGAAGTACCGTCGACGTTTATGGAAGATTGCCCTAGGAACGGGCTGGTTCGGTGCGGGCACGATTTTTAGCTTTATCATAGCCTTTGCCAACCGCAACCAGTACGGCATCTGGGCAGCCATTGGCTTTATCCTGGTTTGGACCTTCTTTCGGATTTATCGTAGTTTTGTAACACCAGACCTACTGATAAAAATGCTCAATATCATTGGCTTGGGTAGTATCGGAACTAGCCTCTATGCTATCTATCACTACCAAGTCTTTATTGCTAGTCATGGTCTTCCCCTGGACTATATTGTGCGGGATCCTAACCCCCAACACCGGGCCATGTCAACCCTCTTTAATGCCAACTATTATGGGCTCTTCTGTATTTTTGCCCTCTTGGTGGGGGCCTACCTCTTTGTCAAGGCAGGCACTAAGAAGGCCAAGGTTTGGTATGGTCTCAGCATGGTCTTGAATGTGGTCGGCATCTTGCTGACAGCCTCCCGCATGGCTTTGCCGGCCCTGGTAGTGGGAACCATCACCTTTGTTTTCTTCATTAATCGGCGCCTGGTCCTGTGGCTAGGGGGGATAGGGTTAGCAGGGGCCTGTCTGGTCTTCTTCTTCCCGGAACTCTTGGCGCGCTTTACCTCGGCTTCCTTCTCTCATAGCTTAGAAGAGCGGGAAATGATTTGGCGGGCGGCTTGGGGCATCTTCACCGATTATCCTTTAACAGGGCGGGGACCGATGTCCTACTTCAGTTTCTTCTATCTCTATGGTGGTAAGGGACAACCTCACGCCCATCAGATTTTCCTAGAGTTCCTCTCTTCTTATGGTCTCTATGGGACGGCAATCTACTTGATTGGGACGGTTGGCTACTTCCGTGAGCGGGTGGCCCTCTGGTTTAAACCAGAAGTTCAAGATGAGATTGGGCTAGTAACCGCCATGATTGTGACCGTCTTGGTCCATGGCCTCAGTGACGTTGCGGTCATGTGGTTACAGACTGGCTATATCTTCCTCTTCATTGTGACTTGTCCAGTGGCAGTTTGGGAAGCCTTAGCTTCTTATCGCTCAGAAGATGGCTATCTAAAAATTAAATCATAAGTTTTAAAAAGCAAGTGCCTATCACTTGCTTTTTTGACTATTTTAGACTATTATAAAAGAGTGGTTAGCACTTGAGGTGTTTGAGTGCTAAGTTTCAGAATGAATGGAGGAAATCCCATGTTAAAACCATTAGGCAAACGACTCGTGATTGAAGTAGCCCCAGCAGAAGAAAAAAGCGTTGGAGGCTTGATTTTATCTAGCGCCGCCCAAGAAAAACAAGAGACCGGGACGGTCCTAGCAATCAGCAAGGAAGTAGCAAGCGCTGGCGAAGTCGCAGTCGGCGACCGCGTTGTCTTTGAATCTTATGCAGGTGTGACCGTTAAGCAAGACGGCCAAGAATATTTAGTAATTGAATTAGACCATGTCTTGGCCGTTTTAGGCTAAGCACAAGGCAGAGAATAGAAAAGGAGTGACTCTTGATGGCAAAAGAATTGAAATTCTCAGAAGACGCTCGCGCAGCTCTCTTGCGCGGAGTAGATATTTTAGCAAACACAGTGAAAACAACCTTAGGGCCTAAGGGCCGTAATGTGGTCTTAGACAAGACCTTTGGCTCCCCTTTGATTACCAATGATGGGGTAACCATCGCACGTGAAATCGAATTAGAAGACCGCTTCGAAAACATGGGGGCGCAATTGGTGCTGGAAGTGGCTAGCAAGACCAATGATGTAGCGGGTGACGGGACCACGACTGCAACTGTCTTGACCCAAGCCATTGCTAATGAAGGGATGAAGAACGTGACGGCTGGGGCTAACCCAGTTGGCATCCGTCGCGGGATTGACAAGGCTACTAAGGCAGCAGTTGAAGCTTTGCAAGCCTTATCTCAACCAGTCTTATCCAAAGAAGCCATTGCCCAAGTAGCCGCAGTCTCTTCTGGCGACCCAGCCATTGGTGACTTGATTGCAGACGCTATGGAACGTGTCGGCAACGACGGTGTCATCACCATTGAAGAATCTAAGTCTATCGAGACGGAATTATCAGTAGTCGAAGGGATGCAATTTGATCGGGGTTATCTCTCTCAATACATGGTAACCGATAATGAGAAAATGGTTGCTGAATTGGAAAATCCTGTTATCTTCGTGACCGACCGCAAGATTACCAACATCCAAGATGTTTTGCCACTCTTGGAAGGCATTATGCAATCTGGTCGTCCGCTCCTTATTATTGCGGAAGATGTAGACGGTGAAGCCTTGCCAACCTTAGTCCTCAACAAGTTGCGTGGGACCTTAAACGTAGTGGCCGTTAAGGCGCCTGGCTTTGGGGACCGTCGTAAGGCCATGTTGGAAGACATCGCAGTCTTGACTGGGGCAACCGTTGTTTCAGAAGAATTAGGTTTTGAACTTAAGGATGCGACTGTAGAACATTTAGGTCATGCCGGTAAAGTAACGGTAACTAAGGACTCTACCACTATCGTAGAAGGGGCAGGCAACAAGCAAGCCATCGCAGACCGTATTGCGGTCATTCGTGCCCAAGCAGAAGAAAGCACCTCAAGCTTCGACAAGGAAAAACTCCAAGAACGTTTAGCTAAATTGTCAGGCGGGGTAGCCGTTATTAAAGTAGGGGCAGCCACTGAAACTGAGCAAAAAGAACGCAAACTCCGCATCGAAGACGCCCTCAACGCGACCCGTGCGGCCGTGGAAGAAGGAATCGTGCCTGGTGGGGGTACTGCCTTGGTTAACGTTCAAGAAATCGTGGCAGCAGTAGAAGCTGAAGGCGACGAAGCAACTGGGGTTAAGATTGTAGCTCGTGCTTTGGAAGAACCAGTTCGTCAGATTGCAGCTAACGCTGGTAAAGAAGGCTCTGTCATTGTGGACACCCTCCGCCGCTCTGAAAAAGGTGTAGGTTATAACGCCGCAACTGATGTCTTTGAGAACATGATTGAAGCAGGGATTGTGGACCCAACCAAGGTAACCCGTTCTGCCCTTCAAAATGCAGCCTCTGTAGCAGCCTTGCTCTTAACGACAGAAGCCGTTGTAGCAGACATTCCAAAGGAAAGCCCTGATATGCCAGCCGGAATGGGCGGCATGCCAGGTATGATGTAATAAATCTGGCTGAGACCCTGGTCTCAGCCTTTTTGATATATAAAATGAAGTGGGTGTGCTAGACTGAGGATAACAAGTGTGGAGGAGGGATTTTGATGACCTTAGTACAGGTTTCATTTTTGGCAGGCCTTTTTGGGGCTCTGGCCTGGTTGGTGGGCGATATATTTCTAGTAGGTTTTGCGCCGGTGACGGAAGAAGACTTGGTCCGCTACCAAGCAGGGGGTGTTACCAATTTACGCCTGGCTCTTTATATGAGATCAGGGACCGACCGTCGTTTACGCTGGGGTGTTTGGCTAGCTCAATTTTCCATTTGGTTGCCTCTGCTTAGTCTCTATGGCCTCTGGCAAATGGCCCAACCAGTAAGGGGCTTGGCCTTGGCCGGACTACTCTGCCTCCTCATCGGCTTCAGCCTGTCCCCTTTGGCTCATGGGGCTTTCTATGTGCTAGCCATTCTGGGCAAGGCTTATTGTGGGGATTACGCAGAAGCAGGCAAGGCCAATAAATTTTTGGTAGAAGCGCTTAATCGGGCTAATCATTTACTCAATGTGACCTGGCTGTCGGCCCTTCTTGTGACCTATGTGGGGTGGGCTCTGTATGGTTTGGCCATTGTGACCGGCCAGACCCAGTGGCCGACTTACTTCTTACTAGCCACTCCGCTGGTGACCACGCTAATCTGGCTAGGCCTTAGCCATTATGTCATCCGCCGGTGGACGCCCCTCTTTAATGGCGCTGCCCTTAACTTAGCCTGGGTTAGTTTTTATGTCCTGGCTCTCTGGCTACTCACTTAAAATCATAGCATGCAAAAAGGACTGAGCTTAGGCTCAGTCCTTTTGTTTGCTTAGATAGGCAATAATCCGTTCAGCCAATTCAGCCCTTACACCAAGCTTGGCGTAGTCCTCAATAGAGGCTTCTTTCATAGCCTTGAGGGACTTGAAGTGCTTGAGCAACTTGGTGCGGGTTACCTTACCCACACCAGGAATAGCGTCTAACTTAGAAGCGAACTGTTGCTTGCTCCGTACTTGGCGGTGGTAGGAAATAGCGTAGCGGTGAACTTCTTCTTGGATTCGCTGGATATAGTGGAAGACAGGCGAATGGCGGTCTAGTTCTACTAGCTCCTCGCTATAGCCATTCATGAGAGAAGCTGTCCGGTGTTTGTCGTCTTTGACCATGCCGGCGACCGGGATGGAGAGACCTAGTTCCTCTTCAATCACCTGGCGAGCTGCCCGGACCTGGACCTTGCCCCCATCCATCAAAATCAGATTGGGTAGGGGTTGTTCCTCGCGCAGTAAGCGCGAATAGCGGCGGCGAATGACTTCTTGGGTGTGGGCAAATTCATTGGTTTGGTTAGATTCCTTGATTTTGAACTTGCGGTAGCTCTTGCGGTCAGGCTTGCCTTCTTTGTAAACTACCATCCCCGACACCAGGCCGGTCCCTGAAATGTTGGAGTGGTCGAAGGCTTCGATATGGTAGGCCAAAGGAATCCCCAGGGCCGCCGCCAAGTCCTCACTGACGCCCCGGGTCTGCTGGGCTTGAATATCGAGCAGGTTGAGGCGCTCGTTGAGAGCCAGCTGGCTGTTCTTAGCGCAAAGGTCCAACATGGACTTTTTCTTGCCTCGCTGTGGCGTACTGATAGGGACTGAAATCACTTGCGATAACAAGTCCTTGTCTACATCCTCAGGGACCAAGATAGCTTTAGGAAGTAAGTGGTTTTCTTCCTGATAGAAGCGGGCGATAAAGGTCGTCAACTCCTCATCAGGATCCGTATAAGCTGGGTAAATGGCGGCCTCACGTTTGAGAATACTACCTTGTCTGAGCATGAAGACCTGGATAGAAATCCAACCCCGTTGGAAGTCATAGGCGAAGACATCTGTATTGTCGTAATCCTGGCTCATGATAATCTGACGCTCGATAGTGGTCTCAATGTATTGGAGTTGGTCCCGGTAATCGGCGGCCTGTTCGAAGTCCAGGCGCTCGGCGGCGGCCTGCATCTTGTCCTTGAGCTGAGTCATAATGGGTTGAATATCACCGTTGAAGAATTGCTTAATCTTCTGAATCTGTTGCTGGTACATGTTCTTGGTGACTTCATGGTCACAAGGGCCAATGCACTGACCTAGATGATAATAGAAGCAAGCCCGTTTCTCATTTTTGCCACAACGACGTAGGGGATAGACCCGATGCAAGAGTTGTTGGGTCTGGGTGGCCGCTCCTACATTAGGGAAGGGGCCAAAATAGAGACCGCCGTCCTTGGTCACATTGGATGTGATGATGAGCTGGGGATGACGCTCCTTGGTGATTTTAAGGTAGGGATACATGGTCCCTTCCTTGAGTCGAATATTAAAAGGAGGCTTATACTGCTGAATCAGATTGATTTCCAGCAAAAGTGCTTCCTTATTACTATTGGTGATGATGGTCTCGAAGTGGTCGATTTCGGACACTAATTTGGTAGTTTTGGTATCGTGGGCGCCACGGAAATAGGAGCGCACCCGGTTTTTAAGGTTCTTGGCCTTGCCGACATAGAGAATCTGATCGGCTGCATCTTTCATGAGATAGCAGCCAGGTAAATCTGGCAAGAGCTTGAGCTTGGCTTCAATCCGTTCTTGAACCTTGGCCCGTTCTTGGGCAGTCTGGGACTGGGCATCCGACATGGGGGTCCTCCTTCCTTAAATCTAGGGGCAGGGAGCCCCGTCTACTCTACACATTATACGCGTTTTTAGGACTTGGGACAAATGTCCTGTTCAAATCTTAAAAAAGGGTAAATCTCAGTCATCAAGATTGAAATCTCTGTCAGAATTGCCTAAGATGGTAGAAGAAGGAGACTGACCATGAAAAAACGATCTACGACCCCTTTGAAGTTAGCGGCGATTATTGTCGTCCTCTGCCTGGCCCTCTTTGCCAGACGGGATATGATTCAGGCTGTCTGGCAGGATAATAGCCTCAGCCGCCCGCAAGCCATGCTGACTATCGCCCAAAAATTATTGAATATTCCACAAAATAAGCCTCAGGATAATCAGTCCCATGTCATTCAATCCGGGACCAACCAAGAACCACATCAAGTAGCAGCTAATGTTGCGACTAGTCCTATTTACCAAAAGGCCGCCCGCACAGCCCAAACCTTCAATCAGGGTTTGGATTTGACTAGTCTAAACCAGGCCTTTGTCAATCAAGTCAACCAACATCGTAGCCAAGTTGGTTGGCCAGAGATTCAGGTCGGCCACCAACTTGCTACAGGGAGTCAAACCCGGGTTCGTCAATTATCTGATTACTATTACTTGAGTAGCCGGACCTTAGATGGGCAAGATTTCCGGACGGCGCATCCAACTATTGAGGATGCTAATTCCAGATTAGGGGAATCTACCTTTGAGCTCTACATTGCAGCAGATGATGTCCACCTAGATACTTGGCGCCAGCACCCTGACATCCTGGCTGACTACCTTTATAAGGCCTTTGCCAAAATGGAAGGCCAGGATACAAGCGCCTATATTGCTAGTCAATATGTGACCCTCTACGCTCAGCCTAGCGACCAATTAGTTGGCGATGTGGCCTACGTGCGTTTAGTGGCAGTGGTCACCTCCGATACGCTGGCCAGTCCTTAATTCAACTTAAAGGAGCCCCACCATGACCTCACCTTATGCTTATCTATTGCCCGGTCTAGTCGGCCTGGGGCTAGCGACTTGGACCTATGGCCAGGTCTACCAGCGTCGACATGGCCTCAAGCCAAGTAATGACCGCGAGCAAGTCTTCGACGTCACCCGCTGGCAGGCTCAGGCTAGCACTCAGCATGCTTGGTTATCGCAAGACCAGTTCGATCAAGAAATGACAGACTGGGTCCAACCTTACTTGGTACAACATGGTCAGTCAGAGACGATTACCTTAGAAGATGGTCAGACCTTAGCCTTTGATTTCTATCCTCATGCTGAGGCCCAGGCTACTCTCCTGATCATCCATGGCCTCAATGAGTTCAAGGAAAAATTTCGGGAGTTAACCTACTACTGGCACCAAGAAGCCTGTCAGGTTATTGCAGTAGATCTAAGAGGACATGGCGCCAGTGGCCCTTATGGTCCCAAGTCCAGCATCCATAGCCTGCGTTTTGATCAATATGCTGAAGACCTGGCTAAACTCTTGGACCATTTAGGTAAGCAAGGAAAACTACAAAGTCCCTTAGTCCTATTCGGCCACTCCATGGGTGGAGCGGTCGCGACTCGCCTATGCCAACTCTATCCCGGCTTGGCTCAGGGCCTTATTCTTTCCTCGCCCATGCTGGCAATCGATACGGGCAGGATTCCTTTTGCCTATGCTCATTTATTAAGTCGAGTAGTTAGTTCTTTAGGTGGTGGCAAAGCTTATGCTCCACGTCAGGGGGGCTTTGATCCCGAACGTCATAGCCAGTATCCCCGCCAGAATCGCTGGACAACTCAATATGAACGTGGCCATTATTTCCATCATTGGCATCTAGCCAACCATCCGATCCCTAGCTGGGGCGCTACTTGGTCTTGGTTAGCAACTAGTCTAGCTAGCTCGCGCAATATTTTGTCTGGCCAAGGCCTTGACCAGCTTACTTTGCCAGTCCTAGTCTGGCGAGCGGAGCTCGATGACCATGTTTTAGCTAGTGGCATTCATGGCTTGACGTCGAGCTTAGCTCAAGCCCAAGCTTACTGTGTGCCGGGGCGTAAGCATGAATTGTATTTGGAGGATGATGCCTTCATACAAGCATATGTCACCTGCATTCGTCATTTTATTGCCAGTCTTGCGCCAGCAAGCGACCATTGATTTAAGCCTTCGTTGAATTTTGAACTAAAGGGAGTTACTTATGACACGCGTATATATTACAGAAGTTAAGCGCTCGGCCATTGGTCGCTATCTTGGCGCCTTATCCAATCTCAGTCCGCTAGACTTAGGCAGCCAAGTTCTCCGGGCAGTGCTAGCATCAGACCAAGTACCAGTGGAAGCCATTGAAGAAGTTATCCTTGGGAATGTCTTATCGGCTGGCCATGGTCAAAACCTGGCCCGTCAAATTGCGCTAAAGGCAGGACTACCAATGTCGACCCCAGCCTACACCGTCAATATGGTCTGTGGCAGTGGCTTAAAGGCAGTCTATGAAGGCTATACCAAGATTAAAGCCGGCGAGAACCAAGCCCTGATCGTTGGGGGCGTAGAAAGTATGAGCCAGGCCGCCTTCGTCTTAGATGGCAAATCTCGCAAGGGTATGGCTTATGGTGGCAGTCCACTAGTGGATACCCTCTATCGGGATGGCTTGTCTGATGCCTTTGGGGGCTATGCTATGGGGGTGACGGCTGAGAATTTAGCTCAGCAATATGACATTAGTCGCCAAGCTCAAGATGCTTATGCTTATCAGTCTCAAGTCAAGGCTCAAGCTGCTCAACAAGCAGGCCTATTTGACCAAGAAATTGTGGCTGTGGCAGAAGTCGACCGCAAGGGCAATCGTCAAGTGATTGATCGAGATGAGTATATTAACTATAAAACTAGTCCCGAGAAATTAGCTAGTTTGCGTCCTGCCTTCCAGGCGGAGGGGACAGTAACAGCCGGTAATGCGTCAGGCATTAACGACGGCGCAGCCTTTCTCTGCCTAGTGAGCCAAGACATCCTAGACCGCTACCAGCTGACGCCACTGGCTGAAGTTCTAGGTTTTGGTCAGGCAGGAGTAGACCCTAGCATTATGGGGATTGGGCCTGTAGGGGCTATCGAGCAGGTTTTAGAGCGCACTGGTGTACCTTTTGAAGCAGTTGACCGCTTTGAACTCAATGAGGCTTTTGCGGTTCAAGCGCTAGCTGTCTCACATGATTTAGTCGCCCATCACGGGGTGTCAACTGATTGGTTGGCTGAGCGCACCAATGTTCATGGTGGCGCCATTGCCTTAGGCCATCCTATTGGGGCTTCAGGAGTCCGAGTCTTAGCGACTCTCTGCCATGAGTTAGTTCGCTCTGAGAGTCAATATGGCCTTGCTTCCCTTTGTATTGGTGGGGGCATGGGGATTGCCAGCCTGATTAAACGATATCAAGCTTAGTTAGATATTAAGTAAAGAGGCTGGGAATTACCAGTCCGAAACATCCTAAAATAAAAAGAGAGTCCCACGCGTGATTTTGTTTGCAAGTTGCCGTGGGCTTTTATATACTTAGGGAGAAGACAGAGGGAGGAATTACCTATGAAATGGAAGTTAGTAGCCGATTCAGGCGCGACTATCTCGCCGGACCTGTTTGCAGGGACGGATGTCGCTTTTGAATTAGTACCTTTAATGATTAATATTGGCACTCAGGTATATGTGGATGATGCCAACTTAGATATGGCAACTTTTGTAAAGGACATGCAAGACAGCAAGGAGGCCTCTTCGACTGCTTGTCCGTCTCCTCAAGCTTATGCCAATGCCTTCGAAGGAGCCGAAAATGTCATCTGCTTTACTATCTCAAGTGGCTTATCAGGTTCTTATAATAGCGCCCAGCTTGGTCGCAATATGGCTTTGGAAGAAAATCCATTGGCTAATATCTATATCTTTGACTGCTTATCTGCCGGGACAGAGAACGACCTCTTGATTGCTAAGGGTTTGGAGTTAGTAAAATCTGGTTTGGATTTTGACCAAGTGGTAGCTAGCCTAAAGGATTATCATCAAAAGACGGATGTGGTTTTCATCTTAGAGTCAGTAGATAACTTGGTCAAAGCAGGCCGTGTCAATCGTCTAGTCGGCGGTATGATTGGTCTATTAGGCATTCGCCTGATTGGGGTTCGTACACCTGAAGGTAAGATTGAGATTGGAACTAAGTCTAAGGGGAGCAAGCGGGCTGTGAAAGCAACCGTAGAAGAAATGCTCAAGCATGGCTACCAAGGTGGTAAGGTGGCGATTTCTCATAGCGACAATCCAGAAGTGGTTGAAGCGGTGAGTGCTTTGCTTCGGGAACACTATCCTCAGGCTCAAATTGAGGTAGTGGATTTTAATGGGCTCTGCACATTCTATGCCCATTATCACGGCTTGATTATTGGCTTCGAGAAAGCCTAATTCACTAATAAGAAAGAAGGGTATCTGTATGTTTATTGGAAAGTTGCACCGCTCTAACCTGGTGCTATTAGCTGGTTTGTTTTTTGCTGCTACAGGGATTGGTTTTGCCTTTCATGGTGAACTACAGTATGCCCTAGTTTCTTTAATGATTGCTGCCATTATTGATTTCTTTGTAGGCAGTGTGATGAGACAGTTTCAATCGTCAGTGGCTGAGGCTGCCTTTGGTAAGGAATTGAAGACCTTAAGTAATTTCTTGATTTATGGTGTTCTACCAGCGGTTTATATGATGGCAGTCGCTCAGGCCGGGGGCTTTAGCTTAATCGTTTTTGCCTTCTATATCTTGGCAGTAGGGACACGTTTGGCCTATTTTAACCAATCTGCTCAGTTCCAAGAACCTCAGGAAAAAGCCTTCACTACTGGCTTGCCACTAGAGGTAGGGACTATTGCCATTCCAGTCGTGTCGCTCTTGGGCTTCCTCTTGCCCCTGAATATCTTCCAGATTTTCTTAATGCTAATTTACCTTGTGCTGGGGTTTGCCTATGTCTATAAGGTTAAAATTCCACGCTTACCTAAGCAGTGGCTTATCTACCTAGTAGCACTTGAGGTTCTGCTCTGTGTAGCTTGGCTCTTCCTAGGCAAGTTCGGGGCTTAATTATAAGCAAATCAAAACCGCCCGTGACAACGGGCGGTTTTGATTGGTGTTGCAGAGGGTCAAAAAGCTTCGAGCACTGCTTATCTTAAAAAGAAGCAAAGCGAACTAGAAAGAATAAAAATTAATGAAACTAGAAAAGAGGTAAGCGAGGTTAGGAAGGCAATCCAAAGAATAACTTCACCGGTGAAGCGATTTATAAATACAGTTATACCTCAAAAGGTATTAACTCCAGTAAAAAAAGTAGCTGGAGCAATACATAGAAAGGTAAACTCTGTAGTAAGCAGCTACAATAAGCTGTTGGTTGAGCGATATAATAAGCGTCCTATTGGCAAGGTAACAAATTATATTAAACGATGGTTAAGAAGGTAGGGATAAGGGTGAAGAGAAAAAGAATGTTGATTATCATCTTCTCGGTCTTACTGATGCTGGCACTCTTATTTGTTAAGGGGAGACTGGAATTGAATCTTAAGAAATATGCACCCTATTACGCACAAAATGTTGAAGGGCGGTTCTCACCAGAGTGGGAAGCGCTGCGGTTTATGTTATATAGGGACTCCCGTCAGATACCAGGGTATCACTTTAAGCGAGATACATTGACTAGTAACATAAGGTTTAGAGTTAATAGTCGTGGGAGTGATATTACATTTGCAATTTATGGTGACGAAGGCACAGAGATTAATCTTACTTATCATAATGTTATGTATGCCTTAAGTGCTGAGGGGAGAATAGAGTATATATTTAGCGAGCGTTGTGATTGCAGAGTAAGCCCTTCTGAAGAAGACCAAACACTCATCAATGAGATTATCGAAGAAATTGGGGCACCTCTAGTAGACGCACAGCCCACTCCAGACTGGAATCTTCAATGGCTCTATAATTTGCTGAATCAGAGGAGGTGAGAATACCTTGAAGATAAAACAAGTCTTACTCCCCTTCAATGCTTTCTTTTTGGTGTTTTCAATCGGGAATTTCTTAATCTTAAGAGACACTATCGAGGTGTTATAAATAGCTCTGAGCATCCCGTCGCCCATTATGTTAACAAGTTTGGGTAGCCATTGGCCGCCTCGGATTTATCTCGGCAGTATGCTGATCTTGATAATCCTAGGTATTATATTATCCCTATGGACTCTTCGTGGCCAGAAGGCCACACTGGAGAAATTGGTGGTGGGAGGTACCTTGTTCGGATATATTGCCCTATTAGGACTACCTTTGTCATGGAGCTACATTCCAATCTTGGTGATGTTAATCGTGACAGTTGTCAGCATCATGCGCAACCGTGCGACACCATGATGGCTTGTCGAGACTAACAAACAGCCGTTCCCACCTACGTGTGGGAACGGCTGTTTTTGCCATATATGTTAGAAGCAGAAGGCCAAGCCATACAGGATGCTAATCAGCAAGTAACTAGTGCTGAGATAGTTGAGTTTATTTTGGTTTTGGTTATGTTGTCGAGTTTGGACCAAGAGAGGGGCTAAGGTCAAGACGCTCCCGGCGATAAAGAGGAGTTGGAGCATGAAATAAGATTTGGATGGGAAACTTAAGTAGGTCCCAGCAGCCACAGCTACTAGGCTCAAGATGAGCACTAGACTTGTTTTTAAGCCATGTGTCATGAGGGAAGGGTGTCCTGTTAGCTGACTAACTAGACTATTGCCTTCAGCTTGAAAGGCCAGTTGTAAGGCTGCCAGAGGTAGGAGGCTGATGAGGAAGCCGGTCGTGATGGTCCCTGTCTGGCTGAAGTAGGCTAGGTTGTTGACAATGAAGGCCTGGAAGAAGACATTTAGAATCAACTGGTAGAGGCTGTTAGTCAGATTATAAGGATAGTGCTGAATGTGGGTATAGGCGATATAGAGGAGGAGTAAGAGGTTAGCCCCCCAATGATGCTGCCACATAAAGCCCACGGTTGCTGCCCAGAGCAGAATCTCCATGGCGTATAGGATTACTGGCGAGCTGGCATTGGCCTTGCGGGTATTGAAGCGGACGAAAAAGTAGTGGTCAATCAACTGACTGCTGACTAAAATCAGGTAGAGATAGCCCAAGGCTAACCAGTTGATTTCGGTAGTGTGGTACATCCCTACGATTAAACCGTATATCCCAAAGCCTAGTGGCGCTAGGAAGATTCGAATGAGGGGATGTCTTAGAAAGTGTGCAAAGTGTTTCATAGCTAATCCTCTTTTTTCGACATTTTTTACTATCTATATCTACTATACTAATGTATAATGGAGTCAGTTACAACAATAAATTCCCGATGGGATTCATTTTCTTAATGAAGTTGCCTTGTAACCAATCTACAAAATGGGGGAAATTACTATGGAAAGAAAGTTGTTTACATCTGAATCGGTGACGGAAGGACACCCAGATAAAGTTGCCGATCAAATTAGTGATGCCATCTTAGATGCCATCCTGACACAAGACCCACTAGCCCGGGTGGCCTGCGAGACCGCGGTCAACACCGGTTTGGTATTGGTCTTCGGGGAAGTCAGCACGACTGCCTATGTCGATATCCAACAAATTGTACGCGAAACGATTAAGGGAATTGGCTATGATTCAAGTGATTATGGCTTTGATGGCGATAATGTGGCCGTCTTGGTCGCGCTTGACGAACAATCGCCTGATATTGCCCAGGGGGTAGATGCGGCCATTGAAACCCGGGACGAAGCAACCGATCAATTGATTGGGGCAGGTGACCAAGGGCTCATGTTCGGTTATGCCTGTGATGAAACGGAAGAATTCATGCCATTGCCAATCGCGCTTAGCCATCGCCTAGCTAAACGTCTGAGTGAGGTGCGCAAGTCTGGTCAATTGGCTTACCTGAGACCAGATGGTAAGTCCCAAGTAACCGTTGAGTACGGAGAAGACGGTCAAGCCCTACGGGTGGATACAGTCGTCATTTCGACTCAGCATGCCCCTGAAGCAACCTTGGAAACTGTGCGTCAAGACGTGATTGAACATGTAGTGAAGCCTGTGATTCCGGCACATTTATTAGATGATCAAACCCGCTTCTTAATCAATCCAACCGGTCGTTTTGTCATCGGTGGGCCTAAAGGAGACTCCGGTTTGACAGGCCGTAAGATTATTGTCGACACCTATGGGGGCTATGCTCGCCACGGTGGCGGTGCCTTCTCTGGTAAGGATGCGACTAAAGTGGACCGGTCAGCTAGCTACATGGCTCGCTACATTGCCAAGAATATCGTGGCAGCCGGCTTAGCTAAGCGTTGTGAAGTACAATTAGCATATGCAATTGGGGTCGCGCAACCCGTTTCTATTCGGATTGAAACCTTTGAAACTGGCATCGTTTCTGAGAGTCGCTTAGTTCAAGCAGTGCGTCAACTCTTTGATTTAACACCAGATGGGATTATCCGCACCTTGGCTTTGCGTCGCCCAATCTATAAGCAGACTGCAGCCTATGGTCACTTTGGTCGTCAAGACGTGGTCTTACCATGGGAGCAAGTCAATAAAGTGGATGAACTTAAAGCCGTGATTGCTGAATAAGACAAAATGAAAAGCTGAGATTTAGGTCTCAGCTTTTTTACTTACTTGATACGTTCGATGATGAGGAGTTGTGGTGGATTATTCCGTTGGTTGATGAAGCCATAGTGAAGGACTTGGAATTCTTCTTGGGGCCAGCTGGCTAAGGCTTGGAAGAGGGCATCCTTTTCCTTGGCACCTTCAGGATGACCACTGTAAATCACCAAGATAATTTGCCCACCAACCCGAAGTTTGGCTCGAACCTGGTCTAAAGAGGCCAGGGTTGAAGTCTCTTGGGTTGTAATTTGGTGGTCGCCACCTGGAAGATAACCCAGATTATAAATGGCACCACTGAATTGGGCGACCTCAGCTAAAAGTGTATGGATTTGGTCGTGAGAAGCCAGAAAAAGCTGGGCAGACTCCCGATTTGGAATATCAGCCAGTCGTTCCTGAGTCCAAGCCAAGGCCTGATTTTGGATATCAAAGCCCATGACCTGGCCACAAAAGCCTGGTTGGCTGAGAATGAAGGCCGTGTCGTGTCCTTTGCCTAGAGTGCCATCAATATAAACACCATCTGGAAAACGTTGGATTAAGGCGGCTAAGAGGGTGTGACTGTAGTGTAGAGCGCGTTGCATAGACAAACTCCTTTGTATTACGTGAAAGTTACACAATCGTTAAAAGTAAACGAAAAGGGGGCTAGGCCCCTTTTTTTAGCGAGAGGCTTTCTATATAATGGTATTGTATCATAAAATGGCAGAATGGGGGAATATACGTGAAATTAACGCGTCAAGCGGTGATTAATCGTCGTAAACAAGCACAGCGCCACGAATCAAATAAGAAAATTGCCAAAGTGGTTAATGCAGGCTTAGTCTTATTCGCATCTGCATCTACTTTAAGCACGCTCACTGCACCAAAGGTGACCGTACAAGCTCAAACAGCTACCCAACAAAACTTCTTATCAACTATTGGAGGGTATGCACGGGATATCGCTAAGAATAATGACTTGTATGCCTCTGTAATGATCGCGCAAGCAATCTTAGAATCAGGTTGGGGCCAAAGTGGATTAGCATCAGCACCTAACTATAACTTATTCGGGATCAAGGGTGACTACAACGGTAATTCCGTTCGTATGGACACCTTAGAAGATGACGGTAGTGGTAACTACTATGCTGCTAAGGAACCTTTCCGTAAGTATAATAACTACGGTGAATCTCTGAATGACTATGCTTCGCTCTTAACTGGGGATAACAATCCTAACAGTTGGCGCTACAAATACTATTATGGGGCGCGCGTGAGTGCAACCAACTCTTATCAAGACGCAACACAACACTTAACGGGTCGTTATGCGACAGATACTCGTTATGCGTCTAAGCTCAACCAATTAATTCAAACCTATGGCTTGACTCAATATGATGCGGGTGGTTCTAGCACTGCTAGCCCAGCTCGTCCACAAGCTCAAGCGACTGGTGGCGGTTCTTATACGGTTCAAGCAGGCGATAGCTACTGGCGTATTGCTAACAAGTACGGCATTTCAATTGAAGAATTGCAACGCTTGAACGGTACCTCAAGTTACTTCCTCTATCCGGGTCAAAGCTTGGTAGTACCAGGTTCAGCTTCAACTACAAGTGGTTCTGCCTCTTCTGCTTCAAGCTCTACTAGCTCAGCAAGCACTAGTTCAGCAGGCGGCAACTATACAGTTCAAGCAGGCGATAGCTACTGGCGTATTGCCAACAAGTATGGGATTTCTATTCAAGAACTCCAACGCTTGAACGGTACATCTGACTACACGCTCCATCCAGGCCAAAGTATTAAGGTGCCAGGTTCAGGGACTAATGCGTCAGCTTCATCAAATGGCTCTTCTACTTCAACTAGCACAACAAGTGCAGCACCAGCAGCAGGCGGTTCATACACAGTCCAAGCCGGTGACAGCTACTGGCGTATTGCCAACAAGTACGGGATTTCTATCTCAGAACTCCAACGTTTGAACGGCACATCTGACTACAACCTCTACCCAGGTCAAAGCCTCAAGGTGCCAGGTTCAGGGTCATCTTCAAGCGCAAGTGCTTCATCAAACGGCACTTCTACTTCAACTAGCACAACAAGCGCAGCACCAGCAGCGGGCGGTTCATACACAGTCCAAGCCGGTGACAGCTACTGGCGTATTGCTAACAAGTACGGGATTTCGATTTCAGAACTCCAACGCTTGAATGGGACTTCAAACTACTTCTTGTACCCAGGCCAAAGCATTAAAGTGCCAGGCTCTGGTTCAGCAAATGCGACCCCTGCTCCTGCAGCAACCACTGCAAGCACAACATCAGCACCTGCTGAAACACCAGCCCCAGCGCCAAGCACAGGCGGTGGCAACTATACAGTTCAAGCCGGTGACAGCTACTGGCGTATTGCTAACAAGTATGGAATTTCAATTTCAGAACTCCAACGCTTGAACGGGACCTCAAACTACTTCTTGTACCCAGGTCAAAGTATCAAGGTACCAGGTGGTGGCGCCGCTGCTGAAACACCAGCCCCAACTCCTGCACCAGTTACCCAAACACCAGCTCCTGCAGAGAGCCCAGCACCAGCGGCTACTGAAACACCAGCTTCGGCTGCAAACAACGCTAGCCAAGCAAGTGGCGGTTCATATACAGTCCAAGCCGGTGACACCTTGTACTCAATCGCTCGTCGTAATGGGGTAGATGTTTACAAATTGATCGCTAACAATGGGGGCTCCCATTTCATCCAAGTAGGTCAAGTCATCTCATTGAACTAGTCGTTAGTATTTGATATACTAGACTCAATAGTAATTCAATATTGGAATTAGTAGGCGGTACAACTGCTATAGAGAGCTTATGGGTGGTGGAAATAAGCCGGGAGTGCTACTGAACTCATCCAATTGAAGCTAGTCTGAATTTTCAGTAAGACTAGACGTCCGCCGCGTTAAGGCTAGAGATAAGCTATTCTAGCTTAAATTAGGTGGTACCGCGAAAATTTCGCCCTATGTGAACTGTGTTTAACACGGTTTATGTAGGGCTTTTTTTATCAGAAATGCAAGGAGGTTATGTGATGACCTATAATCACAAAGCAATCGAAGAAAAATGGCAAAACTATTGGCGCCAAAACCAAACCTTTAAAACTCAGGAGCGTCCTGGGCATCCTAAGTTCTATGCGTTAGATATGTTCCCTTATCCATCAGGTCAGGGCTTGCACGTAGGACACCCAGAAGGCTATACAGCAACCGATGCCGTGGCTCGTATGAAACGGGCACAAGGCTATGATGTCTTGCATCCAATGGGTTGGGATGCTTTTGGCTTGCCTGCTGAACAATACGCTTTGGATACGGGGAATGACCCAGCTGATTTTACTGCTGCCAATATCGAAACTTTCCGCCGTCAAATCAATTCACTTGGTTTCAGCTATGACTGGGGGCGGGAAGTCAATACAACCGATCCTAACTATTATAAATGGACTCAATGGATTTTCTCCAAAATGTACGAAAAAGGCTTGGCCTATGAAGCAGAAGTAGCCGTTAACTGGTGTCCCGCCTTAGGGACCGTCTTGGCTAACGAAGAAGTCATTGATGGTAAATCCGAGCGTGGGGGCCATCCTGTTTACCGTAAGCCAATGAAACAATGGATGCTCAAGATTACAGCCTATGCAGAGCGTCTACTAGAAGATTTGGATCTTCTAGACTGGCCTGAAAGTCTTAAGGAGATGCAACGTAATTGGATTGGTAAATCTGAAGGGGCTTTGATTAACTTTGATATTGTGGGGCACCCTGATCAAGTGCAAGTCTTTACCTCACGCGCAGATACCCTTTTCGGGTCTACATATGTGGTCTTGGCGCCTGAACATGAGTTAGTGGCGAAAGTCACCAGCCCTGAACAGGAAGCCGCTGTAAAAGCCTATGTTGACGCAGTGGCAACTAAGAGCGACATGGATCGGACCTCTCTTAATAAAGACAAATCTGGCGTCTTCACCGGGGGCTATGTTAAACATCCTGTAACTGGTGAATCCTTACCAATTTGGATTGCGGACTATGTCTTGGCTTCTTATGGGACCGGGGCGGTCATGGGGGTACCAGCCCACGACGAACGGGACTTCGAATTTGCTAGCAAGTACGATTTGCCGATTGTGTCCGTAATTGAACATAATGAGTCTGGTTGCTATGAAGGCGACGGGCCACACATTCATTCTGACTTCTTAAACGGTCTCCATAATGCGGAGGCTATTACGACCATGATTGATTGGTTAGAAGCAAAGGGTAAAGGCCAACGACAAGTCAACTATCGTCTACGTGACTGGCTCTTCTCACGTCAACGTTATTGGGGCGAGCCTATCCCAGTGATTCATTGGGAAGACGGCAGCATGAGTCTAGTGCCTGAGGATCAATTACCACTTCGTCTGCCAGTAACCGATAAGATTCAACCAAGTGGTACGGGCGAATCACCATTGGCTGCTATTGAAGATTGGGTCAACGTAGTGGATCCAGAGACAGGCCGTAAAGGTCGCCGTGAGACTAACACCATGCCACAATGGGCGGGTAGTTCTTGGTACTATCTCCGTTATATCGACCCACAGAACTCAGAGCGCCTAGCAGATCCAGACAAGTTAGCCAAATGGTTGCCAGTTGACCTCTATATTGGGGGGGCGGAACACGCTGTCTTGCACTTGCTTTACGCCCGTTTCTGGCATAAATTCCTCTACGACTTAGGTGTGGTACCAACTAAGGAACCATTCATGAAGCTCTTCAACCAAGGCATGATTTTGGGGACGGACGGCAACAAAATGTCCAAGTCCAAGGGCAATGTTGTCAATCCAGACCATGTGGTAGAACAATACGGTGCAGATACCCTACGAGTCTACGAAATGTTCATGGGACCATTGGATGCCTCTATTGCTTGGAGTGAGAATGGTTTGGAATCAACTCGTCGCTTCCTTGATCGAATCTGGCGTCTCTATGTGGCAGAGGACGGTAGCCTCAGTGAGCGAATCCAAGATGCTGAAAACCCTGCCCTAGAACGTGTCTACCATCAAACAGTCAAGAAGGTAACGGAAGACTATGAAATCCTCCACTTCAATACCGCAATTTCACAAATGATGATTTTCCTCAATGCTACGAAAGACCAGGCCATCATTCCAAAAGCTTATGCTAAAGGCCTGATTCAATTGTTGGCGCCATTGGCTCCACATATTAGTGAGGAAATCTGGCAAAAGCTAGGTCACCAAGACAGCATTTCGCATGTCGCTTGGCCAAGCTATGAGGAAGCTTTGACCATTGAAGATCAGGTAGAAGTTGTAGTTCAAATTAATGGTAAGATTAAGGCTAAGGTCATGGTAGAAGCCAATATGGCAGCAGATGCTTTAGGTGATTTAGCTCTTAACTTGCCAGAGATTCAAGCACAACTTAAAGGCAAGACCCTACGCAAAGTGGTAGCAATTCCTAACCGATTAGTCAATATCGTAGCAAATTAAGGAGACGATGCAGATGACAGAAAGAGACAAGCGCGATTTAGAGCGCGGCACACCAAGCCCGGATTTACAGGCTTTGTTGGCCGAAGAACAAAACTTGCATGAGACCGTCATCTTTTCCAAAGAAGACATGAAGAAACTACGTCGGCCTAATGTGCAACCAGAAGATGGCGATTACTTTAACCTTAATCTGCCGGCAGACTTGGACCTAGAATTAGACGATGATCAATTTGATGTAGACCCCATCTTCCAAGCAGATGCCGAGCCAACTCCTAGTAAACCAGCAAAGGATAAGGCAGACTGGGTAGTCAATGACTTACTAGCCTGGGAGGAAGAGGCTGAGTCAACGGAGCAAGCTGAAGTTGAGGAAGAACAAGGCCAGCTAGATGCTGATCTTCCAGAGTTAGAGCTAGAGAGAGCTGAAAGCAGCTCAGTAAGCAATCTTGATTTAGAAGGACAAGACGATCCAAACTACAATCCTTTTATCTATCGTCCAAAACATCCGAAACCTCAGCCGACAGAAGCCAAAGCATCAAAATCGCTTAAGCTACCTCGCTTAGATTTAGACGCTGTCTATGAAGCTCACTATAGCTTAGATCACTTAGACGATTTGGACGCTTATGACCAATTTGGGGCACCAGAATTGACCCCAACCAAGATTGAGCGGCTGATGCAAAACTGGTGGCAAGGCATCACGCAAAGAGTCAATAGCCTCAAACCTAAGGAAGAGGCAGCTGCTCCAGAAGATAAATTAGCTGAAGAGTCTGTAGTGGCGGAAGTTAATGACGAGTTTGCTCCGACTGAAAGTCAAGCAGAGCCAGAACTTGAGCTGACTGATGCAAAAGTTGAATTAGCTGAGGCAGAAGTTGAACTTACTGAGCAAGTTGAAGCAAACTTGGATAGTGTTGAGACTTCTGAAGGAACTGAAAGTTCAGCGCCAAGTCAAGAAGACAAAATAGAGCAAGTCCAAGAGGAGCTGGAAGAAGGTGCAGAGCCTGATTTGCTAGCGCCTGTTGAATTGGAAGAAGAAGCTGAGTCAGTTTTACAAGAGGACAAGAGTGACGATGACAATCAATGGACGCCAGTATCTGTCTTAGATATAGAGGAGCAAGATGCTGAGGCAGAAGTTAACTCCGAGCCAGTAGCTGATGAAAGCTTAGTCTCAGATCAAGTGATTGAGCAAGAGCCTCAAGAAGAGGAAGCAGCTGAGCCAAAACTTAACCTTTGGCAACGTCTAGTACGTTGGATTCAAGAAGGCGAACCTAAGGAAGAAGATGAGTCCGAGCCAGAAGCAACTACTCAGGAGGATTCCCAAACAAGTCAAGCTTCTGATGAGTCAGATTCTGACCATGATGAAGATGATAGTCAAGGTGGTGCCAGTCTAACAGCTCGGGAGCAAGAAGTAGAGCCAGAGGCTGAACATGATGCCTCAGAACTTGAAACTGACTCTGATACCTCCCTTAGTTCAGATTTTGATTTGGAGCTAGAAGATGAGGCGGTGGCCGGCCACCCGGAGCCTCAAGCGGCGCGTCCGACGGAAAGACCTCAGACCGCCAGTCCTGAAAGTTCATCTCTAGGCCAACAACTAGCCTTTGACTTAACGGACACCCAGGCGATTACGCCAGAGGCCATTCAGGCCTACAGTGACCAGGTTAGCCAGGCTACTCAGGTCTTTACGGAGCCTATTCTGACGGACCAGGTCCTAGAAGAATACCTGAATGAAGATGACGTCACCATTGAGGCGGAACTTAATGAGAAGCAAACTATCGTTAAAGGGGCGACTTGGCTGACTTTCGGGAATATCTTCTCCCGGATTTTGGGTGCCATCTATGTCATTCCTTGGGCGGCTTGGCTAGGGGCTGACTACCTCAATGCCAATACCCTCTATAGCGCGGGTTATCAGCCTTATGCGCTTTTCCTAGCTATTGGGACGGCAGGTTTCCCAAGTGCCATTGCCAAACAGATGGCCTACTATCACTCCAAAAAGCAATACCGTTTTGCAGACCAACTCTTTAAGGCAAGTATGATTGTCATGAGTTTGATGGGCTTGGTTACGGCTACAGCGCTCTTCTTCGTAGCGCCAGCCTTAGCGGCAGCGACTCCAACCATTGACCATGCTGCAGCCACTTTGGTTATTCGTTCCTTAGT
The DNA here is from genome assembly GCF_057275535.1 of Abiotrophia sp. Classification (NCBI taxonomy): domain Bacteria; kingdom Bacillati; phylum Bacillota; class Bacilli; order Lactobacillales; family Aerococcaceae; genus Abiotrophia; species Abiotrophia sp. The sequence continues at coordinate 125,360 of NZ_DBHIRJ010000005.1, forward strand.
ACCACCGCTAGTTATCTTGCCAGTCATGAGTCTCTTGCGGGGCTATTTCCAAGGCTACAATAACATGGTGCCAACGGCAGTATCCCAAATTCTGGAACAAATTGCTCGCGTCTTCTATATGTTGGCAGCGACTTATGCTGTCATGAAGCTCTTCAATGGGGCAGCGACAACAGCGGTTATCCATTCGACTTTTGCAGCCTTTATCGGGGCGGCGGTGTCACTGGTCTACTTGATTTTCGTCTATCTTCGTCGCCTTCCGATGATTAAGGCTTTAATCGCGACGGATCAATCCCGTGATGAATTCGATTTAATGAAGACCCTGCGGATTATGCTTATAGACTCTGTTCCTTTCATCCTGGTGGGATCTGGTATTATTATCGCACAAAACATCGATACCTATACCTTCGGCCAGATTATGGGCTACACTTCTAGTCTCTTGCGTAGCGAAATCGCGGAACTCTATGGGGTGCTAAGTCTAGACGTTAACAAGCTGATTATGATTATCATCTCCTTGGCCATTGGGATTTCCCTGTCTTCTCTGCCGGCTATCACCAAACGTTTTGCCGAGCAGGACAAGGAAGGAACGGGTGACTTAATTCAGCACGTTATCTTGCTCTTCAGCTTTGTGATGTTGCCAGCCGCAGTTGGTATGGCAAGCATTCCTACTGAAGTTTACCAACTCTTCTATGCTAATGGGAGTCATTCAGGGCCAGGCCTCCTGGTGACGGCCTCCTACATGTCGATTATCTTGGGGCTCTACACCATTCTATCGACTATTCTGCAGGCCATGAACTTCCGCCGTCTCTCCATCTGGCATCTCTTGATTGGTTTAGTCGTCAAAGTTGTTCTGCAATTCCCACTTGTGGCTCTCTTCCAAGCACAAGGGACTTTCCTATCGACAGGCCTTGCCTTCTTGGTATCTTCCTTGCTCATGTGGCGGACCATTCACAAGTCGGTACCTTTACGCTATAGCGAGATGACACCAAAACTTGTTAAGATGCTAGTCGGGACAGCGCTGATGGGCGTTAGCACCAGCATCTGGGCCCAAGTCTTGAACGGCCTCATGGGGCCAGTTGGACGAGGCATGACTTTCGTCAAGGTAATCTTGGTTGTCTTGGTAGGTGTCTTCGTCTACATGACAGTAATGGCCTTATTTGGTCTCTTACCAATCCTCTTCGGTTCGCGTAAAAAAGACCTGCAAGATAAGATGAGGTTCTTCTCATGAGAATTGAGAAATATTTGGCGGATACGGGCTGGGGCAGTCGGAAAGACATTAAGCAACTGCTAGCCCAAAAAATCGTCACCATAAATGATCTGGTTTGCAGCAAGGGTGGCACGCAAGTGTCGCCCGGCAGCGACCGCGTTGCTGTAGGGGGCCAAGTGGTCCCCTATCAGCGATATCACTATTATTTACTTAACAAACCGGCGGGTATTTTGTCTGCCACAGAAGATGCGCGCCATCAGACCGTGATTGACTGGCTAGGGGAGGGCTACCAGCATCTGGACCTCTTCCCTGTGGGACGTTTGGATATTGATACAACGGGGCTTTTGTTGCTTACCAATAATGGACAGCTAGCTCACCAACTCCTATCGCCTAAGAAGAAAGTTAATAAAACTTACACCGCCACCATCCGAGGTTTGGTGGGCGAGACGGACATTGCGGCCTTCGCAGAGGGCTTGGACTTGGGCGATTTTATCAGTTTGCCTGCAGACTTGACCGTTTTAAGTCAAGATGTGGATCAATCGACTAGCCAAATTCAAGTCATTATCCAGGAAGGTAAATTCCATCAAGTGAAGCGCATGTTCCAAGCCGTCGGCAAGGAGGTTCTGAGCCTCCACCGTTTGGCTATGGGGCCCTTGCGCTTAGATTCAGATTTAGCCATTGGCCAGTGGCGCTCTTTGACTGAGCAAGAGGCGCAAGCTCTTGAGCCGTATGGCTATGTGGCAGAATAAGTAATTAGGAGGTAGACTATGACAAAGATTAATTGGTTACAAGAAGTCGAAGCGCGTAAAGAGGCGCTCTTCGCAGATTTATTCCGTTTATTGAAGGTGCCATCTGTTCGTGAAGACGATAAGGCAACGCCAGAGGCGCCAGTAGGTCCTGGACCTAAGGCGGCCTTAGAAGAGTTTTTGAACATGGCACAAGAAGATGGCTTTGAGACTAAGCAATTCGGCCCTTGGGCTGGCCGTGTGGAAGTCGGATCTGGTGATCAACTGGTTGGTATTCTGGGCCACGTCGATGTGGTGCCAGTAGGAACTGGCTGGGATACCGATCCTTTTGAACCAGTAGTAAAAGATGGCCGTATCTATGCCCGTGGCTCTAGCGATGACAAGGGGCCAACAGTGGCAGCTTACTTCGCACTCAAACTCTTACGTGAATTAGGGTTAGAACTTAACCAACGTCTCCACTTAATTGTCGGGACCGACGAAGAGAGTGGCTGGCAATGTATGGATTACTACTTCAAGCATGCTGAAATGCCGGACTATGGTTTCTCACCAGATGCCATTTTCCCAATCATTAACGGGGAGAAAGGTAACGTGTCAGCGACTTTTAACTTCCAAGCTGGGGCTAAGGCGGCTGGAGCTAACCACTTAGTTAGCTTTGAAGCAGGCTTGCGTGAAAACATGGTGCCTCAAGATGCGACGGCTGTAGTTGAAAGTGCTAATTTAGCCGAGCTAGTGGTGGACTTTGAGTCCTTCCTTATAGAACATCAATTAGGTGGCCAAGTGCAATTGCAAGGCAATCAAGCGACCTTCTCCTTGATAGGGAAGGCAGCCCACGGTTCGACACCAAGCAAAGGGGTCAATGCGGCAACCTTCTTGGCTAAGTACCTACACCGTTTTGAATTTGATCAAGCAGGTGCAGAGAGCTTCCTTCATCTTTTAGCGGACCATCTGCACCAAGACTTTGAAGGGGTTAACTTAGGTGTGGCTCACCGTGATCCCGTCATGCAAGAATTGACCATGAACGTGGGCTTGATTAACTACCGAGATGACAAAGGTGGTAACATTGTAGCCAACTTCCGTTATCCAAAAGGCACTGATCCAGAAAAAATGGCCGCTCAAACTGCTCAACGTTTGGCTGGCCATGACTTAAGTATTGAGTGGGGCGAGTTCAAGGAGCCACACTATGTGTCAGTTGATGACCCAATGGTTAAGGAATTGCTAGCAGTCTATGAAGAGCAAACCGGCCTTGAAGGACACGAAATGACCATCGGTGGCGGGACCTATGGCCGTCTGATGCCACGTGGGGTAGCCTACGGTGCTTTGTTCCCAGATTCGATTGACACGATGCACCAAGCCAACGAATTTATCGCGATTGATGATTTACTTAAGGCAACAGCGATTTATGCTGAAGCTATCTACCGTATTACACGCTAGGTCTTGCCATGGAAATTATTCAATCCAAGCAAAATCCTAAGATTAAGGCCTGGAAGAAACTAGCTACTGCCAAGGGGCGCCAGAAGGCGGGGCAGTACCTGATTGAGGGGACTCATCTGGTAGAAGAGGCCCTTAAGTCAGGTCAAAATGTCCGTCATTTGGTGGCTACACCGGATTATGATTTGAGCCAGTTACCCAATCAGGCCCTTAGTCTGCCACTTCTTTTGGTTAGTCCTGAGCTCTTGAAGGACCTGAGCGAGACGCCTACGCCTCAAGGAATTATGGCGATTATCGACTTACCGTCATCGCCCCTTGGTTGGCAACCTTCTGGCCAACGTTATCTAATTTTGGATGCGGTACAAGATCCAGGTAACTTGGGAACTCTGATTCGAACAGCAGATGCAGCAGCTTATGATGGGGTCATTCTAGGCAAAGGCACAGTAGATGTCTACAATGACAAAGTCCTAAGAGCGAGCCAAGGTTCACTTTGGCACCTGGAGGTCGTCAGTTTGGACCTCTTACAGGAAGCCCGTCCAGCCTTTGAAGCCGCTGGCATTCCTTGGTTGGTTACGGCCCTGCACCAAGAGGCCAAAGCCTATACTCATGTGCCGACTGATCAGGCGCTAGCCTTAGTGCTGGGCAATGAGGGTCAAGGGGTCTCGGAAGAGGTTATTCAAGTAGCTGACCAGACCATCTACATTCCTATGCCAGGACAGGCTGAGTCACTCAATGTGGCAGTTGCTGGTGGCATTCTAATGTTTTATTTTCAAGCGTAAAAGCAGGCCTAGGCCTGCTTTTTTTGAGTAAAAACTAGGGTAAAACTTATCTGTTTTGTTGTTTTTAATGATGCCTATTGCAGATAAAGTGGAGAGTGTTAGAATAATGTTTGTGGATGATTATACTATTTAATAGTAGAAATTATTCTGTGTTGCGTGAAAAAAAAGAGGGAAGTGTGTGCAATGAAAAAGTCAGTCTATATTAGCGCATCGTTTCTATTGTTATGCGCCGGTAGCACTCTAAGTGCAGATATATCCGCTAAGGTTAGTCAAGATAGTTTGGGCTATAAAGTTTTGGCTCAGCAAACGGGAGACAGAAAAGTCACCAAAGTAAAGTCTATTGAGGCCTTAGAAGGTGACTTAATCAAGGTAACTCTACCAGATGATTCAAGCTATGAAGCACATTTAGCTATGGTCAATGCGCCCGAAATGAAAGGCAATAAACCTTTCGCCAAAGAAGCAAAAGAACGCCTAAACAGTTTGCTTGAGGAGGCTGACACACTCAATGTAGAAGAGTCGGGAGGAGCAGAACAAAAAATTGACGGTAAAGCCACACTCTTTCTATGGGCGGATGATGTTTTGCTTCAGGAAGCTCTAGTTACGGAAGGATTAGCGCGAGTGGACTATATTCAGTCAGCGGATGAACCTTACCTTAAAGTCATGCGGGAATCTGAAGACTATGCCAAGCAATCCAGTAGCAAAATCTGGTCTCAGAGCGGGGTGTTTTCCGATGATCCAGTTCGCAAGGACTTGAGTGCTAGTCAGGCTCAAGCGCCGGCTTCTGCTCCTACTCAGCCTTCAGTTTTCTATAAGAACTGTAAGGAAGTCAAGGCTGCTGGTGCTGCACCTATCCGGCCAGGTGATCCAGGATGGGATCCGAAGTTTGATCGTGATGGAGACGGTATCGGTTGTGAACGATGAGACGGGCACTGTTTATACTTCTATTAGCATTAGTGACTATCTGTTTAGGTGGCCGACCAGTAGGAGTGATAGCTCAAGCTGCACCTAACCTACAGGCTAAGCCAATAAATCCCAAATTACTTGAAGTAGTAAATGCATACCAGGTAGTCGACGGAGATACTGCCTATTTTGACCTAGGCTCCGGTAAGTCGATTAAAGCGCGCTTGTTACTGATAGATACTCCCGAGCTACATCATCCTCGATTGGGGCAACAGCCATATGGACTTGAGGCCAAACAGAGATTTCAGCACTTGCTTCAACAGGCTCACAAAATTGAAGTTGAATATGATATTGGAATGCACAAAGATAAGTATCAACGTGATTTAATTTATGTTTGGATTGATGGGCAACTTGTCCAAGAAATCTTAGTGAGTGAGGGTCTAGCTCAAGTTGCTTATGTTTACCCACCTAATACGCGTTATTTGAATTATTTAGAGGCATCGCAAAAAGAAGCCAAAGAAGCTAAAGTTGGTCTATGGTCATTGTATGGGTCTGAAAGGTGATGGGCGTAGTGCGTGTGAGTTTAAGTTAAAAACTAATTGGTAATTAATTTATAGGAAAAGACTGGAGCTTGTTTCCAGTCTTTTCGTCTTGCATAGGAATTTGGGCAAGTTAACGAAAATTCAAAGACAAATTGAATGATACTTGAAAACGCTACATTTCATGGTAAGATTAAGAAGTAAGAGGTGATACTATGAAAGATGCTAATCAATTCTCAGCCAAAGCGACCATGAAAGATGTGGCGGAGCGGGCTGGCGTTGGTCTAGGGACGGTTTCTCGTGTGGTCAATGGCTTTCGAGTTAAGGATTCAACCTATGAGAAGGTCCAGACGGCAATACGCGAATTAAACTATCAGCCCGATGAATATGCCCGTGGGCTCAAAACCAATCGCAGCAATATTGTGGCACTGATTGTGCCAACCATTTGGCATCCATTTTTCTCGCAGTTCGCCTATCATGTAGAGAAGGAGTTGCAGCAGCATCACTATAAGCTCCTGATTTGTAATGCAGATGGTGATGCGAGTAATGAGATCGAGTACATTGAAATGCTAAAGAAGAACAAGGTGGATGGCATTATTGGCATTACTTACTCTGATATCGATAAGTATATTTTGTCTTCTCTTCCTTTTGTTAGCATCGACCGGCACTTCTCCGAGAATGTCTATTATGTCACCGCAGAAAACTATGAGGGTGGGCAACTGGCGGCCAAGGAGCTTCTAGAACGAGGCGCTAAGCAGCTTGCTTATATTGGCGGTACCAATATCCATGAGAATGAGACAGTATTGCGCAAGGCGGGTTTCTATGATTACGCTGCTAAGCAAGGTTACTGCGTTGCTAAGCTAGATATGCCAGAACCTATTGAAGATGTGGAAAGACTTATCCGGGCTTTTGTCGAAGAAAATACCGAATTAGATGGTTTCTTTACCGTTAATGATTTTATGGCCCTTCATGTGATGAAGGTCATGCAGGCATTTGGTAAGTCTTGTCCAGAGGATTATCAGCTGATTGGTTTTGATGGACTGAAGACGGCAGAAGGTCAAGACTATCTCCTCTCAACCATTGCCCAGCCTATTGATCAGATGGCCATTGCTGCGGTGGAACTCTTGATGACCCTGATTAAAGGTCAAGTTCAACCTAGTAGTCATCGCGTTATCTTGCCAGTACATTTTCGTGAAGGAGGCACCACGCGAAAAAAATTGGATTGAATTTCTAAAAATCTCTTGACAAGCCGTGAAAGCGGTATTATTATTAAGGTATAAATTGAAACGTTTCAAATCCCGAGCCCCAGCTAGACCCATTATCCTACCGTGGGCTTGACTTTAAAAAAAAGAATTGAAACGTTTCAAAAAGGAGGAAACAACATGAAAAAAGGATTCATCTTATCGGCTCTGACCACTTTATCGATGAGCTTCTTAGCAGGAGCAATGGCGCCAACCCCCGTAGCCCATGCTGCCGGCCAAGACATCAAGGTTTGGGTACAATTTTCAGATGAGACCGCAGAAGGGAAGGCTTGGGCAAAAGTCGTAGAAAACTTCAACAAGAAGTACGATGGAAAGTACCAAGTAACAACAGAATACATTCCACGTAGTGGTTCTGGTGGTGGTTATGAAGACAAGGTCAACGCGGGTATTACCACCAACACCTTGCCAGATGTCATTACTTTAGACGGACCAAACACAGCAGCCTATGCTAAAGCTAAGGTAATTGCGCCATTGGATGACTATCTAGCTGACGCTAATATGGATGATGTACTTGATTCCATCAAGCAACAAGGGACCTATGATGGCAAATTCTATGCCTTTGGCTTCTCTGAATCCAACGTTGGGATTTATTACAACAAGAAAATGTTCAAGGAAGCAGGCATTGAAGATTCAGAACTTCCAACCCTTCAAAAACCTTGGACCTGGGACGAATTTAAGGCGATTAGCAAGAAGTTGACAGACCACTTCAAACAACCAGCAATTGACTTCCGCCTCAATTCTATGGACGAAATGCTGCCATATGCATATATGCCATTACTCTGGTCAAATGGTGGGACTGTTGTGAATGAAGACGGGACTAAGGCACAAGGTTACTTCAACAGTAAGGAAAGTGTTGAGGCCGTTCAATTCATTCAAGATTTAGTCAAAGAAGGTTACACCACGATTAGCCCAGTTGAAAAAGGCTTTGAAACAGGCGTTTACCCAATGGTCTTAAGCGGATCTTGGACCATTAATGACTTAAATGAAAACTATAAAGACATTGAATATGGTATCTTGCCTTACCCAGTATCTAATACGACTAAGAAATTAGTTTCCCCATCTGGTAGCTGGCAATTAGCTGTGACGGAAAAGTCAGAACAAAAAGAAGGGGCAGCTGAATTCATTAAGTTTGCAACCAACACCGAGTCTAGTGAAATCATTAGCCTAGGCAACAGCGTTCTACCAATCCGTAAGACCACCATTGCGAATATCAAAGACAAGGTATCTGAGCCAATGCGCTTCTTGATGGAACAAAATGCTGCGACCGCCCACGCTCGTCCAGTAGTGGTCGCTTACCCACAAGTATCTCGTGCTTTCCAACAAGCTATGCAAGATATTAGTTACTATGAAGAAAATCCGGACGTGCAACAAGTCTTGGATCAACGTGCAGAAGAAATGCAAATTGCGATTGACGAAGCGCTCAATCAATAAGACCTTGGGCAGGTAGTTCCGCTAGGGGCTATCTGCCTTCTTTGAAGAAAGAGGAGTCTGACATGAACAAGAAAAAGAAATTCAAAGAAAACCTTCTAGGCTACGGGTTTCTGTCACCGGCCTTAATACTGCTATTTATCTTTCTAATTATCCCAGTGGGAATGGTGATATATTACGCTTTTACGGATTACTATATGTTAGCACCGGATGAACGTAAATTTATTGGGCTAGATAATTTCTTCCGTTTGGCTAAGGATAAAACCTTTATCAAGAGTTTCTGGAATACAGTGCAATTCGTAGTCTGGATTATTCCAGTTCAATTAGGTGCAGCGTTAGGAATGGCCCTCATTGTAAATAAGAAACGCAAGGGGAATATGTTCTTTAAGGTTGCCTTCTTCGCGCCAGTGGTCATGTCACTTGTAGTTATTTCCATCTTATGGCTCTACCTCCTGAATCCCAACAATGGTCTTTTGAATGCTATCTTGGAAAAAGTAGGGATTGCCAAGCAACCTTTCCTTACTAGCCCAAAACAGGCCATGCTAGCTATTGTCTTTGTCTCCGCTTGGCAAGGAGCAGGCTACCAAATGCTCCTATTCTTGGGAGGGTTACAAAATATTCCACAAGATGTCTATGAAGCAGCTGATATCGATGGCATTAGCAAATGGAATCAATTCCGTTACATTACCTTGCCACTTCTCAAGCCTACAGCCTTGTTCGTGCTCTTGACGACCTTAATTTCTGCATTTAAGTTACTCGTTCAACCAATGGTTATGACTCAAGGTGGGCCAGCCAACTCAACGATTACTATGGTTTATTATATTTACCGTAAGGGTTTCACCGATCGTTTGGTAGGCTATTCTAGCTCTATTGCCCTCGTCTTTACAACCTTAATTGGGGTTATTTCTCTGGTGCAACGCCGGGTCTTGAAGGAGGATGAATAGGATGAAACGCTTCAAACCAAGTAGCTTGTTAGAGTATATTCTACTGATTTTGTTGGCCTGTCTTTTCCTCTTCCCGATGATTTGGATGGTCGTGTCTTCGATGAAGCCAGAGGCCGATGTCTACAAGAATCTGAGAGGGTGGGAAGCCTTTTTACCAAGTCTTAATCCAGCCAACTGGTTTAAGACTTATGAAGAAGTTCTTCAACGCTTCAGTATTGTCACTTATATGGCTAACAGTGTTTTCTATGCTGTGACCTTTGCGGCTGGCTCTATCTTAATCAATTCCTTGGCTGGCTTTGCCTTTGCCCGTATTAATTTCACAGGTAAGAAGTGGCTTTTCGGATTTCTTCTGGCCTTACTCATTATTCCTGGCGAAATGATGTTGATTCCGCAGTTCACCATTATTAATGCCCTAGGACTCGTGAATAGCCGTTTGGCGGTCATCATTCCAGGTCTAGCGAGCGTCTTCAATATCTATCTCTTCCGCAACTTTTTCATCGCCATTCCGGAGGAAATTATTGAGTCTGCGCGGATAGACGGGGCAGGGATTGTTCGGATTTTCTTCCGCATCATGTTGCCAATGTCTAAGCCAGCGATCGCAACAGTCGGCGTGCTGTCCTTTATCTCTAGCTGGAACGACTATATCTGGCCTCTGATGGTCTTAACAGATTCTTCCAAGTTTTCAATGCAGGTGGCGATTACGACCATTAATACCACGCAACCTGTTTATATTAACCAAGTGATGGCCGTACTGACCATCTCAACGATTCCTCTGATTCTCGTCTATATTGTAGCTCAAAAATATATTCTTCAAGGCCTGGGTGGTTCCGGGACTGGGATTAAATAGTAAGTAGGTGACCACATGCAAGAACAAATCTCACGGGCAAATTCCTACATTGCCCAGCAAGCACCCCAGGTAAATCCGCGCTTTCGTCACGGCTATCATCTTATGCCTCCTGTAGGCTGGATGAATGACCCCAATGGTTTTATCTATTACGAAGGTTACTATCATCTCTTCTATCAGTTTTATCCCTATGATAGTGTCTGGGGACCTATGCATTGGGGGCACGCACGCAGTAAAGATTTGATTCATTGGGAAGAGCTGCCCGTTGCCTTGGCACCGAGTGAGCTATATGATCAATCAGGATGTTTCTCTGGCAGTGCCTTAGTTATTGAGGATCAGCTAGTCTTAATGTATACCGGCCATGTCGATATAGCTGGCCAGGTGACTCAAACTCAGTGCTTGGCGGTGTCGAATGATGGGATTACTTTCCGCAAATACGAGGCTAATCCAGTCATTGCTCATGCCCATATTAAAGGGATTGCGGATATTGCAGATTGCCGGGACCCTAAAATCTTAAAGCACGATGGCCGATATTATTCAGTCGTCGCTTCGAAGACGGTGGATAATCGTGGCCAGATCCTACTCTTCCAATCTGCAAATGGATTTGATTGGGACTTTAAGTCTGTTTTACTTGAAGGGCAGGCCGGACATGGCGTCATGTGGGAATGTCCAGATCTTTTCCCGCTAGACGGAAAATGGGTACTCATTATGTCACCTATTGAGCGCGAGCGAGAAGGCAATGCCTATTGGAATCTGAATTCCACTGTGGCCTATATCGGTCAAATGGACTGGAATACTGGCCGCTTCCAGGTAGAAAATCAGCATGAAATCGATGGCGGCTTAGACTTCTATGCACCTCAAACTTGTCTGAACTCAGAAAATGAGCGCATCATGGTAGCCTGGATGCAGATGTGGCAACGCAATATTCCTTCTCATGAACTTGGTGATGGTTGGGCTGGAGCGATGAGCTTGCCAAGACAAGTGCGAGTTATGGATAATCGATTGTGTCAGTCAATTCCAAGCTCTGTACTAGCGCAATTTAGCGAGGATAAGACCTGGCAAGGACAATTAGAGCCTGGCCAAGAGTTCTACCTATCCGATTGGGTTAAGTCCCAACAAGTCTTAAAATTGAATTTAGAAGCCGTTCCTGGTGCCGTCTTCCAACTGCATTATGGTGGTAAACCCGATCATCCGGAAGGCCTCAGCTTAACTTGGCAAGCAGATCAAGCTCTCTTGACTGTCAAACGAGATGGGGTAGGCCATCAAATTATCGGTAAAGAAGAGCCTTATCCAGATAGTCGTCTGCTTGATATTTGGAGCGATACCCCTTATCGCCTGGAACTGGAAATTGTTCGCGACACTTCGTCCATTGAGGTTTTTGTTAACAAAAAACAAGTCATGTCTTTCACTTTTTATGCTGAGGGGCTTGGAACAGGCATAGGCTTAGTGTCAAGTCAGCTAGTAAAAGTTGAGAATTTGACCAACTATAGTCTCATATAAAACTATAAGAAAAGGCTGGAAATGTGTAAGTTCCAGCCTTTTGCATGTCTTGAGGGAAGGCCCCCAAAAAAATAGGGAAATCTTCATAGGTAGAGTGAATCAAATTCCGTCTGTTTTTTACGACGCTAGCAGGCAATTTAGGCCCCCCTTATTCTTGTAATCAAAATGTAACCAGACCTAAGAGTAGGTGTGATATAATAATTCCATAGCAAAATTATAGGGGGTTATTTTATGTCATTAAATGCATTAAAAGTCTTAAAAGGCATTTCTAAAGTACCGAGTGTTTTTCTAAGTGGCGTCGCTTTTGGGACGCTTGGACTCAAATTGTTGACAAGCAAAGAAGCTAAAAAAGGTTATGCGACTGTCTTAGCCAAAACCTACAAGGCTAAAGACGGTATCGACAGCATGGTTTCTGCCGTCAAGCAACATGCGGACGACATAGTAGCTGACGCTAAGGATCTCTATCAAGCAGAGAAAACAGCAGATCAACTCGCATCATTAGAGGGTGAATAACGTGCAATTTCAAGTGTTGCATCAGTCAAGTGGCCGGGTTCGACTTCGCGCCACTTTTCCTTTTACTGAAGATGTAAAATACTATCTTGATGGCCTAGCTTCGGGCTTCCCCGATATTCTAAGACTGAACTTTTATGAAGATCCTTATGTGGTAGCTATCCATGTGATGCCTGGTCGTCAAGCCGTTGTAGCTCAATTATGGAACTTAATTCAGAAGGATAAATTAGAAGAACTTTATCGTCATCCCCAGCATCACGCAGCTTCAAGCCCTTATGCCTTAGTATCCTCAGCTGTGGGGCGTCACTACCTCTTCAAGTGGTTCATGCCAGTGCCTGTACGTTTGGCTAGAACCCTGTGGAGAGCTCTGGGCTACTTCCGTGATGCTTGGCGTGTTCTGCGACAAGGTAAGTTAACCATGGAAATTTTGGACTGCTCCGCCATTCTAGTGTCGCTCGCGATGAAACAGACCGATACGGCTAGCGCCATCATGTTTATCTTAGAATTAGGGGAGACACTCAACTATTGGACCCAAAAACGTTCCTTAGAAGATCTTGAAGCCAGCATCGCTGGCCAAGGACGCCAAGTATGGTTACTCAAGGGAGACCACTTGCTACAAATCGATAGCCAAGAAGTCCAAGTAGGTGATGTACTTATCTTCTATGAAGGCAGTGAACTGCTCTTTGATGGGATTGTCTTGAATGGTCGAGCTAGTGTCAATGAGAGCTCCTTGACTGGTGAATCCTTCCCAGTAATCAAGTCTGTGGGGGATGAAGTCTACTCTAACACGGTCTTAACCAGTGGAGAACTACACGTTCGTGTAGAAAATCCAACCGCTAACTACCGTATACAAGAACTAGTTAAGCTCATGCAAGAAGCGGCACAGCAGGACGGAACCTACCAGTATAAGTACACCTCCATTGCTGACCGCATCGTCAAGTATAATTTCTTGGGAGCAGCGCTGACCTATATCCTAACAGGATCCTTTACCAAGGCGATTTCCTTCCTGTTGGTCGATTACTCCTGTGCCCTTAAATTATCGACTCCTATGGTGTACCTCTCCGCTATCAAGCAATTGATGCATCAGCAAGTTGTTGTGAAGAATTCGACAGTTCTGGACCAATTTGATGAAGTTGATATCTTAGTCTTTGATAAGACGGGAACCATTACCACTTCTCGTCCAGTTATTGAAGAAGTCATTCCTTTCCATGGCTATAGTGCAGAAGATGTCATAATGATTGGCGCCTGTTTAGAAGAGCATATTTACCATCCAATCGCTCATGCCTTGGTGGATAAGGCGGCTCGAGAAGGCATCATTCATGAAGAAATGCATACCGAGCTCAACCATATAGCTTCCAAGGGCATTCGCTCTGAAATCGATGGTAATGTCGTAGTGATAGGGAGCTTAGCTTTAATGGAAGAATCAGGGATTGAGATTGAAGCCAATCAGAGTCACTTGATTCGTCAGAAAGAAACACACTATAATTTACTCTACCTAGGTTATCGCCAGAAACTGATTGCCATGTTCTGCGTGGCGATTCCAGTTCGCCATGAGACGCAAAGTGTTCTACACGCTCTAAAAGGCTTGGGCAAGCATTTAGTTCTCTTAACAGGCGATACAGCGGCCAGAACCAATCGCTTAGTAGCAGACTTGCCTTTTGATGAAGTTCATACCAGTATGACGCCAGTGACTAAATTTGATTATGTCCAAAGGATGCAAGCGCAAGGCCACCGCGTCCTGATGATAGGGGATGGTCTCAATGATTCGGCTGCCCTATCTGCCAGTGATGTGGGCGTGGTGATGGGCGAAGGGGCGGAGGTTTCTAAGCAGATTAGTGACATTATGCTGCCATCCAATAATTTAGCCTCGCTCTTAACCTTGCATCAAGTCTCTGTCAATCTCAAGCAAGAAATTCAGGGAAATGTGCGGGATACTATTGCCATTAATTCAGGCCTTATCGGCTTGGGGGTACTGAATTGGCTTAAACCAAGTAGTTTGGCAATCTTGCATAACATGACGACCTTTGGGATTCTTTGCCGTAGCTATCTGAAGGGCAATATAAGGCTAGAGAGTGCGGCAGAGGAGAAGTAATGACTTTGTTTAAGATACTTATCGAGTGTGGAATCATGCGGTGGAAACAACAACGATCAACATAGTAAAAGCAAAATGCCCCCATGACTTAGAATATTAAGTCATGGGGGTCTCTTCTACATTTTCTAAGGGGTGTGGAAGCTAATTCGGATTGGAGCCATCTATTTTTGTTTGGGACAGCGCAATTAGCCCTAGTAAGGTGAAGAGTATGGAGAGGACCTGAGAGCTAACACTTGATAGATCACCAGTCTCAGGGAGTTTAGCTGAAATCTGCTTACTTCCTTCTGCTCCACCAATGAGCTGTTGGTTTTCAGAGGAGCTAAACAATTCGTTCGAGCTGGTCTCTGTTGCCAAAGTACTGAGTTCATTCTGGCTTGATTCTAGTTCTGGACGGTTAAATTGTTGATTTGCCGCCATCAAATCGCCTAATTGGAGGAGGTAACGGTCATTTCCTATGGCAGCATTAAACTGAATGCCTAAAGGAAGGCCAGATTTGGTGACTAAAGCAGGGAGGCTCAGGGCAGGCTCACCTGTCAAATTGGCGAATTGTGTGTAAGGCGTAAGGGCCAGAGATGGTAGCCAATGATCATAAATCAGTTGCATCTTGGCCTCATGGCTCAAATTTTCCGAATTCTTAATCAGTTCAAGGTCTTGGTCAGACACTAGAGCTTGATCAATGCGAGGAGCGGTGTAGGCTGTTGTAGGTGTTAAGAAAAGAGGATAGCGTTGGTGGAAATCAGCCATGGTTTGACGGACTTGCTGGATGCGAGCCCAGGCCTGATTTACTTCTTCCTTGGTCATGGTCTTGCTTGCCTGGTAGAGTAGCCAGCTAGTAGGGTCTACATCATCATAGCGTAGCTCTCGTTTAAGCTTGGTCTTGGCTAGATAACCTACTACACCCATTTGGCTAGCACTGATTGTATAGTAATCCTTCATTAATTGGACACCATCAAAGGGCCAGTTTACTTCTTCTAAACGGAAACCTTTGCCTCGCAAAAAGGCTACGGTTCGCTCAACTGCCAGTTGAGCTTCGGGGCTGACTTGAGTTCCAACGGGAGACAAGCTGGTATAGCCAATCGCTAGTCGTTTTAACTCTGCTTCGGTCAAGGCTTGAGCCAAGGAAGCATCCGGTTTCTTCATCGCTTCAAATAAGCTCTTGGTATCTTCCATGGTTTTGGTCATCATAAAATGGGCCACTGTATTTTTGTCGATGGAGGCATTGCCCACTATGATGCCACGACTAGGCTTAAGGCCAATAAGGCCATTCCAGGAAGCCGGAATACGAATGGAGCCACCCGCATCACTACCGGTTGCAGTTGGGGTCATGCCAGCGGCTGTAGCTGCACCAGAGCCACCGCTGGAACCGCCTGCCTGATAGTCAGGGTTCCAGGGGCTGCCAGTAGGACCATAGAGCTTAGAATCTGTGATGTTCTTTAGTCCCATTTCAGGATAATTAGTCTGCCCAATGAGGATAAAGCCTAAGTCTTGCAAGGACTTAACGAAGGGACTTGTCGAGCCAGCTTTTTGATTGGCTAAGAAGGTCAGGCCATTGGAGTTGGGCATGCCCTTAATGGTGTGACCTAATCCTTTTACCAATAATGGAACGCCTAAGAAGGGTTGGCCTTGATCTTTAATTTGCCTAGCTTCAGTCAAGGCCTCTTCAGCTCTAAGGCTAATAACTGCATGCAGGGCAGGGTCTTTTTCCTTGATAGTGGTTAGAGCAAAATTTACCAATTCTTCACTTGTGACTTTACCAGAGCGGACCCATTCAGCTTGTTGACTGGCATCAGCCGCTTGATAGGCAGCAAGGTCTATCTTAGATTCCGCTTGATCGTTAGCCTGACTGGCTGATTCATCGTCTCTTGAGGATACTTGACTGCTTTCGATGTCTGAACTAGAAACGTCTTGTGCCCAGGCAATCGGATGGCCAGCGCTTGTTAGCAACCATAGGGATAATAGTGCCAGTAAGCGCATCTTAATTTTCTGTTTTAGCATTTTCTACACATCCTTTCATAACTTGCCAGTTTATTATACGCCTCATCTTAAGCGTTTCCTATACCCTTGGTCATTTAAGCCACTAAAAAAACATCATCATTCGCCATTTGACTCCAGGAGGGGAGAGCAAAGGAAAGAAAAGTGAACATTTGCGAATCATATGACTTGAATCCCCATCTAACTATCTATCCTCTGTTGACTATGCATTTGCTTTAAGCTATACTAGTAGCTATCATAGATGAAACATAAAGCAATGAGGAAATCCGTTAAGTTCGCACAAGTCAGGGAGGCACTTCACCGACTGCAAGGGTGCCAAAGGTAAGTCGAACTTAGCCTTCAATTTCTTAGCTTGACCGTTAAGTTTTTAGTCAATAGAAATGAACAGGTCACCGCCCGCCACGGTTAAGGGCGTCAAGTGCTCGAAGGGCCAGTCCCTTCGAGAACGAGGGTGGTACCACGGTAGCTCGTCCCTTATAGGGGCGGGCTATTTTTATTACCTCGTTTCATCTGAAATAATGATAAAGGAGTCTTGCACCATGTCAGATATCAATACGCACATTGAGGCTTTAGAAGCCTTGCGTCAACAAGCGATTCCGCAATTAGAAGCAACTGAATCCATCAAGGATTTAGAGAAAGTTCGTCTAGATTACCTAGGTAAGAAAGGCCGTTTTGCGGCTGTTGCGCAAGCTATGCGCAACCTGTCAGCAGAAGACCGGCCTAAATTAGGTCAGGTAATGAACCAAGTGAAGTCAGCTTTCGAAGAAATGTTGGAAAGTCGTCGCCACAAACTAGAAGAAATGGCCTTGGAAGCTAAATTAGCTCTGGAGACAGTGGATGTGACCTTGCCAGGTCGCAAGCCAGCTGGGGGCGCCCGCCATATCATTACCCAAACCATGGAGGAGATTGAAGACCTCTTTATCGGCATGGGTTATCAGGTCGTGGAAGGTCCAGAAGTGGAGTTGGACCACTATAACTTCGAAATGATGAACCTGCCTAAGACCCACCCAGCGCGTGATATGCAGGATACTTTCTATATCGACAGTGAAGTCTTGTTGCGGACCCACACTTCGCCAGTTCAAGCCCGGACCATGGAAAAACACGATTTCAGTCAAGGGCCATTGAAGATGATTTCACCAGGTAAGGTCTTCCGTCGCGATAGTGATGATGCGACCCACTCCCACCAATTCCACCAAATTGAAGGGTTAGTGGTAGACAAACATGTGACCATGGCCGACCTCAAGGGGACGCTTCAAGCCTTTGCCCGTACACTTTTTGGGGCAGAACGTGAAATTCGCCTACGTCCATCTTACTTCCCATTCACCGAGCCATCGGTAGAAGTAGACGTGAGCTGCTTCAAGTGTGGCGGGGATGGCTGTAATGTCTGCAAACATACTGGCTGGATTGAAATCCTAGGAGCAGGTATGGTTCATCCAAATGTCTTGGAAATGGCCGGCATTGATTCAACCGTTTATTCCGGCTTTGCCTTCGGTTTAGGCCCTGACCGGGTAGCGATGTTGAAGTATAACATTGACGATATTCGTCACTTCTATCAAAATGACTTGCGCTTCTTAAGCCAGTTCAAAGGAGGTCAGAACTAATGTATTTATCATTCGAATGGCTCAATGATTATTTAGACTTAACAGGTTTAACAGGAGAAGCCCTAGCTGATCGTATGTCCCGGACCGGGATTGAAATCGAAGCAGTTGAAAACTATGGGGCTCAATTATCTGGTTTAGTGGTCGGGCAAGTTTTGTCGGTTGAAGACCATACTGATAGTGACCATCTCCATGTCTGCCAAGTGACGGTAGGCGATCAGGAGCCCCTGCAAATTGTCTGTGGGGCACCCAATGTGGTGGCTGGCGCTAAAGTGATTGTAGCCACTATTGGGGCTCGTTTAGCTGGTGGATTGAAGATTAAGAAGGGCAAATTACGTGGGGTCGAATCTCATGGGATGTTGTGTGCCCTCCAGGAACTAGGCTTCCCTGACAGCGTGGTGCCAAAAGTCTATGCAGAGGGTCTCTTCCTCTTGCCAGCAGATGCGCCGATTGGAGCAGATGTGGTGGACTATCTCAAGTTAGATGATCCAATCTTAGAACTCTCGATTACGCCTAATCGGGCAGATGCGCTCTCTATGCGTGGGGCAGCCTATGAAGTAGGAGCTATTATCGATCAGGTACCTAACTTCGATAATATTCATCGCCAAGCGACTCAGGCTGCTGATACAGCCCTCCTATCAGATTTGACAGTGAAGATTGCTGATAGCGATTTGTCTGCTTGCTATCAAGCTCGAGTGATTGACCAAGTGGAGATTAAGGAAAGCCCGCTTTGGTTGCAAATGCGTCTGATGAAAGCAGGGGTTCGGCCACATAACAATATCGTGGACATCACCAACTACTTCCTCATGCTATACGGCCAACCACTTCATGCCTTTGACTATGATACCTTAGAGCACAAGGACTTAGGCGTCCGCCCAGCTCGTGAGGGCGAGGTGCTGGTGACCCTAGACGGTAGCGAGCGCCACTTGTCAGCAAGCGACATAGTCATCACCGACCAAGACCGGGCGGTTGCGCTAGCCGGGGTAATGGGGGGGCTAGATACAGAAGTGACCGACAAGACCCGTCGTGTCCTCTTAGAATCAGCCGTCTTCAATCCGATTGCTATTCGTCAAACTTCTAAGAAATTCAACCTTCGTTCTGAATCTAGCATGCGTTTTGAAAAAGGCATTAACCATGCGACCATTAGCGAAGCGGGCCAGGAAGCCGCTAACTGGATGGCCTACTATAGTGGGGGGCAAGTGGTGCCAGGTCTAGTCGAAGAGAATCATTTAGACCTGAGCCCAATTGAGGTCACTCTACCTTATCGCGCTATTCAAGATAAGATTGGGATTGACTTGAGCCATGAAGAGTTGAGTCATATCTTCCGTCGTCTTGGCTTTGACTTAGCCTTAGGGGAAAATAGCTTCACCGTGACCGTCCCTAAACGTCGTTGGGATATCAGCATTGAAGCCGATATTTTAGAAGAAGTGGCTCGGATTTATGGCTATGATAACCTGCCAACGACCTTGCCGGTAGTACCAAGTACGCCAGGTCGTCTCAATGCCAAACAAAAACTGGTGCGTCAGACTCGCAATATCTTGGAGGGTCTGGGCCTCAACCAAGTCATCAGCTATGTACTGACTTCACCTAAGCAAGCCGACTTGATGAAGTCGAAAGACTACCCAGTAGTCGCTTTGGACTTCCCGATGAGTGAAGACCGTTCTGTCTTGCGTCAGAGCCTCTTCCCAGCTCTCTTAGAAATCGCCAAGTACAATGCTGCGCGTCAAAATCCAAGTTTAGCCTTCTATGAGACAGGTAAAGTCTTCTATGGTCAAGGAAGCAATGTTCAACCACTCGAACAAGAGCGTCTAGCCATTCTCTTATCAGGGGTTAAGGAAAGTAAATCCTGGTATGGGCCAGCTCAATCCTATGATTTCTTTGATCTCAAAGGTGCTCTTGAAGGCTACTTGGCAGCCATTCGCTTGGATAAGCAAGTCAGCTTCCAGGCTGTATCCAGCTATCCTGAGCTCCATCCTGGTCGGACTGCCCAAGTCCTTCTAGGTGATCAAGTGATTGGTGTTATGGGACAAATCCATCCAGTTTTAGCTAAGTCTTACGACTTGGATGAAGCTAGCTTCTTCGCTGAATTAGACTTTGATGCTATTTTAGCGGTTCAACGTCCAGCCTTAGTTCAACGTCCAATTCCTAAGTATCCTTCTACCTCACGAGACTTAGCCCTCTTAGTAGATTTAGAGCAAGACCAAGCAAGCCTAGCTCAGCTCATGAAGGAACATGGTGGTGACAACTTAGTATCTGTTGAGCTCTTCGACTTGTTTATTAACCTTGACCTCTTCCGAGGTAAGAAGTCGCTAGCCTACCGACTGATCTTCCAAAACCCAGACAAGACCTTAACAGACGAGGATGTTCAATCCGCTATGGATCGGATTAGAGCTGCACTCGAAACAGTGTCAGGTTTAGAAATTCGCTAAGCCCATGAGAGACTAGAAGCTGCTTCTAGTCTCTTTATTTTGGCCTAGGCTTTTCATTTAGCAAGTGAGAAGGTATACTGTAGCTATGAACAAATGAGGGTTAGGAGGCCGTGTGGCATGAGACGAGAGCGGGTATTAAGAGCGTTTGGGGTAGGTTTGTTGCCACTGGTAGGACTAGCCGTCTTACTGGAAAAGCCACTTTGGTGGGGCAGTGTGGCCTTGTTTGTCGCGCTTCTAGCCTTGGCCGTCTTTCTCTTCCGTCAAACGGACCAGGTGGCAACTTCAAGTCAAGAAATTATAGCGGCTTCCATCAGCAACTGGTTTCTGATTTTAGCGGCCTTCTATCTGAGCCCAGACAACTGGCTACTAGCGGGGCATAGTATTAGTCGTATTTGGGGTTTGGTCCTCGTGGCCTTAGTCCATCTTGGCGTCTTGGTCCTACACGTGACCAGTCGTCAAGTTAGTCGCCAAACCGCTGGTCAAGTCATGGTAATTAGCTTAGGTTATGTAATCATCATGGGATTACTTGTGGCGGGACTCCTGGCTATGGGGATGGCGCCTGTCATAGGTGTCTGCCTCTTGTTAGCTTCCATGATTTACTTCCTACTTACTTTGTCTTATTTAAGTAAGAGAGCTGAAGGTAAATAAAGGAGAAACCGCTCGTGATTACGGGCGGTTTTGATTTTTCTTTCCCTATTTATCTATTACATAGATAAATAGGGTATGAGTTAGCTAAATTACGTTCTTAAAAGTGAACAAATTTTGATTTCAAGACTAAAAATTCTAATAGAGCTCTCTTTATGTAAATCAGACAGTTGGAAGTCAATTCCAACTGTTTTTTCTTTGGCTTTTGGGCTGACTCGAGGGGCTTCTTATGGTATGATAGAGGGTGGAAAAAACGAAGCAAAGGGGTTGGTCGATGTGAGTCCCGACTTAAGGAGTGACAATATAAACTAAGACTCAAAGGAGGAAATCCCCTATGCTCGTAGAAGAAATTCAAACAGCCCTATTAAACGAACATTCTGAAGCCATTTACCGTATGATTCGGGAACACCACCCGGCTGATATTGCCTTGGCTCTAGAAGAACTTGAAGATGAAGAAGTTTTCAAGTTTGTCAGCTTTATCTCGGACAAGGCCCTAGCCTTGATTCTGGAGACTCAGATTTCTGAAGAACTCCAGGTTAAGATTGTTGAAGCCGTGCCATTTGCCCGCATGCTCAATGTCTTTACCTACATGTCCCAGGATGACATCGTGGATATCTTGGGCAACCTATCCATTTGGCAACGTAAGCAATTCCTGAACATGATGAAGAATCGTGATTCGGATGACCTAGAGAAACTCTTGGCCTACGATCCGGATACCGCTGGTGGGCTCATGACCACAGAGTTCATCGCCTTGAATGAGAACTTAACGGTTTATGAAGCCTTCGAGACCATTCGTAAGATTGCGCCGGAGAAGGAAGTTATCGAGACCCTCTTCGTGGTCGATGCTAAGACCCTGCTCAAGGGGACAGTCGATATCCGCGATATCTTCACCAAATCCGATCAACAAAAACTCAGTGAAATTCTTAACCCTAACGTCATTTCGGTGACGCCGACGACTGACCAGGAAGAAGTTTCCCTGATTGTTACCAAGTATAACTTGTCAGTTGTACCGGTCGTTAATAACAAGAACCGTATTCTGGGGATTATCACCAACGACGATATCATCCACGTCATCAATGAAGAGTACACAGAAGATATGTACTTGATGGGTGGGGTGGACTCGGAAGAAACGCTAGATAGCCCAGTCTTCGAGTCCGTCAAACGCCGTCTGCCTTGGTTGGTTATCAACCTCTTCACAGCCTTTCTGGCCTCATCCGTTATCAACCTTTTCTCCGATACCATCAGCCAAATGGTAGCCCTAGCGGCTGCCATGCCGATTGTAGCCGGAATGGGAGGGAATGCTGGCACCCAGACTGTGACCATTGTGGTCCGTGCCCTAGCCTTGGGCGAGGTGGACTGGGGTGACTGGCGCGGTATGCTTAAGGAAATCGGGGCTGGTTTCGCCAACGGTCTCATTACCGGGGGCGTGGCCGCTATTGCCCTTATGCTGATGTATGGCAATGTCTACCTAGGGGTGGTTATCATCCTAGCCATGATTGTAGATATGGTCATTGCCGGTATATTTGGCTACTTCATCCCCTTGGCGGTTAAGAAATTCCGTGGGGACCCTGCCTTGGTATCTACCGTTTTCCTGACCACGGCCACTGACGTGTGTGGTTTCTTCAGCTTCTTAGGCTTGGCCACTCTCTTCATGCCTTTACTTGTATAATAATTACATTGCCTACTCCCTTGGGGGTAGGCTTTTTGCTTACTTAAGTGCTCTAAAACGCCAATCTCGTAGGCTAATGATCAGATAAGCTGAGTGTCATTTTTTGCTTTTTAAGTCTTCGGACAAAATGGCATTACAGCGCCCTTAAATTATGGTAGAATAAGAAAGAAAAGTCTGTGACCCTAGGGTCCGAAAGGTGTGGTATTCATGCAACGTTTAGATGGGAAAATTCTCTCACAATCAATTTTCGCCCGGCTATCCCAGGCGACAGCGGCCTTCCGTTCCCAAACTGGGACTCAGCCCAAATTGACCGTTATCTCAGTAGGGGAAGATCCTGCCAGCAAGGTTTATGTTGGCCAGAAGCAAAAACGTGCCTTGGAAATTGGCTATACCTTTGAATGGGTACTTTTGCCAGCAGATATTAGCCAAGAAGAATTGGAGTGGACCATTAAGGTTCACAACCAGGATCCTCAAACTCATGGGCTCTTATTGCAATTGCCTCTGCCTGAGCATTTAGATCCATTGTCAGCTATGCACTTAATTAATCCTGAGAAAGATGTAGATGGCTTCCACCCCTTGACCATGGGACGGGTCGTTGAAGACAATACAGACCTCTATCCTTGTACGCCAAAAGGCATTGTGCGGCTCTTAGAAAATGCCCAAATTCCTTTGCAAGGCCAGAATGTGGTTGTCGTAGGTCGTAGCCAAATTGTGGGCTTGCCTATTTCTATCATGTTGATTAACCGTGGCGCAACGGTGACAGTCTGCAATTCAAAGACCCAGGACCTAGGACACTATACCCGTTATGCCGATATCTTGATTGTAGCGACTGGCCAAGCGCATTTAATTGGGCCAGACCATCTCAAAGAAGGTGCAGTAGTAGTCGACGTCGGGATTAACCGGCTCATGTCTGGTAAGCTAGTAGGGGATGTGGATTTTGAGGCAGTAGCCCACAAGGTTAGCTACATCACGCCAGTTCCGGGGGGCGTAGGCCCTATGACGGTAGCTATGTTAATGGAACAGACCTTTACTTGTGCCTGCCAGCAACATGCTTTGGATCCCTTGACCTTCTTGAGCCAGGAGGAGGCCTAGTCAGTGACCGATACACAAAAGGACTATCTCAGTGTCAAGGCCCTGACCCGCTATCTCAAGCGCAAGTTCGACGTGGACCCTTACCTGCAGAAAGTCTATGTAGTAGGAGAGGTTTCTAACTTCCGCTTGCGGACAGGCCATCAGTACTTCAGCCTCAAGGAAGACAATGTTAAAATCAACGTCACCATGTTTAAACAGGCCTTTAGTAAGCTGCCTTTTAAGTTAGAAGAAGGCATGAAGGTCTTAGCAGTGGGTCGGGTTTCCATCTATGAGCCCAGTGGTTCCTACCAATTGACGCTTGAGTCGCTGCAACCGGACGGCGTGGGCTCACTCTATCTGGCCCTAGAACAACTTAAGGCCAAGCTTAAGCAAGCGGGTCTCTTGGATTTGCCTAAGAAGCAACCGCGCCGTTTTCCACGGCGGATTGCAGTCATTACCAGTCCGAGTGGGGCCGTCATCCGGGATATTGTGACCACCCTCAAGCGACGCTATCCTATTGCCCAGGTGGTGGTTTTCCCTACCCGCGTTCAGGGTAAGGAAGCCAGTGGCGAAATTGTGGCAGCCTTTGAACGGCTCAAGGCCAAGCAAGCGGCTTTTGATACCGTGATTCTAGCGCGTGGGGGCGGGGCCATTGAAGACCTCTGGCCCTTCAACGAGGAAATCGTGGCTCAGGCCATTCTAGCCTGCCCCTTGCCGGTCATCACAGCTATCGGCCACGAGACAGATACCACCATTGCTGACTTAGTGGGGGACCTACGTGCTCCGACACCAACCGCAGCAGCTGAAATGGCAGCTGAGGAATTAAGTCAAGTCTATCTCAAGTTGGAAGAAAGTCGAACCCGTTTGGCGCAAGCCATGCTAAGCCGGATTCAACATAAGCAAACTCAACTCCGTCGTTATCAGGAAGTCTATGTTTTCCGGGAACCCGAGCGGCTTTACCAAGCCTATATGCAGCAAGTGGACCTCATCAAGGAGCGTTTGTTACGTGCTCAGTCGTCTTATCTGCAGGGGCAGGCTCAAGGCCTGGCTCTCCTATCCACTCGTCTTAAAGCCCAGGGGCCAAGCGGTCGTTTACATCTGGAAGGGGAGCGGCTAGCCCGCCTACGTCATCAGTTGCAACGGGCTATGGCTCAGACTAGTCAACATTATCAAGGAGAGTTGGCTCGTTATAGCCAGCTCCTAGAGGCCTATAGCCCCCTCAAGATTCTGGCGCGGGGTTATGCCATTATCGAAGATAAGCAAGAAGCGGTGAAGTCAGTCCAGCAACTTCAAGTTGGTCAGGTCATCGATTTAACTTTACAAGATGGCCAAGCCACCGCTCAAGTTCAAACCATTAGCGCTCAGAAAGGAAAAAAACATGGCAACAAAAAAGAAAAAGCCTGAGAGTTTTGAAGCAGCTCTAGCTGAATTAGACACCATTGTACAACAACTTGAACGAGGCGAATTGCCTCTAACTCAAGCTCTGGATGCTTTTAAGCAGGGGGTGGAATTAACCCAATACTGCCAAAAGACTCTCCATGATGCTCAAGAAACGGTCGCCAACATGATGGCAGAAGAGGGCGATTTTGTCCTAGATGAGGATGTCCAATGAACTTCTTAGAACTCGATACCTTGCGTCAGCTCTTCGAGCGGAGCTTGGACCAACAGACGCGTTATCACTTAACACCTCCTCGTCTTATTGAAGCCATGCGCTACTCCCTCAAAAATGGAGGCAAGCGCCTGCGTCCAGTCATGCTCTTGGCGGTTTTGGCTATTCAATCAGAAGACCTAGTCAAATGTGGCCTTAAGACAGCCATCGCCCTGGAGTATATTCACACCTATTCTCTGATTCACGACGATTTACCGGCCATGGATAACGATGACCTACGTCGAGGGCAAGCCACCAACCATAAGCGCTTTGGCGAGGGCCTGGCTATTTTGGCTGGGGATGCCCTCTTAACAGATGCCTTTCAAGTTCTGGTTTCAGATGACCTCTTGGATGACCGGACCAAGCTAGCCCTGCTTGACCAACTCAGTCAAGCAGCGGGTTCTTGGGGCATGGTGGCTGGCCAAGTAGGGGATATTGAAGCTGAACAGACGCCGGTTGACTACCAGGGCTTGAAACAGATTCATGACCAGAAGACGGGTGCCCTATTCCGTTTTGCTTTAGAGGCTGGTGCTATTATTGGTGGGGCGGATGAGAGCACTTGCCAAGCCCTGCGTCAGTTTGGTCGTCACTTTGGCTTAGCCTATCAGATTCACAATGACTTAATGGATGTTTTAGGAAGTCAAGAAGTGACAGGTAAAGTCACTCAGGCGGATCAAGCCCTAACCAAATCTACCTATCCAAGTCTTTTGGGTCTCCAAGGAGCCAAGGATGCCTTGGCAGTAGAGGTTAGCGCAGCTAGCCAAATTTTAGAGGATTTAGCTAAAGAGAGTGGTCGCCCTTATCAGATTCTGGGAGGAATCTTGGATTATTTAACCCTACCCTCTGCTAAGTAAAAGGAGCAGCTATGAAAAAGGAACGCATTGATAAACTGGTTGTTCAGAGTGGCCTGACCGAATCGCGCGAACAAGCACGTCGCTTGATTATGGCAGGGCAAATCTATGACAGCCAGAACCAACGTTATGACAAGCCTGGTGAAAAAGTGGATGTCTCCAAGGTCTTCCACATTAAGGGCAAGACGCTACCTTATGTCAGTCGTGGTGGTCTTAAGTTAGAAAAAGCCATTAAGGTCTTTGACATTGATATGACTGACCAAATCCTCCTAGATATTGGAGCTTCGACAGGTGGCTTCACGGACGCGGCTCTCCAATTTGGTGCAGCCAAGTCCTATGCCTTAGATGTCGGCTACAACCAACTAGCCTATTCCCTACGCCAAGATCCCCGGGTTATTGTCATGGAGCGGGAGAACTTCCGCTATGCTCAACCTGACCAATTCCAAGAAGGTCAACCAAGCGTGGCCTCAATCGACGTCTCCTTTATCTCCCTACGTTTAATTCTGCCACCTCTGGTGCCTATTCTAGCGCCAGGAGGCACTGTCCTCATGCTAATTAAGCCGCAATTTGAGGCCGGTAAGGAGCGCGTGGGTAAGAAGGGAATCGTGAAGGATCCTGCGGTACACTTAGATGTCCTCAAGGAAATCCTGTCTTATGCCTGTGGCTTAGGCTATCGTCTACGTGATTTGACCTTCTCGCCTATTACCGGTGGCGAAGGCAATATCGAATTTTTGGCCTATCTGACTAACGACCAAGACCTAGCCAATGACTCTTGGAAGCAGGTGGATTTAGCCGGTGTGGTGGAAGCCGCACATACAACCTTTGGATAAAAGAGTTTAGACAAGAAAGGAGGCCCGATTATGTTACGGAGTCTCAACATTGAAAATTTTGCCATTATCGACCATGTGACCCTGGATTTAGAGATGGGAATGACCGTTCTAGCAGGGGAGACTGGGGCTGGGAAATCAATTATAATTGATGCCCTTAGCTTGCTTATGGGCAGTCGTGGGACCAACGATTTAATCCGGCAAGGTGCCGATAAACTGGTAGTGGAGGGTCTCTTTTCTATGTCGCCAGCTCCTGAACCACTGTTAGCACAATTAGCAGATTTTGGTTTGGAGCTTGAGGACCAGGAAGACCTGATTATACGTCGTGAGCTTAACCGCCAAGGCAAGAATACCGTTCGGGTTAATGGTCAGTTGGCCAACGTGTCTTTGCTTAAGCAAATTGGCTATTACCTAGTCGATATTCATGGGCAGAATGAGCACCAGGCCTTGCTTAATAAGCAATTCCATCTCAGTCAGTTGGACCAATTTGCGGGCGAGCGCCTAAATCAGCTAAAACAAGCTTATCAAGCTGCCTTCGAGCGCTATGACCAGCTACGTAAGGACTGGCTGGCCAGTCAGCAGGAAGGAAGTGACAAACGCCAACGCTTAAGCTTCTTAGAATTTCAGTTGCAAGAATTAGAAGCCGCTAACTTAGTCACTGGGGAAATGGCCCAGTTAGAACAGGAAAGTCGGCGTCTACAAAACAGTCAGAAGATTGGCCAAGCATTGGCGACGGTTAATCATTTGCTATCGGAAGCTGACACCAGCGCCTTGACGCAACTGAGCCAAGCCCAAGCAGCCTTAGAGGAAGTAGCCAGCTACGATTTTAGCTATCCGGCCTTGGCGGCCCAACTGCAAGATCTCTACTACCAACTGGAAGAAGTGGCCCACCAACTAGCGGTCAGCAACCAGGAAGTAGAAAATGATCAAGCCATTGATGAATTGGAAGCGCGTCTCAGCCAATTAGGTCAATTGACCCGTAAATATGGCATGGATGAAGCTCAGCTATTGGCCTATTATGATGCCATTAGCGAAGAAATTTACCAGCTCACACACCAGGAACAGTATACAGAGCGTCTAGTTAAGGACTTGACGGTCGCTTATCATGACTGTCTGGCGGCTGGTCAGGCCCTAGATCAAGGCCGACGCCAGGAAGCTAAGGACTTAGTAGCAGCGATTGAAGCAGAACTGGCCGATTTATATATGGCCAATGCGCGATTCCAAGTTAACTTTACGAGCTTGGGTAGTGATTCTAGCCTGGCTAGCCTGTTCCCAGATGCACAGCGCTTAAGTGCCGAAGGTTTAAGCCAGGTAGAATTTTATGCGACCACCAACCTTGGTGAAGCCATGAAGCCTCTGGTTAAGATTGCTTCAGGTGGTGAGCTGTCTCGTTTTATGTTGGCCCTCAAACGGGTCTTCAGCCAAGGTATGACGGATATGACCTTGGTCTTTGACGAGATTGATACAGGGGTGTCAGGTCGGGTAGCCCAGGCTATTGCGGAGAAGATGCAAGGCATTGCCCAGCATCATCAACTGCTCTGTATTACCCATTTAGCCCAAGTAGCTGCAAGTGCCGACCAACATCTTTACATTGAGAAAGTTGTTGAGAATGATCGTACGCGTACCCGTGTGCAGGCATTGAATGAGGAAGGCCGTATAGAAGCCATAGCCAGCATGATGTCTGGTAAGGTCTTAACGCCGGCATCCCTGCAAATGGCCCAAGATTTACGTCGTCACTTGCAGGCCCATCATGCCAAAATAGGCGAGGAGGACTAAGGAATGTTGAAGATTTATGCCCATCGTGGCAATCAAGCTCAGGCTGTCGAAAACAGTTTGACGGCCTTCCAAGATGCAGTGACAGCGGGTGCAGATGGTATCGAATGCGACTTGCACTTGACGGCAGATGGGGCCCTCCTTGTAATCCATGATGAGCAATTAGACCGAACCACGGATAGCCAGGGTGAGGTCAGTGATTTAACCTTGGCCCAGATTCAAGCCGCACGTCTGCGCTTTCCCGATGGTCGTGTGACCTCAGACCGAGTGCCAAGTCTACCGGAATTACTGAACTTATTGCGAGACTTGGATTTTAAAAGGACATTGAATCTAGAACTCAAAACTGACCAAAAGGACTATCCTGGCATCGAAGCAGCTGTTTTAGCCGCAGTGGAGGAACTGGCACCAGATTTTGACATTGTCTATTCTAGCTTTAATTGGTATACGCTCCAACGCCTTAAGGCGCTAGCCCCAGGGGCAAAGCTTGCTGCCTTAGTAGAGGAAGCTCACTTGCCTTATTTGTCGCATTTGCCAGCTTTAGAGCTGACGGCTATTCACTTGGATCGACAACTTTACCAAGATGAGGATCTGCGAGCTCAGTTCAAGCAGTGGCCTATCCGTCTCTGGACAGTCAATGATCCGGCTGATTGGGCACACTATATTAGCTTAGCCCAGGACGGCCAGCTAGAAGCTATTATGACCGACACGCCAGCTGCTGCACTTGCAGTACGAGACCAAGGGGAGGCTTGCCATGACTAGATTAGCGGCTCCCTTAATCGTCATTGGAGGGCCCACCGCGGTGGGCAAAACCCAACTAAGTATCGACCTAGCCAAGCGCTTTGGGGGTGAAGTTATTAATGGCGACCGTCTGCAATTTTATCGAGGCTTGGATATTGGAACGGGGAAGGTGACGCTAGAAGAGATGCAGGGTGTGCCCCATCATGCCTTGGACTTTCTGGATGTTGACCAGGATTATGATGCCAGCCAGTTTCAGGCTTTAGCCCAGCACTTGATTAGGGATTGTCACGCGCGAGGTGTTCTGCCAATTTTGGTTGGTGGCTCAGGTCTTTATCTAGAAGGTTTACTTTATGATTTAGAGTTCGGTGGAAAGGCTAGCCATGACCCGCTCATCCGCCAAGCCCTCGAACAACGTTTAGAGGCGGAAGGGGTAGAGGTCCTCTATGCCAAATTGTCAGCACAAGACCCAGTCGCAGCGTCTAAGATTCCAATTCAAAATCATCGTCGTCTCTTGCGAGCCCTAGAAGTTATGCAGGTGACGGGGCAAAAATTCTCCGACCAGAGTCAGCATGAGAACGCCCAAGCGCGTTATGAGACCTGTATTCTAGCCTTAGACCGGCCCCGTGACCAACTCTACGAGCGAATTAACGCTCGAGTCCAAGCCATGGTAGCGCAGGGACTGGAAGCAGAAGTTCGTCATCTCTACCAACTAGCGCGGGGCCAGTTGTTGCCAAGCGTACAAGGTATTGGTTACAAGGAATGGTGGCCATATTTGGCAGGGGACATGACCGACCGTGAGGCAGTTATAGCCACTATTCAGCAAAATTCTAGGCGCTATGCCAAGCGTCAACTGACCTGGTTCCGCAATCGTATCCAGGGCACCCACTGGCTAGATGCTAGTGATTATGAGATGGCTTTGGCCCAGGCGACTAGCCTCGTACAAGACTTATTAGATAGCCAAGCAAAGAAAGGAGGGACCCTATGATTGACTTACAAGTTGGCCCTGAACGTGTCCTAGTAATGGCTGTTCAGACAGAACAATATAGTCCGGAGCAATTCCAAGTGATTTTAGATGAAATGACCTCGTTAACGGAGACCGCAGGTGGTCAGGTCATTGAAGTAGTCACCCAGAAGTTGCCTAAGTTAGATGGCCGGACGGCTGTCGGGAGCGGGAAACTAGAAGAGATTGCCGCCCTAGTAGAAGCCCGTGAGATAGATTTAGTCATTAGTCTTAATGCCCTGACACCTAGCATGAACCGCCAACTGGAAGCCAGCCTCAAGGTTCAGGTCATCGATCGAGTTCAGCTAATTTTAGATATCTTTGCTATGCGGGCACGAAGTCGTGAAGGCAAACTCCAGGTGGCTCTGGCCCAGTATAACTATCTCTTGCCAAGGCTCTATGGCCAAGGTAAGCATCTATCCCGTCAAGGCGGGGGGATTGGGACCCGAGGGCCTGGTGAAACCAAGTTGGAAAGTGATCGTCGCCATATTCGCAGCGTCATTCACCACGTTAAGGAAGAGTTGGCTGATATTGCCGCCCATCGTGAGCGAACCCGTTCTCGGCGTGCTCAGGGCGGTCACTGGCAAGTCGGTTTGGTAGGCTATACCAATGCCGGCAAGTCTACCTTGCTAACCCAGTTGACACAGTCAGAAACCTACGTCCAAGACCAACTTTTTGCAACCTTAGACCCCTTGACTCGGCGTATGCCCCTTAAGGGTGAGGATCGCTTTACCTTGACGGATACGGTTGGCTTCATCGAAGAATTGCCGACAGAACTCATTCATGCTTTTAAGTCAACCTTGGAAGAAATTGGGGGCATGGACTTGCTACTGCACGTAGTAGATGCCTCAGACCCCGCTCAGACACTGCATGAACAGACTGTTCTACGGATTATTAAGGAGTTGGGATATGGGCACTTGCCAGTCCTAACAGTCTACAATAAGATTGATTGTTTGGCTCCAGGTCAGTCAGTTCAAGCAACGGCCTTTCCAAGTGTCGCCATCTCTGCCTATGAACCTAGTCATATTGATCGTTTGAAGCAGGAAATCTGGAAGCTGTTGATGGCAGATGCTGACTGGGTTGACCAACGCATTCCTGCCCATGAAGCCTATAAGGTGGCGGGCATGCGTCAAGAACTCCTAGTGACTAAATTCGACTATGATGAAAATACTGGCGATTATCACCTGCAGGGTTATCGTCGTCGCCAGCAAGACCGAGAGGAGGAGACGCATTGATTACAATGCAAGATATTATTGAAGAAGGACATCCTACCCTCCGCCAAGCTGCGGAAGCCGTGGAATTTCCTTTGACCGACGAGCTCAAGGCGACTGCCTTAGCTATGCATGAATTTTTGGTTAATAGCCAAAATCCTGAGATTGCCGAGAAATACGGCCTTCGTGCTGGTGTGGGTTTGGCCGCTCCGCAGATTAACCTAGCTAAGCAAATTTTTGCAGTTCATATTATGAGCTATGATGAAGAAGGCAATGAGGCGGAACCGCTCTTGAGTGAGATTCTCTTCAACCCTAAGATTATCAGCCATTCTGTTCAGGAAGTGGCCCTGCGTGATGGGGAAGGTTGCCTATCTGTTAATCGTGAAGTGCCAGGTCTGGTGCCACGGCCTCGTCGTATTCGCCTGCGCTACCAAGATATGGAGGGCAAGGAACATGAGCTCCGTCTACGTGACTATGAAGCCATTGTGGTCCAACACGAACTAGACCATCTCAAAGGCATTATGTTCTATGACCATATTAACCAACAACAGCCTTGGTATGAAAAACCAGGTTTAGAACTATTGTAAGACCGAGTGACTGGGTAATAATCTCAGTCCTCTTTTTTATGGGGTGGCAATCTATTTTTACTTATCTGATTTAGATTGCTTGGCTCTATCTTGTCATGGGAAAGAAATGCGGTTAAAATAAGAAAGAAAGAGTTTGCAAATGCTGGGTGAGTTCCGGCTAAAAGGAGATATTTATGTCAGTAACACACAAGCCAATTATCCCTCATGGTCCAGTCCCAAGTCCCGCTCAATGGGCCTATCATCAAGATGAATTAGCAGCCTTTATTCACTTCGGTCCCAATACTTTTAATGACCGGGAGTGGGGAACCGGGACAGAGTCACCAGAAGACTTTAATCCTAGTGACTTTGATGCTGACCAATGGGTTCGCGTGCTTAAGGAAACAGGCTTCAAACGTCTTATTCTAGTGCTCAAACATCACGATGGCTTTGTCCTCTATCCTTCAGCCTATACGGACCACAATGTCAAAGCTAGTCCTTGGCGACTCGGACAAGGGGATGTCTTGGCTGAGGTATCGGCTGCAGCCAATCGCTATGATCTGCCCCTTGGCTTCTATCTATCGCCTTGGGATGCCCACCATCCTGATTATCATGTTGATCGCCAGGAGGCCTATAACGACTATTACTTTAAGCAATTGCAAGAGTTGTTCGAGAATCCAGCTTATGGCCACCAAGGGCGCTTTGTCGAAGTCTGGTTAGATGGCGCGCGTGGCGAAGGGGCCCAAGCTGTGACTTATGATTTTAAACGTTGGTTCGACTATATTGAATCGCAAGGTTATCCTATCGCAATCTTCTCAACAGAACCGACCGCCTTGCGCTGGGTAGGCAACGAACGTGGCTACGGAGGCGACCCACTTTGGCAGAAGGTCAAGGCTGACCGTCTGCGGCAGGGGGATGTTGATTATCTCAACCATGGGGACCCTGAAGGGGACCTCTACTCCTTAGCTGAGGTGGATGTTTCCATCCGCCCAGGCTGGTTCTATCATGATAATCAGCAGCCAAAGTCAGTGGCTGAACTGATGGATATTTACCTTCATTCGGTTGGCAAGGGTAGTCCGCTACTTCTCAACATCCCGCCTAATCGCCGAGGTCAGTTTGTTGAGGCAGATATTGAGGTTCTACGAGACTTCCAGCTTGCTCGGCAAGCCCTCTATGAAACCAACTATTTAGCAGGTGGCCAAGTCCTAGATAGCAATGGACAGTCGCAGAATCAATTACTAGATCAATCGGGTCTTTGGCAGGCTTCTGTTTGCCATGATAACGTGCTAGAGTTAGTCCTACCTCAAGTTGCTAGCTTCGACCTAGTCCAAATTCAAGAAGCCATTCAGTATGGTCAACGGGTGTCTGCCTTTCACATCGACTACTTAGATCAAACGGGCCAGTGGCAACCATTTGCACAAGGTCAGACCCTAGGCTATCGTCGACTAGTTAAAGGGCCGCTAGTTCAGACTCAGCGTCTACGACTGGTACTTGATCAGGCGCAAGCGGCACCAATCCTGAGTGGGCTAGCAGTCTACCGTTGGCCAAATCAAGCCAAGGCTCAGCAAACGTCAAATGAAGTGACTTTTGGGCAAGCTTGCTATAAGGGAACTAAAGGTCAACCTTTGACCGTCACTTTGCTTCGACAGGGGGATTTGAGTCAGGTACTTAAGATTAAACTTGCTACTGAACCGGGGACTGGCGTACATGGACGCGTTTATGAGGACGCCCAATACCAGGTAAGCTTTGAAGCGGGTCAGGAAGTGGCTCAAATCCAAGTGCCTAGTCTCTATTATGCTCAAGATCAAGCACATGATTTCTATCTAAAAATCCTGCCGGATGGGCCTAAAACCAGACTACTAGTTCAGTAACAAGGGATTAGGGTTTAATTCTAGTTCAAAATTCTTTATAATAAGAGTAGACATTAGCAAAGTAGGTGAAACATCGAATGAATATTGGCTTTTTTACGGATACCTATTTTCCGCAAGTGAGTGGGGTATCGACTTCAGTCAAACTCCTAAGGGATGAGTTGGTTCGCCAAGGACATGAAGTCATTATCTTCACTACAACTGATCCCAATGCGAGGCCAGAACCAGGCGTTGTGCGTCTGCCTAGCGTGCCTTTTGTAAGTTTTGAGGATCGGCGGGTGGCCTATTCAGGTTTTGAGCGCTGCCTTAAGATTGCCCGTAATTATCAATTGGACTTGGTCCATACCCATACGGAATTTAGTCTGGGTTTAGCGGGCCGTTATGTGGCAAGTCGTCTCAAGATTCCGACTATCCATACCTACCACACCATGTATGAAAACTATACCCACTATATTCTCAACGGCAAGTTAATTCGCCCTGGCACAGTGAAGGTCTTATCCAAGGTCTTCTGTGACCAAGGAAATGGGGTTATTGCCCCTAGCCTCATGACCAAGGACACCTTGACGTCTTATGGCATTAAGGCGCCTATCCGAGTCATTCCAACAGGGGTTGAGATTCCAGATTACAATCCGGAAGGCCGTGATAGCTTGCGCCAGAAATTAGGTTTGAGCCAAGATGATATCGTGCTTCTCTCTCTCTCGCGTTTGTCCAAGGAAAAAAATATCGCGGCAGTCTTGGAGGTCTATCCAAGAGTCCTAGATAAGTTGCCACAAGCCAAATTAGTCATTGTAGGTGAGGGGCCAGAGCGTCCAGTCTTGGAGCAACAGGCAAAGGATTTAGGCATTAAGCCGATCTTTGTCGGTGAGGTAGAACACAGCCAAGTCTCTGCTTATTACCAAATGGCGGACCTCTATATTAATGCCAGCATGTCAGAGTCACAAGGTTTGACCTATTTAGAGGCTTTTGCCAACCGTCTACCGATTATAGCCAAGCGCAATGATTACTTGGCTGGCATTATGACCAATGATAATTTTGGTGCCTTGTTCGATGATTTTGAAGATTTTGATCGAGCTATCCTAGATTATTTGGCTAAGATAGAGGCCGGTTTCCGGCCAAATATTGACCGCCAATTGCTTTATCCGCTGTCGCTCGAGCATTTTGAGCAGCAAGTGGCGGATTTCTATCAAGAAGTGATTAAGCAAAACAAACGTCGTAAGCGGAATAGTGGCCTAAACAAAGTTGTGGCCGGCGTTAAGTATCGTTACAAGCAACTGATGGGAGGTTAAGCACATGGCAAGCGTTGGATTTATTGGCCTAGGTGTTATGGGAGCCGCGATGGCGCGTCACCTGATGGGCGCGGGTTATCAGCTAGTCCTGTATACACGGACAAAAGCTAAGGCGGAGCCCTTGTTGCAGGCGGGTGCCCGATGGGCAGATACGCCCAAAGAGCTAGCCCAGGCTTGTGACCTAGTTTTTACGATTGTAGGCTATCCTCAGGATGTTGAGAGCACCTATTTTGGTCCAGAGGGCCTCTTTGCCGGTGCCCATCCGGGTAGTTGTTTCGTGGATATGACCACATCTACCCCTCAATTAGCAGTTAAAATTGCTGAGAAAGCCCTAGAATTGGGTGTTGAAGCCTTAGATGCGCCAGTATCAGGTGGCGATTTGGGCGCTAGAGAGGCGCGCTTGACCATTATGGTAGGCGGAGCCAAGACAAGCTATGAGCGTGTTTTGCCTTACTTGGAAGTGATGGGTAAGACAATTAAACGTCAAGGTGGCCCAGGTGCAGGTCAACACACCAAGATGGCTAATCAGATTATGATTGCTGGGACCATGACGGGGTTGACTGAGATGTTGGTCTATGCTAAGGCGGCGGGCTTAAGCCTTGATTCTGTCTTAGAGACGGTTGGGGCCGGCAGTGCATCCAACTGGTCCATGGCCAACTATGCACCTCGTATCTTGCGACAAGACTATTCACCAGGCTTCTTCGCTAAGCATTTCAAGAAAGATTTAGGAATAGCCTTAGCTGAAGCAGAAGCTATGGGCTTGGATTTACCAGCTACCAGTCTGGCTTGGCAACTCTACGATAAACTCTGTGCAGCTGGCCATGAAGATGATGGGACCCAGGCGCTTATCAAATTATGGTGGCAGTCAGAGTGAGAAACTTGCGTCTAGCTTGAAAGTAAGATATGATAACATTGTAGTTTGAGGAATGTTGTCCAGACTTTGCCTCATGGCGAGAAATCGTAGCGCAATGGGCAGCAGAGTTAAGAATGGAGTGAAACTATGAAAAGTTCAGTATTAAATGGGATTATCCAACGTTTAGAAGCTATGACCCATACCGAAAGTGATGTAGAAGTACGCCGCTTCGAGATTGAAGGCGTGGAAAAATGCCAAGTTGCTTATGTAAAAGAAAGTGACACCTTTGAACTGACTGACCACCAATCTGGGTCTGTCTTCCAATACGATGACATCGACCTAGTAGCAATCGAAATTTTCGAGATGTTAGGTTAATAAATGAGACAAAGAGGTTAGGGCCATGGCTCCTAGCCTCTTTTAATTTGCTGGTGGGCTTAAGTAGAAGCTTAAGGTTTGATTAAAGCCGACGAAATCAAGGACGAGCGGGCTTTCTTATGCTATAATGGAGGTGATAGACTTTAAAGGAGCAATGTGTGAATGAAACGCTACATAACGCCAAGTTGGACTATTAACTCGGTCTATGATATCCAGCCCCAAGACCTGCTCAAGCGGGGCTATGAGGCGGCTATTATTGACCTAGATAATACCGTCATTGCTTGGAATAATATGAACTATACAGAAGAAATGGCAGATTGGATTAGCCGTATGACGCAAGCCGGTGTTAAGATTTATATCTTATCCAACAATAAGGTGGAGCGAGTTGCCAAGGTAGCTGAACCACTAGGGATTCCCTACAAGGCAGGCGCACTCAAGCCACGTCGCAAGAATTTCCAGGTGGCTTTGGATGCTTTGGGAACTAGTCAGGCTAATACTATTATGATTGGCGACCAAATCATGACCGATATTATCGGGGCTAACCGAGCTAAAATGGCTAGCATCTTGGTCAAACCAATCGCTCGCAACGATAACTTCTATACTTGGGCCAACCGGGCTATTGAACGACTTGCGCTTAAGTTAGTTGGCATTAAACGCAAAGGGGACTGGGGGGATCAACTTGACTGAGGAACACTACCAATGTATTGGCTGTGGGGCAACCATTCAAAGTCAGGATCCTGAGCAAGCTGGTTATTTACCAGCGTCTGCCTTAGCTAAGGGCTTAGAAAAAGGGCAGTTTTACTGCCAACGTTGCTTTAAGTTACGCCACTACAATGAATTACAAGACCTGCAAATTCCTGACCAAGTCTTCCTAGACAAGCTCAGCGAAATTGCCCATGATAATGCCTTGATTATCAATGTCTTAGATATCTTCGATGTCGAAGGCAGTCTTATCCATGGCTTGGCCCGTTTTATTGGCAACCAACCTTTTGTGGTTTTCGGGAATAAATTCGACTTACTACCTAAGGTGACCCGTCAGAATCGCGTCAAGCATTGGCTCAAAGGCATTCTGGCTGACAATGGCCTCTTTCCACAAGATATTATCCTTGGGAGCGCCCATAAGGGCCATACCCTAACCGAACTGCTGGAATTGATTGAAGCCAATATCCATGACCGTAATATTTATATCGTAGGGGTTACCAATGTGGGTAAGTCTACGCTGATCAATCAGCTTCTAGCCCATTATGGTGGAGAGGGGCAGATTATAACGACCTCCAATCATCCAGGTACGACTTTGGATATGATTCATATCCCCTTGACGCCTGACCACGCTATTATTGATACACCAGGGATTATCCACCGGACCCAACTAGCCCATTATCTGTCTCGGGAGGCCATGCGCAAGCTTTTGCCAAGCAAGCCTTTCAAGCCTATGACTTTCCAGCTTAATGCGGGGCAGACCATTTTCTTAGCGGGTGTTGGCCGGGTTGATTTTGAAAAAGGGGAGCGGACCTCCTTTACCTATTATGTCTCCAAGGATTGCTACCTACACCGCACCAAGTTGGACAAGGCGGATGCCTTCTATGCCCAACACAAAGGTGGCTTACTAAGCCCACCTAGTGAGGATGAAGCTGCTGATTTTCCTGACCTAGTGGCTAAAGAATTAACCCTCAGTCAGGACCAAGATGTGGCCATCTCAGGTCTAGGTTGGTTCAGCGTGAATCGGCCTGTCCGTGTGACGGTTTGGGTACCCAAAGGGGTAGCAGTGACCGTTCGAGACGCTATTATTTAAGAAAGACAAGAGGAACAAGCAAGTGACATCACTTAACAAGAAACAAGTTAACCATCTTAAAAAGATTGCTCATCACGAAAAACCAATTTTTCAGATGGGCAAGGAAGGTCTAGGCCAAACTTTCCTTGATCAGGTGGATCAGGCCTTGACAAAGCGGGAACTAATTAAGTTTAAGGTCCTGCAGAATAGCGAAGAAGAAATTCGGGAAGTAACGGCAGAGATTGCCTATGCCCTTGATGCCCAGGTGGTTCAGGTTATCGGCCACACAGGCGTGCTCTACCGATCTTCTCATATTGCCAAATATCAGAAATTATCTGCTGATCTTAAGAAAATCAAGTAAGACCATGCCCATACTTGGGCTGACTTAAGCCAATCATTCAAAGAGGTGATCGCATGATGACACAAACGGAAACCCTAGGCAAGACCTTGACTAGCCTAGCTCAAGAAGTACAGGTTCAGGGGCCTAAACGCATTGGCATACTGGGTGGGGCCTTTAACCCACCGCATTTAGGCCATTTGCTACTAGCTGAGCAGGTGGGGAAGGAATTGGAATTAGACGAAGTCTGGTTTATGCCGGTAGCCAAGCGTCACTACGAGCAAGAGGGGACAGATGTGCCCGTCATTCATCGGCTTAAGATGGTGCAACTGGCCATTCAGGATAATCCCTTCTTCAAGATTCAACCTTATGAGCTTTTGCATGGAGACAAACTTTTTACAGTCGATACCATGCGTTATTTCCGTCGCCTCTTCCCAGACGCTCAGTTCTATTACCTGATGGGAGCAGACCGAGCTCAGAAATTACATAAATGGCATCAGATTGAGCAATTGGCTGAGCTAGTCCAATTTGTAGCGCAAAAGCCAGTTGGGACGCCTATGCCCGAGACCGAGTGGCCGGTTGAATGGGTGGAAGCCCCAACCTTGCCTGTCAGTTCAACCGATATTCGTTTGCGGGTCTTCTGTGATCAAAGCATTCGCTATCAGGTGCCTGAGGCAGTGGCTGCTTACATTGATGCGCAAGGGCTCTACAAAACGGCCTTTGGTCGAGCATAGGGGGAGGCAGACATGACTTATTGGAATACCAATCGTCAGGCCTTCTTGGATGATTTGGCTCAACGTATCAAACCCAAACGTTATCAGCACGTTCTGAGGGTGGAGCAGACGGCTATTGAATTGGCTGAACGCTATGGAGCGGATGCCGAAGCGGTCAGCATTGCAGCTTTAGCTCATGACTATGCCAAAGATTTGGATGTGGAGCAGGCGCGTGTTCTGGCTCAGACTTTTTGGCCACAAGTGGATTTAAGTCAAGAAGGCAGCGACATTCTACATGGCCCTGCCGCAGCTCAAATCCTCATGGACCGCTATGGTGTGACTGACCGTCGCATCCTAGAAGCGGTGGCTGGCCACACTGTGGGCTGGTATCAATTTGATTTAATCGGTAAGATTCTATATCTAGCCGACTATATGGAACCAGGACGCGATTTTCCAGGCGTGGACGTAGCGCGGGAGCTTGCTGCAACTGATTTGGACGCGGCATGCTGGTACAAAATCAAGCGCACTTTAACTTATTTAATTGACAAGGAAAAACCTCTCTTTGATGGGGCGGTAGAAATTTACAACCGCTGGTGCCAAGAGGGGATTTAGGAGGAACCTATGACAAAAACAGCTTTAGAAATTTTAGAATTAGCCGTTCGGGCAGCCGATGACCGTTTGGCTCAAGACATCGTGGCCTTAGATGTACGTAATGTGACCCCTATTGCTGACTACTTTGTAGTTACGCATGCGCGCAACGATAAACAATTGGATGCCATTGTGGACTCTATCGTAGAGGCGGCCCACAAGGAAGGCCTAGAAGTCAAGAACGTCGAAGGTAAAGACGGTGGTAAGTGGGTTCTGATTGACTTAGTGGAAGTCATTATCCATGTCTTCCATTACACTGAACGCGACCACTACAATTTAGAGAAATTATGGCGAGATGCACCCTTAGTGGATGTTAGCGACTGGGTTAGTGCCCAATGACCACCGGTAACTTCAGTCAAATAGCCCATGTCTACGACCACTTCAATGATTTAGAAATATATGAACGCTGGTTGGACTTTACCTTGACTAGCCGGGATCAAGCTCCAGGCAAGGTTTTAGATGCTGCCTGTGGGACGGGCTGGTTCACTCAGCTTTTGGCGCCTTTCTGTGGCCAAATTTTAGGCTTTGACTACGACCCGGCCATGATTAAGGTTGCCCAGGAAGAGCCAGGCAACAGTGAGAATTCTGCCTATCTGGTAGCAGATCTTTTGGACCTGAGTGCCTTAGACCAAGATTATGATCTCATCACCTGTTATGCGGACTCTCTTTGTTTCTTGGCCGGTCCTGACCAGGTGGCCAAAGCCTTGAAAGAGTTATTTGGGCGATTGGCTCCAGGAGGGCAACTTTTGTTTGACGTTTGGACACCGCAACAAATTGAGAATTTTGATGGTTTTTCATACTTTGATAGTGACGACCGCTATGCCTTATTGTGGGATAGTGAGTCGGACTTGGATCAACTAAGTGTCCAACACTATCTGACAGTCTTTGAACAAGTCGGGAGCCATTATCAAAGGACAGACGTCAACTTAGAAGAAAGAACCTATCCTTTAGCTTGGTACCAGTCAGCGCTGAGAGAAGCTGGCTTTAGCCAGGTAGAAGTACTAGTGGACTTCGGCCAGGCCTATTATCAGGAAGGGCAGACGGCTGACCGTTGGTTCTTCCGCGCTAGTAAGTAAAGAGTCAGGAAAGGAGGCTAGACCATGGCCCTGATAGGAATTTTGGCGGAGTATAATCCCCTACATCGGGGGCATGCCTACCAACTGGACTGGGTCAAGCAACACTTTCCCCAAGACCAGATTCTGGTTTTAATGAGTGGCAATGTGGTCCAACGCGGCGAGTTTGCCATCATAGACAAATGGCATCGGGCTCAAGCTGCGGTAGCCGCAGGGGCCGATTTAGTGATTGAATTACCGACCCTGGCAAGTTTGCAGTCAGCGGATTACTTTGGTCGACATGGGATGGCTATCTTAGCCAAGTTAGGTGTGGAGCGGATTGTCTTTGGAACAGAAAGTGCCCATATTGCCCAACTTAAGGACTTCCTGGCTTGGGAAGCTCAGCATCAGGCTCATATCGACAAGGAAATTCAAGATGCGCTCAAGACTGGGTTAGCCTACCCAGCAGCCTATCAAGTGGCTATTCAGTCTCTGGCTAATTGGTCGGATCTAGCGCCTTGGCAGGCCAATCACCAGCTGGGGCTTCAATATCTTAAGACACTCGCTCAGCTAGCCCCTGATTGTCAGGTGCTGAGCCTGCCTCGCTTGCAGGAAACTGAGGATGGCCAGCCAATTCTGAGTGGGTCTGCTATTCGCCAAGCCTTTCGCCGGGGCCAGGAAGTGACGGCAGATTTAGCACCTGGCCTCCAGGGGCAGCTTAGACCTGAACTGGATGCACCTTGGTCAGCCTACTGGCCTTACCTGCGCTATCAGTTACTGACCCAACCTCTGGCTTCTCTAGAGCAAATAGCCGGTGTCAAAGAAGGCTTAGCCAATCGCTTTAAGTCTCAAGCTGAGATTAAGGAGAAATGGGAGGACTGGCGTCAGGCCATGATTTCCAAACGTTGGACTCAAGCTGCCATTCAGCGAGTGGCCATGGCCATTCTCTTGCAAATTCCTCAGACGGCAGTGACTGCCTTTAACCGGGAAACGACACCCCAAGCCTTCAGATTGTTAGATGCCTCTCAAGCGGGGCGATCTTGGCTGGGGGCCTGGCGTAAGCAAGAGGATTTAAGAGTCTTTAGCCAATATAAACCTGCTTATGAGAAGGATTATGGCTGGAATTTAGTTGCGGACACCATCTACCAGTTACGCCCGGGAGGGCAGATTCAGTCACAAGTCCAACCTAAACAAGTTCTCAGCTTTCTTTGACAAAAAAATTAGAAAGCTAGGCTGAAAAGGGGCCAGAAACGATTGACAGGACCCTAAAATTTAAGTATAATACAAGAGTCGTTTTAGAGGTGATATTAGATGAAATGGACCTTACGTAAAATTCGCGACCACAAGGAAGAGCTACTCCACTTCGATGTCGAATTGGATGTGGCGGCCAAGGTGCAAGCGATGGAACCGTCAATTCTCCATTTAACTCCCGTTCAAGTAACAGGTTATTTCGTTGCTCATGGACAGGAAATATTCTTGCATTGTACCGCAAGTACAGTGATGACATTGCCATCAACTCGCAGCTTAGAACCTGTACCGGTTCATTTACAAGTTCCGATTGACGAACGCTATGTGATGCCGGAATATGATGCGAATGCCGATGAGTACGAGGAGACGACAATT
Source organism: Abiotrophia sp. (assembly GCF_057275535.1). Lineage (NCBI taxonomy): Bacteria > Bacillati > Bacillota > Bacilli > Lactobacillales > Aerococcaceae > Abiotrophia > Abiotrophia sp. The sequence goes on from NZ_DBHIRJ010000005.1 coordinate 168,077, forward strand.
GTGCTCGAACACGATTATATCGACCTCGAGTTAGCAGTCATCGATGCCTTACTGTTGAATCTCCCAATGCGTGTCGTTGGTGAAGAGGAAGAGACGGCTGCATTACCAAGTGGCAAGGATTGGGCTGTGTTGACGGAGACGGATTATCTAGCAAGTCTAGAACGTCAGTCATCGGAAGCAGGGGACCCACGCTTTGCTAATCTAAGAGCTCTATTAAACGAAGCCAATGCGGATGAGTAATCTTATTCATTCCACAAATTTTTCAGGAGGTGTAAACCATGGCAGTACCAAAGAGAAGAACTTCAAAAGCACGTAAAAACAGACGTCGTACCCATTTCAAATTAGTTGTTCCAGGAATGAACCCTTGTCCTGAGTGTGGTGAATTACGTTTAAGTCACCGTGTATGCTCAAACTGTGGTTACTACGACGGCAAACAAGTCGTAGCCAAGGAAGCTTAATTATAGTAATGTTGAGGAAGTCATCCAATCGGATGGCTTTTTCTTTTGCCCTTGGCGTTTGCCTAGCAGAGCTGATGCAGGAGCATCCTGCTTGACCTTTATTGACCAAAAGGGTATACTGAGACAGTAGTAATCGGCTCAGAGCCGAATCCGAAGGAGGAAAGGGAATGAACTTAATTCCTACAGTCATTGAACAATCGTCACGTGGCGAACGCGCCTACGATATTTATTCACGACTCTTAAAAGACCGTATTGTCATGTTATCCGGTCCTATTGATGATGCGGTGGCTAACAGTGTAATTGCCCAACTCTTGTTCTTGGATGCCCAAGATCCTGACAAGGATATTTATCTCTATATTAATTCACCAGGTGGGAGTGTCTCTGCCGGTTTGGCTATCTTCGATACCATGAACTTTATCAATGCCGATGTACAAACCATCGTAATTGGGATGGCGGCTTCTATGGGGGCTTTCCTTCTAGCCGCAGGGGAAAAGGGCAAACGCTATGCCTTACCTAACGCTGAGGTTATGATTCATCAACCTTTAGGTGGAGCCCAAGGTCAAGCGACCGAAATTGAAATTGCCGCAAAGCATATTTTGAAGACTCGCGATACGCTTAACAAGATTTTGGCCGAACGTACTGGTCAAACCCTTAAGGTTATTGCCCGCGATACAGATCGCGACAACTACATGTCAGCTGAAGAGGCGGTTAAATATGGCTTGGTTGATGCCATCATGACCAATTCTAAGAATCTCAAAAAATAATTTCATTTAGCGCTTGCCCATTAGGGCAGGCGCTATTTTGTATCTTGGTAGCTACTTATAGGCTAGGAAAGAGCGAGAGAATTTTTCGCTTTTTCTTGACTTTAGGGCTTGAAATTTGATGAAAACAGGTGTAAGATAATGAAGTAAGCTACTTAAGCTTTATGGGGGTATAGCTCAGTTGGTAGAGCAAATGACTCTTAATCATTGGGTCTAGGGTTCGAGTCCCTATACCCCCATTTCACTCGCCTTTTGCTAGGCGAGTTTTTTCTTTTTTCAAGCTGAGTTTAGTCTCAGTTTTTTACATTGTAATTCCCTACCATAACTGCTATAATCAAACTCAGTGAGGGGTCCCCTCATGGCAAAAAAACTACCCAAAAGGAGTCAATAATTGTCGAAAAAATAACCCCTATGGGGGCAACAGGAGCAATGTAATGAATAAAACGCAACACAGCGTGGTTCTCAAAGGCGTTACTAAGTCTTATGATGACCAGCAAGTCTTAAAGTCGATTGATATGGAGCTTGAAAAAGGCAAGTTCTATACCTTATTAGGTCCCTCTGGCTGCGGTAAGACCACTATCTTACGAATTATCGCAGGCTTTTCTTCGGCCACTAGTGGTCAGGTTTATTTGGATGGCGAGCCAGTCACAGACGTGCCCGCCAATCAACGGAAGGTCAATACAGTCTTTCAAGACTATGCCCTCTTCCCTCATATGAATGTTTACGACAATATTGCTTTCGGTCTATCTGTTAAAAAGGTAGATAAGGCAACCATCAAGGAGAAGGTAACGGAAGCCCTCAAGATGGTTCGACTCTCAGGTTATGAGAATCGTGCTATCTCAGAAATGTCTGGGGGGCAGCGCCAACGTGTGGCCATCGCCCGTGCCTTGGTAAATGAGCCAGAAGTGCTCTTGTTAGATGAGCCTTTATCAGCCTTGGACTTGAAGTTACGGACAGACATGCAGTACGAATTACGTGAACTGCAACGTCGACTAGGCATTACCTTCGTCTTCGTCACTCATGACCAGGAAGAAGCGCTTGCCATGTCAGACTGGATTTTTGTCATGAATAACGGGGAAATTATCCAATCAGGGACCCCAGTAGACATTTACGATGAGCCAATTAACCACTATGTTGCCGACTTTATCGGTGAATCTAACATTGTGGATGCTCGTATGATTGAAGATTACCGCGTAGAATTTGTTGGTAAGGTCTTTGACTGTGAGGATGCTGGTATTCCAGCTGGTGAAATGGTTGAGATTGTCATCCGACCAGAAGATATTGATGTAACCACGCCTGAAAAGGGCAAGTTGATTGCGACCGTCGACACCATGCTTTTCCGTGGCGTCTTCAACGAAGTCATCGCCTATGACGAAGATGGCAATGAGTGGATGATTCATACAACTAAGAAGGTAAGCGCTGGGTCCAAAGTAGGTCTCTTCTTTGAACCAGATGCCATCCACGTAATGCGCTTCAATGAGTCGGAAGAAGATTTCGATGCCCGCCTAGAACAGTACGAAGACTAGGAGGGGGCCTATGAACCGCAAATATAACCATCTCTATGCCATTCCTTATTATCTCTGGCTAGGTCTCTTCGTTATTTTACCCTTAGTCTTAGTTTTAGGTTCATCTTTCTTTGATATTCATGGGAACTTTACCTTGGCCAACTATGCTGAGTACTTTTCTTCTATTAACTATATCAAGATGACCATGAACTCCTTTATCTATGCTGGGCTCTTGACTATCATTACGCTAGCTCTTAGCTATCCAATGGCTTATCTGCTTAGCAAAACCAAGCACCGTCAGCTCTGGATGCTTTTGGTGCTACTGCCTACTTGGATTAACCTTTTGCTCAAGGCCTATGCCTTCATCGGTCTCCTGAGTCAGACTGGCTCAGTCAACCAATTCCTGACTTTTATGGGGATTGGGCCCAAGCAGTTGCTCTTTACCGATGCGGCCTTTCTCTTGGTAGCTGGTTATATCGAATTGCCATTTATGATTATGCCAATTTATAACTCTATTACGGAGATTCCACATTCCTTGATGGAAGCTTCTTCAGACTTAGGGGCCTCAAAATGGGCGACCCTTCGTCGCGTTGTCTTCCCACTGTCTATGCCTGGCGTGCGTTCAGGGATTCAGGCGGTCTTTATTCCGTCCTTGTCTCTCTTCATGTTGACCCGTCTCATCGGTGGGAACCGGGTCATTACCTTGGGGACAGCCGTTGAACAACACTTCATGGTCACTCAGAACCGAGGCATGGGTTCTACCATTGGGGTCGTCCTCATGGTGCTTATGGTTCTAGTCATGTACTTAACCCGCGACCGTAAGGATAAGGGGGCCATGACTCATGAATAAGATTTTTAAGTTTTCTAACCTATATCTCTGGTTTATGTTCGCCGTTCTCTACTTGCCAATTTTCTATTTGATTTTCTACTCCTTTAATGCAGGAGGGGATATGAATAGTTTTACTGGCTTTACTTTAGACCACTATACCAAGGTCTTTGGCGATACCCGTCTTATGATTTTCATTCTCAACACCTTTATTTTAGCCCTCTTATCAGCCTTGTTGGCAACAGCCATTGGGACCTTAGGGGCCATTATGATTTATTATTTGAGACAGAAATCTAAGCGCCAGTTAGTACTGAACCTTAACAATATCTTGATGGTAACGCCTGACGTTATGATTGGGGCAAGTTTCCTCATTCTCTTCAGTCTCTTGGCCATTCAATTAGGTTTCTTTAGTGTTCTCTTGGCCCACGTTGCCTTTAACGTCCCAATTGTGGTCCTTATGGTACTGCCGCGTCTCTATGAAATGAATGATACCATGGTGACGGCTGCCCAAGACTTAGGGGCCAACTACTTCCAAGTCTTGACCCGAGTAGTCTTGCCAAGCATTGCCTCAGGGATTATGGCCGGTTTCTTCATGGCCTTTACCTATTCTCTGGATGACTTTGCAGTCACCTTCTTCTTGGCAGGGAATGGTTTCTCAACCTTATCAGTGGAAATCTACTCGCGTGCACGGCGCGGAATTAGCCTTGAAATCAACGCCATCTCAACTTTGATGTTTATCATGAGTTTGATTTTGGTAATCGGTTATTACTTCATCCAAACAGGGGAACAACGCCGACTCAACCGTATGGCTAAGGCCCAGAAGGGAGGCCGCCGTCGTGCGTAAGATTGTTCAAGGGATTCTGGCTATTCTGGCAATTAGTGCCGTCCTCTTCGGTATTCGCTATCAGTTGGAACATGCAGAAGGCTATACCGGTGACAAGGTCATTAACTTCTATAACTGGGGCGATTATATCGACCCAGAACTACTCAAGGAATTTGAGGCTGAGACAGGTTACAAGGTCATCTATGAGACCTTTGATTCTAACGAGGCCATGATGGCTAAAATCCGTCAAGGTGGGACTCCTTATGATATCACGGTTCCTAGTGAGTACATGATTCAGGAAATGATGAAGGACGGCATGGTCTTGCCTTTGGAACACAGTAAGCTTAGCAACTTACAGCACTTGGATCAACGTTTCTTGAACTTGGACTTTGATCCGGACAACAAGTATTCAGTTCCTTACTTCTGGGGCACCCTTGGGATTGTGTATGACACCAGCAAATACAGCGAAGAAGACTTCCAGTCATGGAATGATCTCTGGCGACCAGAATTGCGTAATGACATTCTGATTTATGATGGCGCGCGTGAGGTAATGGGGATTGGGCTCCAATCCTTGGGCTACTCCCTCAATGAAACGGATGACCTAGCGCTTGAGTTGGCGACAGTTAAGCTCAAGCAATTAATGCCAAACATACGGGCTATGGTGTCGGATGAGATTAAGATGTACCTATCTCAAGGTGAAGCTGGTGTCGGTATTACCTTTTCGGGTGAAGCCAAGACTGCCTTGGAACGCAATCCTAAGCTAGCCTATACAGTACCTAAGGAAGGTTCCAACATCTGGTTTGATAACATTGTCATTCCTAAAACAGCGCGCAATGTAGAAGGTGCCTATGCCTTGATTAACTTCCTCTTGCGCCCTGATGTAGCAGCGCGCAATGCCGAGTATATTGGCTATGCAACTCCCAACAAGACTGCGATGGAGCAGTTGCCTGAAGAGGTCACGCAAGACACTGCTTTTTACCCTGACGATGAACTCATTGCTCGCTTAGAAGTTTATAAGGGCTTGGGTCAATCCAAACTCGTTGAATACAATGACCATTTCTTAGAGGTCAAGATTGAGGCTAAATAGTGAAAAATAGATTATCGACTCAAATTTTGAGTTTCTTGGTGGTTGGTGGACTCTCGACACTAATTGACTTTGCTATCGTCTATGGTCTCAATGGTATCCTGGGCTGGCACTATCAGCTAGCAGTCATTATCGCTTTTATCCTAGCTACCATCTTCAATTACTGGGCAAGTATGCGTTTCACTTTCGAAAGCAAGTTTAGTCCGGAACAAAAACATCAAGAGTTCTTGCTTTTTCTAGTCCTAAGCATACTTGGGCTGGCTCTAACCGCTGGACTCATGTGGGTGGCAGTCGATGCCATGCATTGGCCGGTCATGCCAGCCAAGGTGGCGGTGACAGCTATTGTCATGGTCTTCAACTTCCTGACTCGCAAACTCTTGCTAGAAAAATAAAGTATCAAGCTGACATCTCAGGATGTCAGCCTTTTTGTGGTTAACCCGAACTGATATAAGAATATTGTGACTTTGAGTGGAGCTATAGCTAAATTAAGCATAGGTTTTAGTTTCTATATCTTGATGAACTGTCTCCCAGCTAGTAGAATGAAGGTAACAATTTTGTCTGTCAATCATCCTAGAACCCACAAAAGGTAGTTTGAGATAAGAAGGAGAATCAACATGAATCAGAATATTGAATTAGTCACTTTTGATGAAAACAAATTGCGAGCCGTTTGGGAGTTGGGATTTCGTGATGCGGAACCTGAGTGGGCGCGTTGGGATGCACCTTACTTTCAAGAGTATCAAGCATATGAGAGTTTTGAAGATTTTGCCTCTAGTAGCGTGGCAGCTTTTCTCTTAAGTGAAGGTGTGCGTTGTATCCAAGTAGAAGGCCAAGCAGTGGGAATGGTCTCCCGAATTTGGGAAGATCGACGAACTCGTTGGATGGAAGTAGGAATTGTCATTTATGATGCAAATTGCTGGAACAGGGGTGTGGGGCGGAAGGCTTTGGAGCTGTGGACGACTGATACTTTCGCTCGCTTTCCTGAATTAGAACATTTGGGATTAACAACTTGGAGTGGGAATGTTGGTATGATGAGCTGCGCCCAAGGTCTCGGTTGGCAACAAGAAGCCTGTATTCGTCAAGTCCGCTACTGGCAAGGGGTATACTATGATAGCGTCAAGTATGGGGTCCTCAGAGAAGAATGGGGAAAATAATAGATGAGAACTCATTGAGCGCTTGGCTTGGTGGGTTCTCTTGCTTTCCGTTACTGAGGATTAATGAGGCTAGGTTCCTATTTCTTGTGCCCCATAAGCATGAGTAGTAAAATTAAACTATCCACTTTCCAATATGAAATATATTTTAGAAGTGACTGACGCCCCCAAAAAAAGAAGCAGAAAGGTAGATGCCGTATGAAAATTAAAGATATTGTACGTGACTATAATTTGGATAAAGAGGCTTTTGAGGCCTTCCTTCAAGACCAAGGAATCGCAGTGAAGTTTTCTCTTACCGGCTCCTATCTAGAAGATGATGTGGACCTCGATTATTTATTGGACCAATTTCAGAACTATTTGGCAGACCAAGATGAGGAATTTGCTGATCAACTTGCCCAGCAAAAAGAACGGGAGCAAGGAATTGCCAATATTGTTGTGACTACGGGACAGGGATTTGATGGCTATAGTATCACCCATTATGGCGGTCCTGTAGCCAGTGATTTAGCACATTCTATCGCACGTGGCGTGGATGGAGGGCGTGGAGACAATGCCTTAGGTGACCCGGCCCAAAGTTTGGTAGATGTTATGGAAGAAGGGCGTATCCTGACTTTGGCCCATCTCAAGGAACAAGCCTATGATCTAGGTTGCAATGCCATTATCAACCTTAAATTTGATTATGTGACCTTAGAACCTGAAACAGTCAACACCCAAGGAGGTACCACCTATCTTCCATATGTATTCTGTGTTACTGCCTTAGGGACGGCAGTCTACGCGGATGAAGTCTAATCAGCTAAGACCATCATTTCAGACGCTAAATCAACCCACTGAGCCTTACGGTTTAGTGGGTATTTTTGCATTAAGATAGTAAATTTAGGTAAACCTCAAAGAATAGGACCTAAGTCCTATTCGCTGAGCCCCGTCATATGGTATAATCATCTTGTCCTTGAAATGAGAACTTGATTCAGAGGACAGGAGGATCATAATATGAAAAAAACGTGGTTATTTGTGATTGCTGTTCTGGCAGTCATCGCCATTGCCTTAGGTGGTACCTATAATGGCCTAGTATCATCGCAAAATGCAGTTACTCAAGCCCAGGCGGACGTGCAAGTTGATTTGCAACGTCGCTATGACTTAATTCCTAATGTAGTCAACAGTGTGAAGGGTTATATGAGTCATGAATCAGAAATCTTCGAGAAAATAGCGGAAGCCCGTGCTAAGATTGGTTCTGGTAACGCGTCAGAAGCCGAGCAAGGCCAGTCTGACTTATCATCAGCTGTGTCCCGTTTATTGGTTTTATCAGAGAATTATCCAGATTTGAAGGCTAATCAACAGGTGGAAAATCTCATTACTGAATTGGAAGGCACTGAGAACCGTATCAAGACCTCCCGTGGGGTTTTCAACGAAGTGGCGACCAAGTACAATACAAAGGTTCGCTCCTTCCCAATTAACTTGGTAGCGGGAATCTTCGGTTTCCAACCGGTGAACTTGTATCAAGCAAGTAGTGATGCGCAAGTAGCACCAACAGTAGATTTGAATTCTTCTAGCCGCTAAGGCGACAGTAAGTCCTATGAGGAGGCATGACCATGAAAACTAAAAAATGGCGAGGATTCCTACTCTTACTAGGCTTTGTCTTCTTGTTTATGGTGGGTTGTGGCGCTAAGACTAACAACTTACCTGATAAACCAGAGCGGTCGGTTGTGGACGAGGCTAAGGTTTTGTCTCAGGATACTTTAGCCTATATTGATCAGGTCAACCGGCAACTGGCTCAGACCTCGGAGCAATATCAAATTGGGGTTTATCTGCCAGCTGATCTCAAAGGTTTCAGTATTGAAGAGCTAGCTAACAAGGTGGCTAAAAAATGGCAAGTGGGTTTCTCTGGTACTAACAATGGAATATTGTTGGTGGTCGCGCCTAATGACCGCAAGATGCGGATTGAGACCTCAAATAAGGCAGCTGAAGCCTTACCCGATGTGGCAGCCAAACGGATCTTGGATTCTGCCAAGAGTGAACTCAAAGCTAAAGATTATGACCGAGCAGTGCGTCTGCAGATACAGGGGATTATCCAGTATCTAGGCTTGTCGGATAGCCAACTGACCCAACTTGGGGTGACTAACTCGGCACGTGCCGAGCATGAGACAGCCTTGCGCTGGTCTAAGAGCCCTTGGCGTTTTGTAGCCAGTGCTTGGCCAGTCTTCCTAATTTTACCTTTTGGCATACCACTTGGTATTCGTCTCTTACGGCGACGCCGTGACGCCTTCCGCTGGTCTGATGACGATGATGATTTCTTCGACGGATTCTGGGGTAGCGGTGGTAGTGGCGGTATCCTAGGCGGTTGGTGGAGCTCTGGTAGTTCCGGCTCTGACTCCGGTTCAAGTGGTAGTTCAAGTGGCAGTTCCGGCGGTTGGGGCGGTGGTGGCTTCGGCGGCGGCGGTGCTTCCAGTGGCTGGTAAAGTAATTAAATAGCTAAGGCTAGGACTGAGTCCTGGCCTTTTTCGTTTGGCTAGATTGAACCTATCTTCTGTGATATAGTAGGAAAGAAGAGATAAGGAGGATAAGCATGAAATTTCTTATACCAAGTGCCAAGCAGCTGTCAGACTTGCCTGATGGTAAGTTAGTTGAGTTAGCTCAAGCTAGCCAGGCTGTAGTGGCTCAATTAGTTGATTTATCAACTGAAGAATTGGCTAAGTTTTATGATATTTCTGACGTTCAAGCTGTAACCGAGGCGGAACGTTGGCAGGCTTTGGCGGCAGGAAAAGCAGCGTCATATCCTGCCATGGATTTATACGATGGCCTAATGTATCGTCAATTCAAGCCGATGCTTAAGTCAGATAAGGCTCGAGCCTTCGCTAGTCAGCATGTCTTGATTGCCACCGCGCTCTATGGCTTAATTGTGGCTAATGCCCCGATTGCGCCGCATAGATTAGATTTCATGAAATCTCTCAAGGTTAATGGCAAGTCCCTAAAAGCCTATTGGAAGGCGCAGTATGATGAATCTATAAGTGTCAATCGTGATGAAGTCCTCGTGTCGCTTCTGTCATCAGAATTTGAACAAGTCTTTAGCCCGACTATACGGCGACGCTTCTTACGAATTCAGTTTCTAGAAGAAGCGGGAGGCCGATTCAAGCGCCATTCGACTATTTCTAAGAAAGGGCGCGGGCAGCTACTAGCTTATTGTATAGAACATCAAGTCCAGACTCTAGAAGCACTCCAAGCTGCTAAGTTTGATGGCTACAGCTACCGGGCAGATTTATCTAGTGAACTAGACTGGGTCTACGTTAAGAAATAGAGAAATAAAGGAATAAGCCAGCCCCTTAGGGACTGGCTTATTTAGTTAGCATATGCTATTTTTCATTGTCACTAGCTGGCTGGCTTTCAGGTTTCTTGCCTTCTAACAAATCTAGCGCCCAGCGGTAGCCAATATAGTGGAAGTCGCCGCGTAAGTCCTCTTCCAAGATTTTGCGGTATTTGCCTTTGACGAAGTCAATGAGCTTCTGGTGTAAGTCGACCAGGATTTGATCTTGGTCCGTTACATAGAGGATGCGCTCAGCACCTTTGCTCGGATAGTAGTAGCGCGCCTTAACCGGTGTATCAGGCTTCTCAGTTGCAAAGAGCCCATCCGTCAGGATTTTGACTGCTTCAATGATGCGGTCATCATGACCGGATTCCAGAATCTGAATCTTCTCTAGTAATTCAGGAACGCTTGTCACCAAGCGCAGTTGGTAGTGGTCTAGGGAGAAGTTGAGACCTGCTAAGATTTGCTCCAAGTCTTCTTCTAGGTGGTCCTTATCTTCCAGATAATGAGGTAGGAGAAAAATCATATAGGCAACTTGAGGATTATGATAGAGAAATTGATAAGTGAGTTGACGCTCGGCACCACAAGTAGGGCACTCAAAACGGAAGAGTTGGCCTTCGAATAACTCGCGCACTAAAGGCGCTTGGGTCTTGCTATTAAGGTGAGTAGGGTAGTCTTTATCTACTTGGGTCTGACAGACGGGGCAAGTCAGGTGGAGTTCAGGCATGGAGAAGCCTCCTTCATCAATCTTTCTTTTATTATATCAAAAAAAAATGCGAAATCTATCTCAAGCTACTTAGAATAGAAAAAATGTGGTACAATAGGAATGTAAGGGTGCCCGTAAGTCAGTCGCGAGCAACCCGTAATGTATGCAGAAAGGGATGGAAGTAATGAACTGTTTAGTGGTCTATATGTCACGTTATGGCTCGACCAAACGTTATGCTGAGCAAATCGCCAAAGTACTTAATTGCCGTGTCTGTGCTCATAATGAGGTCACCGATACACTCCTGGCAGAGAGTCAGATTATGATTCTGGGAACCTGTATTTTGGAAGGGCGTTTAGAAGGTGCTCCTGTTTATCAAGAATGGATAGAGGCTTGGCCTGACAAGTCTTGGATTCTCTACACAGTTGGTCTCTCCAATCCAGACTTAACCAACTTTGATCCTCTCATGGCGGCGGCCTTCAAGCCAGAAGTCTTGGAGCGCATCACTGAATTCCATTTTCGCGGGACAATTGTCTATAAACGCCTCGACTTTATGCAACGCTTAGCTAAGCAACTAGAAGATACCAAGGAACATTCCCTAGATACAGTCAGTTTGGGTGACGTAGAACGCTCCATGCTGGAGACTTACGGGACCACTTATGATGCAACCGAAGAATCCTCTCTGGAGCCTTTGGTGGCTCGGGTTCGTGCTATTCAGAAAGGAGCAAAATAAATGGTAGATACCAAGGAACTAGTCGGCCGTTACGCCGCTAACTATGTCAAAGATGGCATGGTGGTCGGTTTAGGGACCGGATCAACGGCTTATTGGTTTGTTGAAGAATTAGGTGCTCGTATTGCGGATGGCCGTCTCAAACAGATTGTGGGTGTGGCTACTTCTCGTCGGACTGCGGAGCAAGCCCTTAAGTTAGGCATTACCATCATGGATTTAGATCGGGTCAACCATATTGATTTGGTCGTTGACGGGGCGGATGAAGTGACCCGTGATTTCTATGGCATCAAAGGGGGCGGTGGTGCCCTTTTGCATGAAAAGATTGTGGCTAAGAATGCCAAGCGTTCTATCTGGGTTGTAGGCGAAGACAAGGTTGTCGATACTTTAGGAGCTTTCCCCTTGCCTGTTGAGGTGGTGCAGTTTGGGTCCTGGAATCTTTTCCGTCAATTGATGGCGGCAGGCCTAGAACCAAGCTTCCGTAAAGTTGGGTCTGATTCGCTCTATATGACAGATTCTGGCAACTACATTATTGACTTGAAACTAGGCCAGATTCCTTACCCTCACCAGCTTGCTCATGAATTGAAAAATACGGTGGGGGTAGTCGAACACGGACTCTTCCTAGATGTTTGTGATACTTTCTTGGTGGGGCGTGCGGACGGCACCATTCTCCTCTATCAGAAAGATCAAGCCGAGCCAATGACAATTGAGGTGAACTAAATGCGGGTAGTAGACCTAATCGAGAAAAAACAAGCTGGTCTGGCCTTGAGTCAGGAAGAAATCAATTTCCTGATTGCCGGTTATACAGATGGCACGATACCTGATTATCAGATGAGTGCGCTAGCCATGGCTATTTATTTCCAAGGCATGACGGAAGAAGAAGCTAGTTACATGACTATGGCCATGGTCAAGTCAGGGGATGAGATTGATTTATCCGCTATTCATGGTGTCAAAGTCGATAAACACTCGACTGGTGGTGTGGGGGATACGACTACCCTGGTGCTAGCACCTCTAGTAGCTGCCTGTGGGGTACCAGTTGCTAAAATGAGTGGTCGTGGCTTGGGCCACACTGGTGGGACGACTGATAAATTGGAGGCCATTCCTGGCTTCTCTGTAACCCTATCCCCCCAAGATTTTATTGATCATGTCAATCGCTACAAGATTGCGGTAGTTGGTCAAAGTGGTAACCTAACCCCTGCCGATAAAAAACTCTATGCCTTGCGGGATGTGACGGGGACCGTCCAATCCATTCCCTTGATTGCTAGCTCGATTATGAGTAAGAAAATTGCGGCCGGAGCAGATGCCATTGTCTTAGACGTTAAGACAGGCGAAGGGGCCTTCATGAAGACCTTGGCAGATGCGGAAGCTCTGGCTCATACCATGGTGAAGATTGGACACCAAGTAGGGCGTAAGACCCTAGCTGTCATCTCCGATATGAGTCAGCCTTTAGGCTACATGATTGGGAATGCCTTAGAAGTTAAGGAAGCCATTCAGACCCTTCAAGGCAAAGGACCAGAAGATTTAACAGAGCTTTGCTTGGTTTTAGGCGGTCAAATGTTGCTAGCAGCAAATCGAGTAACTAGCCTAGAAGAAGGTAAAGCCCTCTTGCAAGAACAAATCGACTCAGGTCGTGCCTTAGAAGTCTTCAAGACCTTCCTTGCTAACCAAGGCGGGGATACGAGAATTGTGGATAATCTAGACTTGTTACCTCAAGCTCGCTACCACATTCCATTCCTAGCCCAAAGTTCGGGTGTGGTCAGCCAATGGGTGGCTGATGAAGTTGGGGTAGCTGCTATGATGTTAGGCGCTGGACGTGAGACCAAGGAAGATATTATCGACCCAGCAGTTGGGATTGAACTCTGTGTTAAGGTTGGAGATTCTATCCAGGCGGGCCAGCCACTTGCGATTTTACACAGTAACCGAGAAGATGTGAGCGAGGTCTTGTCTCGCTTGTCTGCTGCTGTTTCGATTGCTGACTCCGCTCAGGTGCCAGAATTAATTCGCAAAGTTATTGTGGAATAAACCCATAGGCTATAAAACAGCCCTCATTAGTTGGGAAACCATCCAACTAGTGGAGGGCTGTTGAATTATACTTGGCTTTTCTAAGAAAGTCTTAACTAGGGTGATTTTAGTTTACTTTTGGCGGTCAGAGTGTTAAACTGACTGATGAATTTGTATGATTTTCGGAAACGGAATGAGGTGGCAAAATGTCAATCAAACCAAGAGCGATTAAACCTTTTTCATATGGAGTATTGGCCTTAGGCTTAGCGCTTGTACTAGGAAGCGCAGAGGCGGTAGGGGCCCAATCAGATTCTGAGCAAGTAGACTCAACAAGCCAAGTAGAAAGCCTAGCCACCTCGTCTGAGAGTGCTAGTTCTGTGGCTGAATCCGAAATGGTCTCCACTTCTGCTGAGAGTTCGGCTGAACCACAACTATCCAAACCAGAACAATTACAAGCAGCCTTGGATGCTATGCATGAGTTAAAAACCTACCAGGTACGTTATGGCTTTACCTACGTCAAGGATCGGGCTTATACGGCCCAAGTACAAGCGGTGGGGGACCGTAGTCGTGGCATTGCTAAGATACAATTAACCTATTATGGCGATAAAGGCGAAGGTCTTAAGTATCAACTCGATTTGATGACTTATGATAATCTCTCTCATGTCTATATTAAGCATAGTCAATTATTAGCAAGCATGACTTTCTTCCCTGAATTGTCTTTGACAACGGAGCAGCTCAAAGCCTTAGAAGCCTATGATGACTATTATATCGAACTTAGCAAGGAACAGCTCAAGCAAGTTGGCATAGATCAAGAAGCTTTCCAGCTGCTTTTCTTAGAGCCTAACCGCAAGAAGTTGAGCCAGTTGCCGGAAGCTAAGATTCATGAGTTCAAAGGGACCGTGATGACCAGTGCGGAGTTGACTGAAATTCCGGAGTTTCTCTTTGACCAGACACGTAACTTACATCTCGATTATCGTCTTAAGATGGAATGGGAAGCAAGTGACAAAGGTCCTAGTCTTAAACTCAATCCCCATCTAGATTTGATAGGTAAGGGGGTCGGTTTGGACCTTCAAGGGGAAGTATCAGCTAAGATTCGCAAAGGAGAATTTGGCCTTAACCGCATTGCGGATATCGCGACAGGTAAGGTGGATTTTCTTAAGGCAATGCAATTGAAGACAAGCCCTGTGCTCCAAAAGCTCAAGCGTTTTAGCTTACGAGTCAATCCTAAGGAACAACGCTATCGTATGACTCTCTTGGGGGTGGTAGAAGATACCAACCTTAACCTTTTCAATAATAATCCTGCCTATACACGCTCTTATGACTATGTGGTAGATTATGAGTTGAGCCCTAGTCAGGAACACTTACCAGATATTACTGAGCTTAAGCGCCTTTCGGATCAGGAATATCAATCCTTATTAAATAAGATATTAAGTCAGACGCCAAAAGAATAGTTATTGGCTTACTAACTGCCAGGTTGCTAACTAGCAATCTGGCTTTTGTTTTGGGCTAAGGCTATGAGCTAGATGCTTTCTTTATGAACGATAGAGTAGAACGGAAGGCTTGAAGGCAAGAAAAATTTTTTAGTTTTTGTGAAAGATGATTAATAAGGGGATACAAAGTAATAAAACGACTAGACAAGTGAGTATTTTATCTAATCATCGCCTATAAAATAGCTAAAATATAAGCTTTAATAAGTAGACATTATGTCTCGGTTTTTGAATAAGTGACTCTTGGAAAAGTGTAATAGTAACGAGCTTTAAGGGGGTTGACAAGACGTCATCAAAAATTATAGTCGTCAATAAAACGATTATTAGATGATTAGCGTCAAATTTTCAAAAAAACATCGTGCAATTCTATTCGGCATATACTATAATAGTGGACGAAGTGAACGAAGCAAGTTAGCAAGGGCATTACCTTGGCTCCAATTACCTTGGTGTGAAGATTCTCTCTGAGAAAAACCTCCTTGTTAGTTTGCTTCTTTCATCATATATTTTTTTAATGGAGGAGTCAGTCTATGTTTAGTAAGAATAATCGGCAGATGAATCAGCAAAAACAAGGCGAGAAAGTCACGCGCTATGCGATTAAAAAGTTTAGCTTCGGGGCGGCCTCAGTTGCCGTAGCCTGCGGTATTTATTTCGCTAATGGCGCAGCGGTTCAAGCTGAAAGTCAAGATAATGTGACTACAACCAGTTTAGATCACGAAGTAGCGTCAGAGACAAGTCATCAACCGGCAGTCCAAGCGGCCAGTCCGGATCAAGCGGCAGACGCAACACCTGCTAGCTCAGCTTCATCAGACCAAGCAAGCGCACCGGCAACATCTGAATCATCAGCTGCTGAGTCGTCAAGTCAGAAGGAAGAGCCTGCGACTAGCGAGGGACAAGCAGACCAAGCTAGTTCTGAAAAACCAGCTACACCGGCAGCACCTGCTCAACCGGCGGCAACGAGCCCTGCGACCAGTTCAGAACAACCAACGGCAAATACTGAGGTAACTCAACCTAGCCGTTCTCGTCGTGTACGACGAGATGCTACACCTACCGGTTTACGGGATGGTGATCCTAATAACACAATTGCGAAACCTACTTTAGCGGATTCAGAGAAGAAGCGTCCAGCAGATTTAATGAAACAAATTAACTGGTTAGACTTCAGTGATTCAAAATCATTGACTAATCTTGATGCTAATGGCGCTTTCCAAGTCGGCACCGTCTACGAAAAAGAAATTTCGCCAGGTTATCGGATTAAGCTGACTGTTACTTCCT